>NZ_QTLR01000003.1:0-333616 GCF_003602765.1 Veillonella sp. AF36-20BH
AGATCTCCAATATGAGTCTTTTTATTTGTCGCAATATATTTTACAATTCATCACATACAAAAAAGGCGCCCCAAAGGGCGCCCTTATTGGACTATTAGATATAACGTATCTTATTTTAAGTTATAAAAAACGTCATTACCTTTATATTGAGCTGTTTCGTATAACATTTCTTCAATGCGAAGTAATTGATTATATTTTGCTACACGTTCAGAACGAGCCGGTGCGCCAGTCTTGATTTGACCAGCATTTACAGCTACAGCAATATCAGCAATGAATGTATCTGCAGTTTCACCAGAGCGGTGAGATACTACGCAAGTGTAACCAGCACGTTTAGCAAGTTCCATAGCATCAAAAGCTTCAGTGAGAGTACCGATTTGATTAACTTTTACAAGAATAGAATTACCTACACCAAGCTCAATACCACGAGCCAAACGTTTTGTGTTAGTCACAAATAAATCATCACCAACAAGTTGTACGCGGTCACCAAGGCGGTCTGTCAACAATTTCCAGCCTTCCCAATCTTCTTCAGCAAGACCATCTTCGATGGATACAATTGGGTATTTACCTACTAGGTATTCGTAAAAGTCTACCATTTCAGCAGCTGTTTTAACTTTGCCTTCGCCAGCTAGATTGTATTTACCATCTTCGTAGAATTCAGAAGATGCAGAATCAAGTGCCAATTTGAAATCTTTTCCTGGTTCATAACCAGCAGCTTTAATAGCTTCACAAATTACTTCTAATGCTTCTTCATTAGATGACAAGTTAGGTGCGAAACCACCTTCATCACCTACTGCAGTACTAAGACCTTTATTGTGAAGTACGGATTTCAAAGTATGGTATACTTCTGCACAGCTACGAAGAGCTTCTGCAAAAGATTTAGCGCCTACAGGCATGATCATGAATTCTTGAATATCTACGTTGTTATCTGCATGTGCGCCACCATTCAAGATATTCATCATAGGAACTGGCAACTCTTTAGCATTGAAGCCACCAAGATATACAAATAATGGCAAGTCCAAAGATTCAGCCGCCGCACGAGCTACTGCCATTGATACGCCAAGAATTGCATTTGCACCAAGGTTAGATTTATTGTCTGTACCGTCAAGTTGCAACATCAAGTTATCGATTGCCACTTGTTCTGTAGCGTCATAACCGATAAGTGCAGGACCAATTTTAGCATTTACATTATCGATAGCTTTTAAAACACCTTTACCGGAGTAACGGGATTTATCTCCATCCCGTAATTCTACGGCTTCAAACATACCTGTGGAAGCACCAGATGGAACAGCTGCTGTCGCAATAGTACCATCTTCTAAACATACTTCAACTTCAACTGTTGGATTACCGCGGGAATCTAAAATCTCTCTTGCAATGACTTGTTCAATTACTGCCATTTTTTCACCTCATATAATCTAATGGAATAACTGCCATCTGACAGCCATTATATATATTGAGCTAAACCTTATAGGCTTATAACTCTAATTAACTACTAATATAGTGAAAGCTCCATATTATGCTTTATGTACCAAGCTGTGACCTGTCATAGCTTTTGGTTGTTGTATCCCAGCTAAATCTAATAATGTAGGAGCAATGTCACATAATTTACCAGCTTCTAATGTAGCTGTTTTTAAACTGTCGCTCATTAAAATTAAAGGAACCAAGTTCGTTGTATGTGCCGTATGTACCTTACCTGTTTCATGGTTAACCATAAGCTCTGCATTACCATGATCTGCTGTAACTAACAGATGACCTTTCTTGCTACGAATAGCCTCCACGATACGACCTAAACAAGTATCTACTGCTTGAACCGCTTTAACGGCAGCTTCAAAGCTACCAGTATGACCAACCATATCTGGATTTGCAAAGTTCAAGATGATCATGTCATATGTTTCATCTTGTATTGCTTGTACAACCTTATCGGTCACTTCATAAGCGCTCATTTCTGGTTGTAAATCATAGGTGGCCACTTGAGGGGATTTTACGAGAATGCGGTCCTCCCCTTCAAAGGGTTCCTCTTCACCGCCATTAAAGAAATATGTAACATGAGCATACTTTTCTGTTTCCGCGATGCGCAATTGGCGATAACCACCTATACTTAGAACTTCACCTAATGTTTCAGATAATGTATCCTTTTGATACACAATATGTACGGGCAAACCATCCTCGTATTTTGTCATAGTTGCCATATATATAGATAGTGGCTCCCGTTTAAAGCCATCAAAATCAGGTAACACTAGTGCCTTTGTAAGTTCACGACCACGGTCTGGGCGGAAGTTACAGAATATAACCGCATCTCCATCTTTGATAGTCCCTGCAGCATCAATCACCGTAGGAAGTACAAACTCATCTGCCGCATCTTTATCATAAGACTGTTGCACTGCTTCACATGCAGATGTAGCTATTTCACCTTGACCATGTACGATGGCATTATATGCCAATTCAACGCGGTCCCAACGATTATCGCGGTCCATTGCATAATAGCGACCACTAACTGTAGCAATTTTACCACAATTGAGATCAGCCATATACGTTTCTAAGTCCTTTAAATAGCCTTGTGCACATTGTGGAGCTACATCACGACCATCGAGCAAAGCATGGACATACACATGCTCGATTCCATTATCATGAGCCCCCTTGATGACTGCCTTAATATGATCTAAGGAGCAATGCACATTGCCATCTGAAACTAGGCCTATAAGATGTAAGCTTTGCTTCTTAGCTACTTCGTATAGTTCCTTCATAACAGGGCGATTATAAAACTCACCAGACTCGACATCTTTAGTAATACGAGTCAAATCTTGATACACTATGCGACCAGAGCCAAGATTTAAATGGCCAACTTCAGAATTTCCCATTTGACCTTCTGGAAGGCCTACCGCAAGCCCTGATGCTTCTAATGTTGTATGTGGATACATATCCCATAATCGATTAAAACAGAGCGGCTTCGCCTGTACTACAGCATTGGTTGTGTCTGATTTATCCCCCAAGCCAAAGCCATCTAGGATGACTAGCATTACGGGAGCCTCTAATTTAGCCATTTGTAACCTCATATTAAGCGCTTACTTGGTTTGCAGCTTTAATAATATCAATAAATTCATCGACCACAAGTGATGCACCACCTACGAGAGCACCGTCAATATTAGGCTCTCCAAGGATTTCTAGTGCATTTTCTGATTTAACGCTACCACCATACTGGATGCGTACTGCATCGGCAGTTTCATTATCATATAAAGATCGAATGTAATTGCGGATTTCTTTGCATACCTCTTCAGCTTGATCAGCCGTTGCTGTCTTGCCCGTACCGATAGCCCAAATTGGTTCGTACGCAATGATTAATTGACTGACTTGTTCTTTCGGAATATCAGCCAAAGCCCCTTTTAGTTGAGACGTAATCCAATCAAGTGTATGACCCGTTTCACGATGTTCTAAACTTTCACCAACACAGACAATAGGATTCAAATTATGATGAAATGCACTTTTAATTTTTGCATTAACGGTCTCATCTGTTTCGCCATAATATTCACGGCGCTCAGAGTGACCGATGATTACATAATTAACGCCTACTTCTGTAAGCATAAGTGGTGAAATCTCACCAGTAAACGCACCAGCATCATGATAATCCATAGTTTGTGCACCTACTTCAATAGCTGTATTTTTCGTCAATACTACAGCACGTTCGATAGCTGTAAAAGGCGGACATACAACTACATCACAGGACAATTCCATATCTTGTAACACGCTGTTAAACGCTTCGATCAGAATTGATCCAGATGCAATGGTGCCATTCATTTTCCAATTCCCTGCAATAATGGGTTTTCTCATATTATGCCTCGGACAATGCAGCAATACCCGGTAGGATTTTGCCTTCTAAGAATTCTAAAGATGCACCGCCACCTGTGGAGATGTGGCTAATTTTATCTGCTAAACCACTTTTTTCAATGGCTGCTACAGAGTCGCCACCACCAACGATAGTCATCGCATCAGATTCAGCTACAGCTTTCGCTACTGCATTTGTACCAGCTGCAAAGTTTTCCATTTCAAATACGCCCATAGGACCATTCCAAATAATAGTCTTCATTGGCGCCAATGCTTCTACATAAAGTTCGCGGGTTTTAGGCCCAATATCTAATATCATCCAGCCATCTTCGATTTGATCAACATCAGCGATTTTAGTATTAGCATCGTTGCTGAAAGCATCTGCTACTACAGCATCAATAGGTGTTAGTAATTTAGCACCTGCTACACGAGCTTCCATAACAAGGTCTGTAGCGATAACTTCTTGACCTTCTTCAAATAAGGAGCTACCAATATTGCAACCTTGCGCTTTAATGAACGCATTAGCCATACCACCGCCGATGATCATTACATCAACTTTAGGCAATAAGTTAGAAATAACGGAGATTTTATCTGTAACTTTCGCGCCACCAATAATAGCTGCCATAGGTGTTTTGGGATGTACTATAGCTGCACTTAATGCGTCAATTTCTTTTTTGAGCAAGAAACCTGCTGCCATAGGGATATAATCAGCAATACCGACTACAGATGCCGCATTACGGTGAGATACACCAAACGCATCATTGATAGCAACATCTGCAAGAGATGCCAATTGCTTAGCAAACTCAGGGTCATTTTTAGTTTCTTCATTGTGGTAACGCAAATTTTCAAGCATCAATACATCACCAGATTGTAATGCTTTTACAGCTTCTTCAACTTTAGGACCAATACAGTCATCTACGAATGCTACAGACTTGTTGATAAGGTCAGATAAATGCTTAGCACATGGTGCCAAAGACATTTCTGGTTTGCGTTCTCCCTTAGGACGACCAAAGTGAGAAGCAAGGATAACCTTTGCCCCTTTTTCGATTAAGTAATTGATAGTAGGTAATGCACTACGAATACGAGTGTCATCAGTGATGACACCGTCTTTCATAGGAACATTAAAATCAACACGAACAAATACTGTTTTATTAGCTACTTGTAAACCTTCAATTGTTTGTTTCATCAAAGCCTCCTGATTATAAGCCTTTGCTTGCTACAAATGCGGCCATGTCGATAAGACGTTCGGAGTAACCCCATTCGTTGTCATACCAAGAAACAACTTTTACCATGTTGCCATCCATAACCATTGTCAAATCAGCATCAACAATGGAGCTACGAGGATCAGAGCTGAAATCACAGGATACCAATGGTACATCAGATACACCAAGAATACCTTTTAATTCACCGGCTGCTGCTTTGCGAAATGCTTCGTTGATTTCTTCTTTAGTAGCCGGTTTTTCAAGTTCGCAAACAAGATCTGTAGCAGATACGTCTGGAGTAGGAACGCGCAATGCAAAACCATCTAATTTACCTTTTAATTGAGGCAATACTTTAGCAACAGCTTTCGCTGCACCAGTTGTTGTAGGAATGATGGACATTGCTGCAGCACGAGCACGGCGAGGGTCTTTATGACGTGCATCAAGAATTTTTTGGTCATTAGTGTAGGAATGAATTGTAGTCATCATACCGCGTTTGATACCGAATTCATCACATAATACTTTAGCAAATGGAGCCAAGCAATTTGTTGTACAAGATGCATTAGAGATAATGTGATGTTTTGCAGGATCATACATATCTTGGTTAACACCCATAACCATAGTTAAGTCTTCGTTTTTACCAGGTGCAGAGATTAATACTTTTTTTACAGTAGGTTGATTCAAATGAACCTTTGCTTCCTCTGCATCACGGTATTTACCAGTACATTCCATAACAATTTCTACGCCTTCTTCAGACCATGGTAATTTAGAAGCGTCGCGGTCATGGAATACACGGATTTTTTTACCATCAACGTAGATATTTTCTTCATCAAATGTTACTTCATTAGGAATTGTACCGTGTACGGAATCGTATTTTAACAATAATGCAGTACCTTCATTATCACCAGTTGCATTAATTGCCACTACATCCACATCAGGATTATTAATCGCTGCGCGAACTACACATTTACCAATACGACCAAATCCGTTAATACCAACTTTTACTGCCATTGTTAGATCCTCCTAATAACAAAAATTCTAACCAAATTCAAACTAAAATTTATAACTACTAATTCGCCTATAAGGCAGAAATTTGTAACAATTGACGCATACCTTCGGCTGCTTGCTCATCAATGATAAGTATCCCTTTCTGGCAAGCTCGCATCACACCTATAATAGCGCTCGCTTTTTCTTGTCCGCCAGCTACAGCAATAACATTGGGAACCTTTACTACATCGGGAAGTGATAAACCAATATTATTAGTAGAATAAATTAACTTACCCTCAATGTCACAATATTGGCCAAGTGCTTCACCTACCGCATGATTATCTACCAACTGCTTACGCACATCATCGGCAATATGGCGCTGATCCGCCATGCGCATTGCAGTACCAATACCAAATAATAGTACGTCAGTCCTACTAATGAGGTCTCCAATTTCTTTAATTTGTGGTTCACAAGTCATGAGCATATGTAATGAGTCTTGTGAAAGTCCATCAGGTAAATGGAGCATCTTATAGGAACCACTTAGTCGTTCAGCAAGCACCGAAGCAATTACATTAGCTTGGTATTCCACTACTTCACCAACGCCACCACGGGCTGGTACCACAGTAGGATTGAAAGGTAAGATAGGCATTTCTTCAGCTATTGCTGCCATGGTGCTACCGCCACTGATGGCTACTACTGCATTAGGTTTCAATAGGTCTTGCAATAACTTTGCCGCTGTAAAGCCTAACTTTTTAACCATCAAGGTTCCTTCTGTAGGTGTAATAACAACTCTATCGATATGAAGTGCTTCAGTCAATCGATGTTCTAGCTCGTTAATACGATCTAGCTCATTTAAAAAATTTCGTAACTTTGGAACAATTGCATGTCCCTCATCAGTGAGAAAAATCCCTGGTTTATAAATGTCTACAAGACCATTAGCACGCATTAACTCAATATGACTTCTTACGGTTCGCTCTGGAAGATCCGTTGCGGTAGCTAATGTTCTACGGCCTATAGGCTCTTCATAAACAAGGTGGTTTAGTATTTTGTATCGCTCCTTCAATACGCTAACAATTTCAGGAACAATACGTTCACATATCATTAGAAATTCGTTCATCGGGTCCCTCCTTTACCCGTTGGGATTACATGAATCGTTTTTCGTCCCATGTGAACAAAATCCGTCCCACCTAAAATAAAAAAATACTTTTACACTTGTATTGTATACCTTATGTAATTTTTATTCAACCCTAAATAAGAGAAAACGACATACGCCTTAGATAATTTGTTATTATTTCAAATCTAATAATATGTCGTCATGTCCCCTTATTATATTCTAATATGTCGTTTTATTGTATTTTATTTTGTACCGAAGATACGGTCACCTGCATCCCCTAAGCCAGGCAAGATGTAACCATGATCATTAAGCTTTTCATCAAGTGCTGCTACATAAATAGGAACATCTGGATGTTCTTTATTTACTGCTTCTACCCCTTCAGGAGCAGCTACTAAGCACATTAATTTAATATGTTTAGCACCTTTTTCTTTTAGCAATGTAATCGCTGCAGCTGCACTACCACCAGTAGCAAGCATTGGATCAGTTACGATGAAGTCGCGTTCTCCTACGTCAGATGGTAGTTTACAGTAGTATTCTACTGGTTTCAAAGTTTCAGGATCACGGTACAAACCAATATGACCAACTTTTGCAGTTGGAATTAAACTAAGCATACCATTTACCATACCTAGACCAGCGCGAAGAATTGGAATAATACCCAGTTTTTTACCTGCAATTCGTTTGCCAGTCATTTTAGTTAGTGGTGTTTCTACCTCCACATCCTCAAGTGGTAAGTTGCGTGTAATTTCATACCCCATCAACATAGTAATTTCATCAAGTAGTTCTCTGAAATCTTTAGAGCCTGTTTGTACGTCACGCATCAATGTAACTTTGTGTTGAATCAATGGATGTGTCATAACATTAACTTTCATGACTGTCCTCCTATAAAACAATATACATATCCCATTCTAGCGATTAACTATCATATTTACTCTATCACAGATTAGAAAATCATGCCATAAAAATATTGAAAGGGATGTGCCGATGGCACACCCCTTTTACACTACCTATAAACTTATAGGACTATAAATATATATTTAATATTAATACAATCGATTAGTACAATGGATACGCTTCACAAAGTGCAGCAACACGTTTACTAGCTTCTTCATGGAGCGATTTATCCTCAGGATTTTTAAGAACCACTGCAATAATATCGGCAATTTCTTCCATATCTTTCACTTGCAAACCACGTGTTGTAAGAGCTGGCGTACCAAGGCGAATACCACTTGTTACAAATGGGCTAGCTGGATCAAATGGAATTGTATTTTTATTACATGTAATACCTACTTCATCGAGTAAGTGTTCAGCTTCTTTACCAGTTAAACCAGTATTACGAACATCTACAAGCATAACATGAGTATCTGTACCGCCAGAAACAATTGTTAAGCCCTTTTCTTGTAATGCTGCAGCCAGCGCTTTTGCATTGTCGATGACTTGTTGTGCATATACTTTGAACTCAGGTTGTAAAGCTTCACCAAATGCTACAGCTTTAGCAGCGATAACATGCATCAAAGGACCACCTTGGATGCCAGGGAAGATGGCTTTATCGATTGCTTTAGCATACTTTTCTTTGCAAAGAATCATACCACCACGAGGGCCACGCAATGTTTTATGAGTTGTTGTAGTAACGATATCTGCATATTCCACAGGGTTTGGATGTAAACCAGCTGCTACAAGTCCAGCAAAGTGAGCCATATCTACCATGAAAATAGCATCTACTTCGTGTGCCACTTCAGCCATTTTCTTAAAGTCGATTTGACGGCTATAAGCACTACCACCAGCGATAATCAACTTAGGTTTTGCTTCCAATACAATTTTACGGAACTCATCGTAGTCGATTTGTTGTGTTTCAGCATCTACACCATAAGGTACTACATTGAAATATGTACCAGATACGTTAACTGGAGAACCATGAGTCAAATGACCGCCGTGGGACAAGTTCATACCCACAATAGTATCACCTGGTTGTAATAATGCGAAATACACGCCAAAGTTTGCTTGAGAACCAGAGTGAGGTTGTACATTAGCATGTTCTGCACCGAACAGGCGTTTTGCACGTTCGATAGCCAATGTTTCAATAACATCAACATTTTCACAACCGCCATAATAGCGTTTGCCAGGATACCCTTCTGCATATTTGTTAGTCAATACGCTACCTTGAGCTTCCATTACAGCTTGAGAAACAAAATTTTCAGAAGCAATCATTTCTAATTTATCGCGTTGGCGTGCTAACTCTTGGTTGATAACAGCTTGAATATTAGGGTCTTGTTTTTCTAAGAAACTCATGAGTATCCTCCTCATATAGAACAACTATCTATAAAGTAATGATGTATTATTTCTCTAATGCTTTTATTTTCTCTACACGACGTGCATGACGTCCACCTTCAAACTCAGTTTCCATAAAAATGGTTACAATATCGTTAGCAAGGCCTGGTCCAATAACGCGTTCACCCATAGTAAGGATGTTCGCATCATTATGTTCACGACATGCGTGAGCAGAAAATGTATCATGACAAAGAGCAGCGCGAATGCCCGCTATCTTATTTGCTGCAATACCGATACCGATACCAGTACCACAAATCAAAATACCGCGATCTGCTTGACCAGATACAACTGCATTTGCTACAGGTACTGCAATATCAGGATAGTCACAAGACTCAGCTGAATAACAACCAAAATCCTCTACTTCATGTCCCAATGCACTCAATACTTCTTTAACAGATTCCTTCAGATTTAATCCGCCATGATCACAACCGATTGCAACTTTCATAATTTCATCTCCTACGCCTTCTGAGGCACTGATGTAAGACCGGCCTCTACTAAGTGATAAATTTGTTCCGCACATTGATTATATACGGTTTGGTCAGATCCATATGGGTCCGTAACATCACCATCTAGACCACCCCACTCGGAAATCGTTTTGATTTTACTTTCCTCAAATGGGAATTGGCGAAGCAGTACAGATTTGTGATCTTTCGTCATACCAATGATAAGATCTGCTGCATTCACGAGTTCCATCGTCAATGGTCTCGATTCATGATCAGAAATATCTGCAATGGAACGGACGGCTTCCACGGCTTGTTCAGTTGGTTTTGCGCCATAAGCGGCAAATAACCCAGCCGATACAGTGGTAACATCCTTATGTTGCTCCGCTGCAAGTGCCCGTGTAATACCTTCAGCCATAGGGCTACGGCAAGTGTTACCGGTACACACAAATAAAATATTCATAATAACATCCTTACTTAATCACATTTTGTGATTACTTTATACATTATAGCAAATCCATCCAATATGTAAAGACATATTTCTATTATCAGTGGACATTTTTATGCTAGTAAATTTACTTATAAATGATATGATGGCTCGATGCCTTCTCCATACGATTCATAATAGCAACACCAAAACCGTCATCATCAACACCTTCTGCCAAGATTAGGGTAACATGCTTTTCATTAAAATGTAATAGACTTTTGTAAAAGTCATGACCTAATGATAAAGCATCACTATGATGGCCAAAACAATGGCATATAAAGCGTGTATCCCCTTTAATCAGGTCGTACGTTTCATGACTTACCAAACAACCTATGGGACCTTCTACCTCTGCAGAAAGCTCTTTGAAAGTACTTGCTACACCTTCTGGACTACCTACAACAACTGTCATAGGTACATCAGGAGCATAATGCGTATACTTCATACCGGGAGCCTTTGGCTTAGTGTTAGCATTAACTAGAGCAGTATCATACTCAACCGTAGACACAACATTTTCAAGCTGTGCTTTTGTAATTCCACCAGGTCTCAATATAATGACCTTATCATCATGGACTTCCACAACAGTAGACTCTACACCAATCGTACATGAACCAGCATCTAAAATATAGGAAATACGGTCCTTCATATCATGATAAACATCTTGTGCCGTTGTGGGACTTGGCCGTCCAGATATATTAGCACTAGGAGCCGCTATAGGTACACCAGCACGCTCTAATAAAGCTCGACAAAGCTCATGATCAGGGCAACGTAAAGCAACACGAGGTAATCCGCCTGTAGCACGATCTGGCACTAAATCTGATTTAGGCAATGTGATTGTCAACGGACCAGGCCAAAACGTATCCATTAATAATTGTGCCGTATTTGAAACCTCTGTTACTAAAGGTTTTATACTTTCACTATTAGGAACATGTAAAATAAGTGGATTATCGGAAGGGCGACCTTTAGCGGTGTAGATTTTATCCATCGCCTCCGGATCTAACCCATTAGCACCTAATCCATATACAGTTTCTGTAGGAATGGACACTAATTCGCCATTACGTAAAGCGCGAGCAAGCATATCTAGTTCTTGATCTGATGGATTTGTAATAATTTGAGTATCCATATTATCCCTCATACACAGCTATTATAACGCGATCATTTCCACCAAGGTCAGTAATACATCGAATATTAGAATACTGCCCTGTTTCCTCTAATAAAGACTTTACAGCCTCAGCTTGATCAAAACCTATTTCAAAAGCTATACGGCCTTGCGATTTTAAATATATACCGCATGATTTAGTCAAAATACGATAAAAATCAAGTCCATCTTCACCACCAAATAAGGCAATATGAGGCTCATTTAACACGTCCTGAGACAATAATTTAGCATCCCCTGTACGGATATATGGTGGGTTCGATACGATGAGGTCAAACTTCTCAGTTTTACCTACCAAACCAGAAAACATATCGGATTCTATAAATTGAACACGATCATTTAAATTAAACCTTTCACAGTTTTTCTCAGCCACTGACAAAGCATCGGTAGATATTTCAAGTCCTACTCCACACGCATTCGGCAAGTAGTGTAATAGACTTAACAATATCGTACCAGGACCTGTACATACATCGAGGACACGCATATCGCTATCTTTTGGATATGTGCCTAGTACATACTCAATCAAAGTTTCTGTATCAGGTCGAGGAATCAATACTTTATCATTCACCTTAAAGGTCAACCCCATAAAGTCCTTTTCCCCAATGATAGCCGCTACACAATGCCCCTTAGCCCGTTGTTGAACGAGAGGTCTAAAGGCATCGAGTTCATCTTGAATAAGCGGTTGGTCATAATGGGTATATAGATAAATCCGATCTTTACCTAAAACGTGAGAAAGCAGTACTTCCCCATCAAGTCGAGGTGTATCCATCTCCTTGCTTTGAAAGTACTGCTCTGTCCACTGGAGAATACGACCGATTGTCCAAATCTCCTTATGCATTTGTATTGGCCTCCTGCATTTTTGCCGCTTGGTCTACAGCATTTAAGGCTTGAATAATTTCATCAAGATCGCCATTTAAAATAGCATCTAATTTATATAATGTTAAATTAATACGATGATCTGTGACGCGTCCTTGTGGGTAATTATAGGTGCGAATACGTTCACTACGATCACCTGTACCGACTTGACTCTTACGATCTGCAGCCATACTAGAAATGGCCTCTTGTTCAGCTTGATCCTGTAACTTAGCACGTAATACACGCATAGCTTTTTCACGGTTTTGTAATTGAGATCGTTGATCTTGACACGCTACAACGATACCAGATGGTAAGTGTGTAATACGAACAGCAGACTCAGTTTTATTGATATGCTGACCACCGGCACCACTCGCACGATATGTATCAATTTTTAAATCTTTTTCATTAACTTCAATATCAACATCTTCCATCTCTGGCAATACGGCTACTGTAACTGTAGATGTATGTACACGGCCTTGTGTTTCTGTAGCCGGTACACGTTGTACACGATGTACACCAGATTCAAATTTCATCTTAGAGTATACATTTTCACCATCCACAGAGAAAATAACCTCTTTAAAGCCACCAAGCTCTGGTTCATTAGCATCGATAATCTCACAACGCCAGCCTTGGCTTTCCGCATATTTTGTGTACATCCGGAACAAGTCGCCTGCAAATAATGCAGCTTCATCACCGCCAGCGCCCCCGCGAATCTCAATGATAATATTTTTATCATCATTAGGATCCTTAGGCAATAATAGAACTTGCAACTTTTCTTCCAATTCCTCTTTTTGAGGTTTTAACTCTTTCAATTCCTCTTGAGCCATTTCTCGGAATTCTTCGTCCATGGATTTATCTTCAATAACTTCCATAGCTTCATCAATACCAGATAAAACTTTTTTGTAAGTACGGAACGTTTCAACGGTTTCAGATAATTGAGCATGTTGACGGGTCAATTTACGCCATTCATCTTGGCGAGCAATGACCTCTGGGTCACTAATGCGCTGCTCAAGATCCATAAATTTATCTTCAATAACTTGTAATTTATCAACTAACATGTTTATTCCTCTTCATATGCGTCACTCTCAGGCGGACGGACCTCTTCTAAAGCTCGTATAGCAACTTCAATTTGATCATCTTCTGGTTCACGCGTTGTCATATATTGTAACGCAAGACCTGGTTTAATAAGAGCTTTCACAAAAGAATGATCGCTACGTCCAGCAAGACGAATTACCTCGTACGCAATACCAGCTACTACAGGCATAAGGAGTACGCGGCTCACGATACGTTCCAACAAATTGGGCCAACCCAAGAAAGCAAATACAAAGATACTAACTACCATAACAATAAGTAAGAAATTTGTACCACATCGCGCATGCAAGCGACTTTGTTGGCGAACGTTTTCTACAGTTAAAGGCAAATCTAATTCATAAGTATGAATCGTTTTATGCTCTGCCCCATGATATTGGAAAACTCGTTGAATATCCTTCGTAAGACCAATCCCCCAAATATAAAGTAAGAAAAGTATTAAACGAATGACACCTTCAATGAGATTTAATACTATATGATTATCCTGTACACCAGGAATAAATTTTACGATAAATGTAGGCAATGCCAAAAACACAGCTATCGCAAACAGTGTAGAAATGACCATGGTAATGGCGATTTCACTATTAGACATTTCTTCCTCTTCATCGCCAGCAGCCTTAGCAGAGAAGGATAAAGCCTTCATGCCTATCACTAGAGATTCATAGAGAGCTACACAGCCACGAAGAAATGGTTTTTTCAATATTGGATATGTGTCAGCAATGGACTTTGTAGCCTCTTTTTGAACTACAATAGTTCCCGCAGGCTCACGTACGGCAGTTGCCGTATAGCCAGGGCCTCTCATCATGACACCTTCGATCACAGCCTGTCCTCCGACAAACTTTTTTATACGTTCTCTGTTCACAAGATCTCCTCTCATAAACAAATATAGGCAGAGCCAACAGCCCTGCCAATACATGTTACATTACAATACAAATTATTTGCCGTAACGTTTGTTAAATTGTTCAATACGACCACGAGCTTGAGCCGCACGTTGTTGACCAGTGAAGAACGGATGGCATTTGGAGCAAACGTCTACACGAAGGTCTTCTTTTACAGAGCCAGTTTTGAATGTGTTGCCACAACCGCAAGTTACTGTAGCTTCTTTATAGTCTGGATGAATACCTTGTTTCATTCTATACACCTCTTTCCAGCAATCAATATTATTCTTATAGATTATAGCATGACACCTGTACAAATGCAAGTAACCAATACTATTCCTTGGACGCTTGCTTTTCTTCAATAGCCTCAGCTAAAATAGCTTCCAAGTCACTTTCGTTGAGGATGTCACGCAATGCAATAAGCTCCTCTAAAGAAAGGGTAATACCTTTTTTCATGCTTGTATATTCACTATCCCAAGCACGAAGATCAAACTTAGGATTGTATTTTCCCCAACTAGTACATGTTAATTGTTTTTTCCAACCATCTTTATCTTCAGATAAAGTACCAATAACCTTGAAGATTTCAAAATTAATAACTGCCATAGGTCCTCCTTTCTTACATATTCATATGCTATGTTTCGTATCTACTATATTTAGTAGTTTATATTTTTTAGGATACGATATATTTTAAACCAAAATTATATGATTTACAATTCTTTTTTATAGTCACTATAATCTTCAATATCAATAGAAGCTGTAGGTGGCATAACTTGTGCCCCTAATGAATCTACGGTCTCTTTCCAACTCCTTGTAGCCTCCGTAACAGCCTTGATATATGCCTCGTCAGCAGCCTGTACAGATTTAATTAGTTGGGCTTCATTCTTTACATCTAATACGCGACGACGTACGCTACTAAGCATATAGCCAAAGGATTCATCTGTTTGAACGAGCATGGAGATTTCTTGAATCAATGTTTGACCCGTAGTGCTGCAGAAATAGGCATACCACATATATGCTAATTCAGCATCTGGGAACATCCAGTACATATCATCTACAGGCACTTCTGTCGTAATATCTACATCAATATGATTAGTATGACGTTTAAAAGTAAGAAAATAAGCTCCACTTTCAATAAGAGCAGTGCGACCTAATTCAGATACACGGCTATCAATGCAATAAATACCATCTTGACCTAAGGCTACGTCCGTTTGACCGCCGGGCAACAAAATAGAACGCAAGGACAAGCCATAATTTAATACCGTAAATACTGGCAATTGCGCAAATACACCATGAGGTAATGGAATATAATTAATTGTTTTCCACTCATCCCCTACACGTTCACGAAGACCAACACGCATTTTTTTTACATCGTATTTACCATATACGATTTCATAAGCCCCTAATGGAGTCCATTCTCGTATAGCTTCTACTCGTTTTTGGTTCAAGAAAAATTGCAACGCCATATTATTTAAGCCCAATTGATTTTGTGCCATTGTAGCAGGTAAGAATAATTGAGCAGTCCCTTCTGGAACCAAGTTATGTAATCCGTTAGCGACCTCTTCTACAATATCTTCAGAGGATTGGAACATACCAACTGTGCCTGTAAAGATATGATCAAAATAGCTACGATGAGGCCATTGATTAATGATTTGAGCCATCGGATATAAACGTGTCAAAATGCTATAACACACGGGAGATGCCGTATACAGAACGACTTTTTTATCTTCATAAGATTGAAGAATCTCTTCAACCATGCCTGCATATTCTTCTACATAAGCATACAGAACCAATTCTCCCGTTTTACTATGAGCTTCGATACTTTCACGAACAGGAGTTTCCCAAATAGTGCCTACATCTAGACCTTCTAAAATGCCTGTGTCACTAATAAAATCAAACAATTCCACTCTAAAGGATGGTCCATAAAGAGCTTGGAATGTATTCAAATCATATGGTACAGGACCAAAGGATTCTACTGTGGATTTTTCTGCTAACGCATATAAATCATCTGCCGTTACCCCCCACTCACGGGAGCTAGCATTACTAGAAATCAATTGATCTAGCACTTTAAAACGCATTAACTCATTTACAATATCAATTCCCTCAATACCATGATTAGCACAAAGGGCAATAAATTCTTCGTTATTTACTTTCATATTAAACCTTTCCGGCTGAAGGACATAGATGATTTAAAAAACATTCATTACACAAAGGCTTACGAGCCTTACACACTCTACGGCCATGATAGATTAACCAGTGGTGTGCAGCAGCCCAATCCTTTTTTGGAATTGCCTTTTGTAACTTTTGTTCCATCTCTTCTGGCGTCTTAGCAATACCTAATTTTAATCGGTTAGACACGCGAAATACATGTGTATCTACCGCAATGGCTGGTGTACCAAATAAAACGGATACCACAACATTTGCTGTTTTACGCCCCACACCAGGCAATTCAACGAGTTGATCAAACTCACGAGGCACCTCTCCATGATATTGTTCAACTAAAATTTGACAAGTAGCAATTAAGTTTTTTGCCTTGGACTTATAAAGGCCGCAATCTTTAATGAGAGTCTCTAACTTAGCAACTCCGATTTCAAGCATCTTTGCAGGATGATTAAGTTCTGGGAACAGTCGTTTAGTAACAATATTAACCCGTTCATCCGTACATTGTGCAGACAAAACTACAGCAACTAATAATTCAAATTCATTTGTATACTCAAGGGCAGGTTTTGCATCAAAATAATGCTCTTGTAACAGTTTCAACTGCTCTGCCTTTATCGCTTTTGTTACACGCATACAGTTCTCCTTTCTCACCTGTGAAAGTACAGACGCGTACAACTTATATCTTACCATACGTATTCATTAAGTTCTATGTTATAATAAAACATGCTATTCTAATATAGAATACAGGAGGCGCATATGAGTCATATTAACGATACATTAAAACGAATAAATGAACTAGCTGCAAAGAAAAAATCTGGGCAAGAATTAACACCAGAGGAATTAGCAGAAAAAAAAGAATTATACGAAATCTACTTAAGCTTCATTCGTGGTCAAATTACAAGCACCTTGGATCGCGTTGAGTTTGTAGACCCAGATACAGGTGAAAGAACCGCTCCTAAACGAGCTCTTGAAAACTTGGCCAAAGAAGCTGAGCAAAACATTAAGGAACATAAGGATATTCATTAATATAAAAAGCCACTTGATACGTGTATCAAGTGGCTTTAAATATAAGTTTTACTTATCGATTATAATTTGCCAAGACGTTTCATAGCGGTATAAATTTTTCCTGCAAGTCCTGTCATTTGTTTTTTAGGAATACCACAGGCAGCTATACGAATACCATTTGCTAATGCAATAATATAAATATGTTCTTTCTTCAACTCTTCACAGATAGCATTTGCAGAGTCTGTAGGAATTGTAATAAAGAAACCACCGCGGTAAGGTAACATGGGAAGTCCCACTTGCGCTGCTTCTTGTTTAAAGATATCAGCACGATCGCGAATTAATTGATAATAGCAATTGCGTTCAGCTTCATATTCTTTAAACTTAGCTTGATCAGCCACAATATTAGCCATTGTACGCATTGCGGGACGACAAATATTGGACCATGTGGCACGACTTGTAGATTTGTTAACTTCAAAAAACTCATCAGCTATTTCTTCATCGTCAGAGATCCCAATCATCGCACCAACGCGCTGACCATACATAGTGAATCCTTTAGATAAGCTATAACACACACAGGTGAGTATTTCTTTTGGTAAATGACTAAATTTATTGAAGAACGCACGTACCTCATCTTTTTCACCAGAGTAATCAAGATATGCTACATCAATACCAATAATCACATTATTTCGACCAATAGCAACTAAATCCTTCAGGAAATTAAGGATAGAATCCCAATCTTTATCCTCAATAGAGTAGCCGGTTGGGTTATTACCAGGTGTATTAAAGATAACAACCACATTTGTTTGTTTAGCCGCCAATTCGTTTACACGATTTTGGAATGCTTCATGATTAAAGTTATTATGTTCATCAAATAAGGAATACGTAACTAGTGTACGTCCAGTATCACTACAAATAACACGGTATGCACCCCAGTACCAATCCGCTGTTAATACTTCATCACCAGGCTCTGTATAGTTATGAATCAAATGATGAATGCCACCAGTGCCACCTGCGGTAGCAATGCTACGAATATGACCTTCTGGACGGAAATTTCCAAAACATTCTTTTTCAGCAGCACACAAAAAATCTGGAATACCCGCAATTGGTGCATAACCAACATGTTCACAATCCGAAAGACTCAAATATTCTTCTTTAACGGTCTTAAGAAAAACTAAGTTTCCCTCTTCATCATGAATAGCACCCAACGTACCATTTACAACATTCTCACGGCCATTTTCTTTAGCATCAGCTTGAGCTTGACCAGCAGTTACGAAGATCACATCTTTTAATTTTTTTCCTTTTGCATGCTTTGCAGCAACACTTGTCATAACTAGCACCATCCTATCTGAAATGAATATTACATATTTATCATACCTAAACTAATTTAAATATACAACGTATATTCAGTAAATATATTGTATACATAGAAGATTTAACTAACTATTAGTAACTCAACACTTATTAAATATATATAGAATATATTAAGTACCTTATTTAGGAAGAATAATTAACAAATATACAATAAAACAGTAAATATATAAAAAAAGACCACTCAAAAGAGTGGTCATCATCATCCTTAGAAGGAATAGCCTACACCAGCGTGTAAACCTTTTGCAGTTTTATCATTGCTATCTACACTATATTTATCATAGCCATAGTATACATTCAAATCTACATCAGGGCGTACTTCATATTGAGCACCTACTTGATAAGTTTGCTTAATATCATTACCCCAACCAGCCTTAGCAAAGCCGTTTACTTTATTAGTCAAAGGTACATGACCGATAACACCAGCTTGGAAACCAAGTTCAGTATCATTTGTACGAATCGCAGTACCTGCACCATATAAATTTACATTTGGATGTACTTTATAAACCAATGCTAATTGATGATCTTTAATATCACCATTTTTTGCATTTAATTTATCGTAAGAGTATTGTAATGCGGCTTTATTGGAAAGGTCGTGTTGTAAAGAAACACCGAAACCATCATTACTATTGCCGCCACCATTAGATACGTGTTGTTTAAAAGCATAATCAGCTTGTACCTTAGTGGATCCATCACTAATTTTCGTTACAGGAGCTGCAGCAAATGCACTACCGGCTACAACTGTAGCTGCTAAAGTTAATAATACTAATTTCTTCATTTTTACCTCCTATACACATACCAACGGTATGTCTTAATAAGTTACTAATCAATAGGTATAGTAATTATACAATCTATAAATTAGCGTTTCATGAATACAGGGATATCAGGGATACCACTGTTAGTATTTGTAGTGGATGCCGGACGGGATGTAGTTGTTGTTTTACCGAATTCAGGTACATTCTTAGTATTTGAATTAAAACCAGTTGCCACAACAGTAATTTGAACTGTATCGCCTAAGCTTTCATCGATAACGGAACCGAAGATAATATTTGCATCAGGATCCGCCGCTTCAGAAATAATTTCGGCAGCTTCATTAATTTCAAACAAGCTTAAGTTAGCACTACCAGAAATATTGAGTAAGATGCCTTTTGCACCATCGATAGATGTTTCCAACAATGGGCTATTAATAGCCATTTTAGCTGCGTCAGCAGCGCGGTTTTCACCTTCGCCAACGCCAATCCCCATCAATGCTTCGCCTTGTTCAGTCATGATAGTTTTAACATCTGCAAAATCAAGATTGATCAAGCCAGGAACTTGAATCAAGTCTGAAATGCCCTTGATACCTTGGCGAAGTACATCATCAGCTGTACGGAATGCATCGCTTAAGGAACATTTTTTATCTACAACTTGCAACAATTTATCATTAGGAATAACGATAATAGTATCTACTTTTTGAGTCAAGAATTCAATGCCTTTTTCCGCTTGTGCACGACGGCGTTTACCTTCAAAAGCGAACGGTTTAGTAACGACACCGACTGTCAATGCACCGATTTCTTTAGCACATTCTGCAACGATAGGAGCAGCACCTGTACCAGTACCACCACCCATACCAGCAGTTACGAATACCATATCAGCACCTTCAAGAGCTTTTATAATTTCTTCGCGGCTTTCTTGAGCAGCCTCTTCACCGATTTGTGGATTTGCGCCTGCACCAAGACCTTTTGTAACCTTCTCGCCAATTTGGATCGTTACATCCGCTTTAGATAATTCAAGCACTTGGCTTTCAGTATTAGCGGATAAAAATTGAACACCTTTAAGATCGCTATCTACCATGCGATTAACAGCGTTATTACCGCCGCCACCAACACCGATAACTTTAATATTTGCAAAATCAGACATTGAACTTCCTCCTCTTATCGTTATCTATCGTATCAATATACGTCCCAATGTATCGATTTATATACTGACAATCTTATAACAATTACATTTATTTTACACTAAAATTTAAAAACTTTCCACTATATAGAATGTGATTTATTAGAATCGCTTAGTCATAATAATCTTGCGTATAGCGCCTACATTAATAAATACATGCAATCCAAAGCCAATAAGAGCTACGTAATATAGGTTAATTCCTATGAGGTCACCTACATATACAAGAATAACAGCTAACACAACATTTGAAAAGAACCCAAGCACAAAATTACTAAGATCAAAGGTTCGTTCCAATGCAGCTCGGCTACCACCAAATACAGCATCTAGTGCAGCCAGAACAGCAACTGATGTGTAATTTGCATAACTTATAGGTATATGAAATGGTGAAAGCCACCCTAATGTAGTACCTACAATTAAACCAACAATGGCAAAGATATAAATATTCATTCTTTACCTCCTGTTTCATTAGGCTTTATATGCTCTTCTCTGAAGGTTCCTGTAAAAGCTGGAATAGCTAATTCATTTTCTTCCTTTATGGTTACCTTTATGCCCCAGTGTTTCAAGGAATCTACCACACCGCCTCGCATGGTGAGCGCAGAATTTAATGTTTTTGGATCACCAATCGCTTTAACTGTAAAAGGAGCCCCAAAAACCTTACCATTCACAGTAATAGTTGGACCAGAGCATCGTATTTCAGAAGTTCCTATGAGACGTTGATCATTGATAGCTATCGCCTCAGCCCCACCAGCTCGTAATTCATTAACAATACGTAAAATATCTTCATCATGAATTACATATAAATTAGGATTTTCACCACTTTGAATTGGCTTTAAGCTATCCTCGATTAATACACTAACACCCGTACCTTTAACATTTGTTAAAGCAGCTTTCATCATCAACTGTTCGTCTGCTTTAACATTGCCAGTAGCACCAGACTGTTTAAGCTCTTCTATTTGTTTTAACAATGCATCACGTTCACTTTGGGCCTCTCGCAATTGTACAGCTAAATCACCAGCTCGTTGTAAACGGATATTTTCTTCTATATTATCTTGAGTCATCTTATATTGGGTGACAACCATGAAACCCAATATACAGCTGACTAAGGCTATTGCCCACCGTTCGTGTCTCACGACAATCATCTACCTTTTATCTTCAACATGACCTTGCTTATCTTGTTTTTTATCATCCTTCTTAGTAGATGAATCTTCTGTATTCTTTGTTCCAGGCTGATGCTTTTTAACTTCCGGTATTACATCAGTTTTTATATATGGCGATGAAACATTAACATCTATATATTGTACATTGCTATGTGTTGTCTTAATATCTTGTAACATGGACTGAGTTAACTCAGCTTTTTTAGGTAAGTCTTTACTATCCCCTAATCTAATTTGCACCCCCGATACGGTATAAGCCATTATTGCATCAGGATCTCCTATATTGACTTCTGCAATATTCTTGAATGTGCTCTCATCAAGAGAGTTTAAGTATTCAAGAGCCGCCAAAATGGGCTTATCCACAACGGTATCACCTAACAAAATATTTCCCGCCTTAACGCCTGATATCATTGGTACCGACGTATCTTGTATTGCAGGCTCTGATGCAATCACTTGACCTTTACTGTCAAGTGTTAAATAACCAAACTGAGCTGGTACAACTGCAACAGCCTTGCGTTCTATGACACGTACAACCATTGTAAATGGTAATTGATAACTAATTTGGGCCTCTTCAACCCGTAAGTCTTTCGCCAATCTAGTTTTTAATTTCTCTGTACTAATTTGCAATATATTTACAGGTTCATGAATATCCCCTGCTACCATTACATCTTGTACAGTTACCTTATCCGATCCTATAATTTTTAAGGATCCAAAAGGAATAGGTAGTGTAAACAATCCCACCAACACGAGAGTAACTGCACCACCGATTTTTAACACTCGTTTTCTAAATACAGCCCGTTCATCTTGAACAGGTGTAGAAGACTGCATCTCCCCAGAGTTGGATGGATGGTATTGCTTATCATCCATAGATAACTCCTTATGTTCTATTCAGCCCTTAAAATTTCCCTATACTAGCTGTTAATAGAATCTTTTCACATAATGTTGGAAAGTCAATTCCCATTTCTTTAGCTGCCTTTGGTACTAAAGACGTTGCCGTCATACCTGGCACAGTATTGTATTCTAGAACATACATATTATCTGCATGATCTGTCATAATATCAACACGAATAACCCCACTGCCTTGTACTTCGCGATACACAAGTTCCCCTATGCGTTGCATTTCAGCAGTCATTTCTTCACTAATAGGCGCAGGTACTAAATATTCTGTAGCACCTACAGTATATTTACTGGTATAGTCATACTCACCAGAATGTGGACGGATTTCAATTACTGACAATGCCTTCCCGTCAAGAACGGATACTGTAAATTCGCGACCATCAAGAAATTGCTCTACTACAAGAATCGGATCATATTTTAGCGCTTCTGTAACAGCAGCCTCCAATTGTGCCTCATCACGAACGATGGTAACGCCAATACTAGAGCCTTGAGTAGCAGATTTCACCACTACAGGAATCGTAAACTGTTTACGAATATGTCCTATAATGGCTTCTGCAGATTCTAAATTACCATTAAAGGATTCAGAAGTAGCTGTTGGAATATTAGCCCCTTTGAAAACATCTTTGCTTACTTTTTTATTCATTCCTACCGCATGAGCCATGATGCCCGATCCAGTATATGGAATTTCTGCCATTTCAAGTAAGCCTTGTAATGCACCATCTTCACCATAACGACCGTGAATTGCATTAAATACAATCTCTCCACCTAAGGATTCAATGTCTCTTAAAACAGTACGAGGATTAAGTTCTAATGTTTGGGCATTATACCCTTTACTTTCGAGTGCTTCCGCAATAGCAGCGCCAGTACGACGAGATACTTCAGCCTCTTTGGAAGGGCCACCCATCAATACGATTATTTTTCTATCTTTCATTGTAAGCCTTCCTCCAATATAGCTAATAATTTAGGTCCATATTGATTAATAGAACCGGCACCCATTGTGATAACCAGATCATTAGGTCGCACAATTTTTGCCAATACAGCCGGTATATCATCAACAGATGGTACATAATGTACAACCTTATTTGTAGCAGCTTCAACAGCGTCAGGAATAGTACGTCCATCGATACCTGCAATCGGATCTTCACCAGAACTGTAAATATCTGTCATAT
The DNA here is from genome assembly GCF_003602765.1 of Veillonella sp. AF36-20BH. Classification (NCBI taxonomy): domain Bacteria; kingdom Bacillati; phylum Bacillota; class Negativicutes; order Veillonellales; family Veillonellaceae; genus Veillonella; species Veillonella sp. AF36-20BH. Next base: position 24,029 of record NZ_QTLR01000003.1, read on the forward strand.
ATATTTCATCAGCACTTGTAAAAGCAGTGGCAAATTCATCTTTCAACAAGCTTGTACGTGTATACCGATGCGGTTGAAACACACAAATAACGCGATGTTTTTCAAGTTCTTTTGCTGCTCTTAAGGTCGCTTTAATTTCTGTTGGATGATGTGCATAATCATCGACAACCCAGACGCCAGCAACATGACCTTTTGTTTCAAAACGTCGTTTTGCACCGATAAATTTACCTAACGCTTTTGTAATAAAGCGATTTTCTACACCGCAACATTCATGAGCCACAATAAAGGCTGCCAATGAGTTTAATACATTATGTTCTCCAGGCACGCGCAAGCTGATACGGCTTATATTAATACCTTTATGATATACATCATATACCAAGGAAGAGTCCACATAATGAATATTTTTTGCTACATAATCATTATTATCCTCTAAGCCATACGTAATAAAAGTACGTTTTACGCGGCTCATAACATAACGAATATTTTCATTATCACCACATACTATAGCCTTGCCTGCTTCTGGTAACGTTTCGACGAACTCACAGAAAGCGTTTAACAAGTTATCCATAGTCTTATAATGATCCATATGATCATCTTCAATATTAGTTATAACGATAGTATGTGGATGCAATTTTAAAAATGAACCATCGCTCTCATCCGCTTCCACAACTGAAAAATGGCCTTTCCCAAGGCAACTGCTACCTTTGAGATAATCTACTTCGCCACCGATAATTACCGTAGGGTCCGCATTAGCCTCCACTAAAATTTGTCCAATCATTGAAGTTGTAGATGTTTTACCATGCGCACCAGCTACTGCGATACCATCTGTTACATCTAATACAGCCTTTACAATATCAGAACGATGTAAAATGGTAATCCCTTGCTCTTTAGCGGCAACAATTTCAGGATTGTCTTCACGAATCGCTGTAGAACGAACTATGGCATCAACACCATTTACATATTCTTTATTATGACCGATATGCACCGTGGCACCCATATCTCTAAACTTAGAAATTACTGCAGATTCAGCAATATCTGAACCAGATACATCATAACCTTTTTGAATCAAAATATTCGCTATCGCACGCATACCAGATCCACCAATACCGATAAGGTGAATTTTGTGAATACCGTCTAACATAAAACCTCTCCTTGTTACTTTGCAATAGATAAAGCTAATTTTGCAATATCATGAGCCGCATTCGGTTTCCCCAATTGCAATGCTCGGTCTCCCATTTGTGCCAACAAATCACGGTTGGCCATAAACATCTCGATTTCCCCTATTAAATCGTGAGCACTCAACATTTTATCTACAATCATATGCGCCGCCCCTTCTTGTACAAAGATACGTGCATTATAGGTTTGATGATCTTCCGCTGCGTATGGATACGGTATCAATACGGATGGAATACCGCGAACTGCTAATTCTGCAAGACCTATAGCACCAGATCTAAATACTGCTAAATCGGCTGCTGCTAGTGCTTTTGGCATATCATGTAAATACGGCAAAATCAAAGATGAACTACCTAAACCATCCCCATCGGTAATACCCAATTGGGATAAAACAGATTCATATTCTCCGTTTCCCGTAATATGGATTAATTTAATACCTTTCACACCTTGGAAGTGTTTATGTACATCTATCATAGCATTGTTAATAGTTCTCGCCCCTCGAGAACCTCCAGCTATGAGTACTGTAAAGGTATCATCACTTAAATTGAAATAGTTACGTCCCGCTGTTCTCGAATCAACTAGCACATCTGGACGAACAGGATTCCCTGTATAGACTACGCGCTTTGCTTTAGAAAACGATGCTTCTGCATCCTTATAGCCTAGGGCTACCACATCAACAAAACGACTCAGAATTTTATTAGTAATGCCTGCTATGACATTCTGTTCTTGAATTATAGTAGGAATATTATGTAATGCTGCAGCCAAGAGAACAGGCCCACATACATAACCACCAGTACCAATAACCACATCAGGTTTAAACTTACAAACTATGGCATTAGCTTTTACAATGCCTAAAGCAGTTTTACCTAATGTAACTAATGTACCTAACGATAATTGACGCTGCAAGCCTTGCACAGGAATCGTAGTAAACTCTATCCCCTCTTTAGGAACTAATGTAGCCTCGAGACCTTGCTTGGTACCAACATATAACACCTTTGCATCAGGATTTTGTTTCATAATTTCCTTATATATAGTTATTGCTGGATATATATGTCCACCAGTGCCACCACCTGAAATAATAACACGTTTCATTAATGGTGTCCTCCCTCTTGCAACATATGAACACAACGTTTAAAGTCATCTCCACGCTCTTCAAAACAGCTGTACCAATCAAAGCTTGAGCAAGCCGGAGATAATAGCACAATATCGCCAGTCTCTGCCAATTTATAGCCTTGTTCTACGGCTTCTTTCATGGATAAAGCACGATAAATCGGCTTCACACCAGCCTCTTTTGCAGCCGTCTCAAAACGATCTGCTGCTTCCCCCATGAAAATAACAGCTTTAGTCTTCTCCTTAACTAACTCCATGAAGTCTTCTAAAGGCGTCATTTTATCATGACCACCAGCTAATAGAATAACTTGTTGATCAAAGGATTCTAATGCTTTAACCACAGAATCTACATTAGTCGCTTTAGAATCATTATAAAATGTAATACTATCAATCGTCTTAACGCGTTCTAAACGATGTTCAACGCCATGGAACTCACTAATAATACGATGAATTGTTTCTACAGGTACGCCCAATGCATGAGATAAAGCAATAACGGTCAATATGTTTTCAATATTATGACTGCCTGGAATATGAATATCTTCATTTCCAATAACAAATTTTGCTACCCCATCTTTAGCAATATAACATTGCCCATCAGCATAATAAGCGCCATTCTCTACGGCTTTTTTTTGACTAATTTTTAGAATATGACTAGGCGCACGATGTTCCATATCAGCTACAACGGGATCATCTATATTCAACACTAAATAATCTGTACTTAATTGATTTTCAAAGATGCGTTCCTTCGCAGCAATATAGTTTTCCATCGTCTTATGACGAGCTAAGTGATCTGGAGTAATATTGAGCATAATAGCCCCAATAGGCCTAAAATGCTTGATTGTCTCTAATTGATAACTAGATAATTCAGCTACTAAAAAACCGTCTGCAGGCATAGAATACGCCACTTCACTAAGAGAATCACCAATATTTCCACCGACGTGGACTGGTTTTCCAGAGCCTTCTAGTACTTTAGTTAATAAGGTTGTTGTCGTAGTCTTACCATTTGTACCAGTAACAGCTACGATAGGTGATTTAGATACTTCATAAGCTAATTCTACTTCGCTGACCACGTCAATACCACGGGCCTGTGCTGCTTTTACAATCGGAATGTCTAAAGAAATACCTGGAGAAATAACGATACGATCCACGCCATCTAGCAAGGATTCATCTTGACGCCCTGTAATAATATTTACCCCTGCCGCAACGAGTCGTTTCTCCTCAGCCGTAGGCAGTGTCATAGGCTTATAATCATTTAACACAACATGCGCACCCACTTGGGCTAATACCCAAGAGGCACCTATACCGCTAGCTCCAGCGCCAAGAACAAGTATATGTTTATCTCCATATTCCATCTATATCACCTAAATTATTTATAAAATTAATGTATCCTATCTAATAAGCATACCATTATTTACAACTTCCGTTAAGTATTATCTTATAAAGTTATAGTCGCTAAAAGTACACCAATAATGGCTAAAACAGCGCCACCAAACCAGAAACGATTAACAACTGTTTGTTCTGCCCATCCGGAAAGTTCAAAATGGTGATGAATAGGACTCATCTTAAATACACGCACACCACGTGTTTTGAAAGAAATAACTTGAATAATAACAGATAATGCTTCCATAACAAAAATGCCACCAATCACCACAAGTAGCAATTCTGTTTTAGTTAAAATAGCCATTGCTGCAAAAGCACCACCTAATGCCAAAGAGCCTGTATCCCCCATGAATACTTTTGCAGGGTTCACATTATATACCAAAAAGCCAAGACATACAGCTGCTATTATAGCGCCGAAGTACGCAACACTTTCAGCACCAATAGAATTTGTCATCGATGCAGCCATCAAACCAATAACAGAGAATGCTATCGCCGCCACTGCTGATGTACCACCAGCAAGACCATCAAGACCATCTGTTAAATTTACTGCATTTGTAGCTCCTACAATAATCAAAAATGCCAATACATAATAACCCCATCCCAATTGTAATTGTGTATCTACAACAGGAATCCATAATGTGGTAGGAACAACCATAATCTCAGTAATGCAATAACAGAATACGGCAGCCAATATAAATTGTCCAAGTAATTTTTGCTTCGCTGTTAAACCAAGATTGCGTTTTTTTACAGCTTTTACAAAATCATCAAAAAAACCTAATAAACAATGACCCAGTGTTAAAAATAATAACATTCCTGTGCCCACATTCCATGGTGCAAACAATGCCACGCCAATAATAAGGGCCACCATCATGAAAGCACCACCCATTGTTGGCGTACCGGCTTTTGCTTGATGACTTTCAGGGCCTTCTTCACGAATACTTTGTTGTGCGTGCAAAGAACGCAACATAGGAATAGCAATTTTACCTAGCACTACCGTAATGATGAAAGTCGCTACGAAGGCTAATAGAATGTGATTTATCATATGAATCCTCTACTTATTAATAAATAGGACGGCTAGATATAACTAGCCGTTACCTATTATTCTCGATCCTTTAATTCTTCAACAACGCGCTCCATTCGTAAACCACGGGAACCTTTCACAAGAATAACATCCCCTTTTTCACGAATATCACTATATGCGTTGGCCATTTCTAAATGGCTGTTACAACGGAATGTAGTTAAACCTGCTTTTTTTGATTCCTTTGCAATGAAGGCAGCAGCATCACCAAAGGTGAATACAACACTATAACCCTCTTCAGCAAGCAAATGACCGATTTCACGATGTGCTTCTTCAGAGAAGTCGCCGAGCTCGAGCATATCGCCTAGCATCGCAATTTTACGCTTACCTTCTAATTGACCAAGTGCTTTAATAGCTTCTGCCATGGATGACGGGTTTGCATTATAAGCATCATTTAAGATAACAATATCTTCAAATGGGACGATTTCTTGACGCATTGGAGTTCCACTAAACTCACTCAAACCTTTGCGAATTGTGTTAGATTTAATGCCTAGCACTCGACCTGCAACGATAGCCGCCAATGCATCATATACATTGTGTTCACCAATCATAGGCAAAAAGATATCAAAAACTTCATCATAACACTTACAAGTGAACTTAATACCGTCTTTTTTATAGCGCAGATGGCTACCAATACAAGTAGCATTCCGTTCAATACCATAGGTAATTGTTTTACCCTTAGCTAAACGATCCATAGCTTTTACATATGGATCATCTTCATTAAGGATAGCCACACTATTTTCAGGCAAGCAACGAATCAACTCACCTTTCGCTTCAGCAATGGCTTCGCGAGAACCTAAAAGCTCGATATGACTAGTACCAACATTAGTAATAATCCCCATCGTTGGTTCTGCAATCAAGGCCAGTTCTTCGATTTGTCCGAGCCCACGCATACCCATTTCAACAACACAGGCTTCATGCTCAGCGGTCAAACGTAACAAGGTTTTTGGCAAGCCAATTTCATTATTAAAATTTTTCTCAGTTTTTAATACATTAAATTCTGTGCCAAGTACGGCTGCCACCATTTCTTTTGTTGTTGTCTTACCAGAGGAACCAGTAATAGCAACTACAGGAATATCAAAGCGGCGACGATGATATCGTGCTAAGTTTTGATATGCTACCAAAGTATTGTCTACCTCGATGCAAGCAATACCTTCTACAGAACGTCCTTTTTCAACGATAGCCCCTGTAGCACCTTTTTCGATAGCCGCATTGATAAAATCATGGCCATCAAAGGTATCACCTTTTAAGGCTACAAATAAAAAGCCTGATTCAATAGTTCTTGTATCAGTAGATACATCTAAAAACTTAATATTGTCGGTATGTGCACTCGTCCCCTGTGTGGCTTCCAGTACTTGAGACAATGTAAATTCTGCCATATTAGATCTCCTTGAGGGCTGCTCGCGCCTCTTCACGATCATCAAAATGAATCGTTTTATCCTTTAAGATTTGGTAATCCTCATGCCCCTTACCTGCAATGAGTACAATATCCCCAGGTTTTGCATGTTGTATTGCATGTTGAATCGCTTCTCGACGATCAACGATAACTTCATAGTGAGTTCCTTCTCGAAGGCCGTCTTTAACGCCGACTTCCACATCTTTAACAATTTGTACAGGATCCTCTGTACGTGGATTATCAGATGTAACATACACAACATCACCGTATTGTGCCGCAATGCGTCCCATAATAGGACGTTTCGTTGCATCTCGGTCACCGCCACAGCCAAAGACTACAATAATACGATTTTCTTGAATAGCCTTTGCTGTTTGTAAAATATTTTCTAACCCATCTGGTGTATGTGCATAGTCTACAACAACAGCAAATGGTTGACCTTCTTCAATCAATTCAAAACGACCAGGTACAGCACTAAATGTTTTCAACGCTTTATCGATGTCTTCCATGGAAATACCTTCTAATAGGCAGGCACCAATAGCTGCTAATGTATTATACACATTAAACAAGCCAGTCGTATTCATTGCAACTGTATAATCATGACCATCATAAGATACAGTATAACAGCTAGACTTTGGCGTCATATCTACGTCATGAGCATTCAATGTGCCGCTACCATCAATACTATAGGTAATGATAGGGGCTGTAGTTTTTTCAACAACCCGATGCCCATAGGTATCATCGATATTGATAACAGCACCTTTACCAGATTTTATTTGGTTTGATTTGCTAACTTGTTCAAATAGTTTACATTTAGCTGCCAAGTAATTCTCAAATGTTTTGTGAAAATCTAAATGATCTTGTGTAAGATTTGTGAATACAGCCGTATCATACTCAACACCAGATACGCGTCCTAAAGCCAACGCATGAGAAGATACTTCCATTACACAATGTGTAACACCCTCTTCTACCATTTGATGCAAAATATGTTGTAAATCCACTACGTCAGGAGTCGTATTATGAATCGGATATGATGTATCACCAATCATGATATGAACAGTACCAATCACACCGACCTTATGACCTTGAGCTTTCAAAATATGACGAATCATATGAGTTGTAGTCGTTTTACCATTAGTACCAGTGACACCAATCATGCGCATGGAATTGGCTGGATAATCAAAAAAGTATGGCACACAGGCCATCATAGCCGCACGTGTATCTTCAACAGTGATAACACAAACGTCACTACTTATCTCAACAGGTTTAGATACTAATACGGCTACTGCCCCAGCCTCAACAGCTTTATTAACATAGTCATGTCCATCGACAGTAGCACCATCTAAAGCAATAAATAAACTACCTGCTTTTACAGCACGAGAATCAGCGGTTACATCTAAAATTTCAACAGCTGTATTACCTTCTACATGCGGTGCATGTAAGGTTTTTACTATATCTTGTAAGTGTTTCATATACAATCTCCTTTACACGCAAAGGAAAGCAGCCCAATACGAGCTGCTTCGCCTGCTAGTCTATAATTTGCTGTTTCTCTTGTACATTACGTTCAGTAACAGCGCTTTTTGTGCTATAAACAAAAGAATCAGGCAAAACCATTCCTAGTTGTTCTTCTGCGATTTGTTGGATACGTACAGGAGACTTCAAGGAAGCCACTTCAACGTCCAATGCATCGTTATCTTTTGTTAATTGTACTACAGCTTGCTGTGTTTTAACTACCTCATAGCCCAACTTTGTACTGTATGCATTCATAACCATCATGATAAGTAAGCATGCAACTAATGCAGCAATACCATATACAACTTGCCACATCATAGGGCTTAAATCTAAAGCTACGTTTGCACTACGTCTTCTCCCTTGTGCAATGACCAACATATCACCTTTTACTTGGCCCACAACAGCCTTTCTCGCTAACATAACACTTAACCCCTTCCAAATCTACGACTTTACTGCTACGCGCAATTTAGCGCTTCTAGCTCTCGGATTAACTTCAATCTCCCCTATACTTGGCTCTATAGCCTTATTCTTTGCCTTTACAACTGCCTTGTGATTACAAACACACACAGGCAATTGTGGAGGACATATACATGCAGTACTTAACTCTTTAAAAGTTTGCTTTGTAATTCGATCTTCCAAGGAGTGGAATGTAATAACTCCAATCTTTCCCTTTGGTTTTAACATCGATACAGCATCTACAAAACTATCATGCAAAATTGCTAATTCTCTATTTACTTCAATACGTATGGCCTGAAACGTCCGTTTTGCCGGATGAGGTCCATCTTGTCGCGCCTTTGCAGGTATTGCATTCTTAATAATTCTAACTAACTCACCAGTAGTAGTAATTCTTTTTTCTTGACGTGCTTCAACAATAAACTCGACAATTCGTTTAGCCCATCGTTCTTCCCCATAATCGCGGATAATTTGCAGTAATTGTTCACTGTCATATTCATTGACAATTTCCTCTGCCGTGAGAGGTGCATCTTTATCCATTCGCATATCAAGAGGTCCATCATTCATATATGAAAAACCTCGTTCAGGAGTATCTAGTTGATAGCTGGATACACCAAGATCAAATATAAAACCATCGACTTCATAAATGCCCGCATTTTGGAGGGCTTCTTTTAAGTTAGAAAAGTTTGTAGGTATCGTTAACACCTGACATTTCAAATCAGATAAACGCTGTCGAGCTACACTCAAAGCATCTTCATCTTGATCTAAACCTATAATCATGCCTTCTGGATCTAGCATCTCGCCCACTGCATGAGCATGTCCTGCCCCACCAAGGGTACAGTCCACATAAATGCCTTTTGGATTAGTTACGACGGAGTCCACCGTTTCACGTAAGAGTACGCTAGTATGATTAAATTCCATCATAGCCTCCTATAACATAATCCCTTCAAGCCCTTCAACTAATTCTTCCATACTTTCAGCCACTTGCTCATCATAGAAATCGTATTTTTCACGGCTCCAAATTTCAACGTGGTCTCCAGCACCTACAATAACAGCCTGTTTATCAAGGCTTGCATATTCACGTAATGGTACAGGAATGAGGACACGACCTTGTTTATCATATTCAAGTTCAGCGGCACTACCAAAAACAAAACGTTTTAAAGCACGCACGCTAGCTTTAGTGGAGGATTGTGATTGTAAAGCAGTAGAAATTTTTTTCCATGCCTCTTCGGTGTAAATAGCCAAGCAGTTATCTAGGCCTTTTGTAACGATGCACAAATCGCCTAGTTGTTCACGTATTTTAGCAGGTATAATCATCCGCCCTTTTGTATCAATGGTGTGATTATATTCGCCCATGAACATATGTATCACCGCCTTTACTATTTCTTATCCACCACTATATGGTAAATTCTACCACAATTCCCCACCTTTCACAACAAAAAATCCATTTTTATCCCACTTTTTTATATTTTTCTTGTTTAATCTCTATTTTTCTCCTCTTTTCTACAATACATATGTTCGATTAAATATTAAAAAATAAACAATTTAAACCACTCTCCACCACAATTGCGTAATGTCACTCCTTAAATGGACATAAACCCCACTTTTAGATGTATTATGTTTAGCAATTCAATATATTATGTTTAGTAACGCATAAACGTTAAATATATTTAGGTCTATATTAAAAAAGCAAAAAAACCTCATCAATGTACAACACATACATTGATGAGGTTTTCCTCTATTTATATAATTTTAATTATAGTATCAGAATTTAGATTCGATAGCCGCTTGAAGATCGCCTTTAGGCAAGAAACCAATTTTACGGTCTACTACTTCACCATCTTTTAGAATAACGAATGTAGGCAATACTTCAACTTGTAAGTTACGTGCTAATTCTGGTTCTTCATCAGCGTTTACTTTTACAAAGTTAGCTTTACCTTCAAGCTCACCTGCAATTTCTTCAATGATTGGCATCATACGTACGCAATAACCGCACCATGGAGCCCAGAAGTCAACAACAGTAACACCACCTTGGTTTACTAAATCTTGATATTCAGCAGTTTTTAAATCTTTTAATTCGCTCATTGTACCCTCCTACGGTAATTGAACTAATACACAATCTTGAATGACATGCAGATCTAAAGCATGTGCTTTTTCAACAACAGATGGTTTATCCGCCCCCGGTTGCAACCACACAACAGAAATGCCAAGTTCTTTGCATTCATCAAGTGCAGCTAACCCCGCTACTTCTGGTACAACAAAATCTACCACAGCAGGCACAACGGGAAGTGCAGAAAGACTAGAGTAACAAGTGTCTCCATCTATTTCTGCAATATTAGGATTGACTGGATATACTTCATATCCGTGATCTTTAAGACATTTATAAATCTTATAACCGAACTTCTCGGTTTTATGGGTAGCTCCAATAACGGCCCATACTTTTTGATCTAAAGCTTGTTGAATTGTCATTTCGACCACCTCTTATATACTATTATAAATAAATATCGAATATTGTCAATATATTATATCGAATTATATAGTTGAAGAATTATTCTCTTTTAGCAAACATCCTATAACATAAATCAATACTATTTTATTACTCTATTCTTTAATTTGTATCTCAATCGTTTTCTGACTAAGACTAGGTACATTTAAATCAATCTCAATTAATTCAGATAAACTGATTTCTCTACGACTTAATGTATGAGCTTCAACTAACCCCCCTACAATAGCCAGCTCACCTAAAATCCTATTAGGAGACCATTGATTTTCACGTAATTCACGAATAGTAATACTCTTTTGTCGCTTAGATAATCTATGCCCTTCAGAATCAATTAATAATGGAGCATGCCCATAAGAAGGTAGTTGTATATTTTTAGATTTGAAACTGGTTTGTAATGTTCTATATAAATATATTTGCTGCCCTGTAGTCTCTAGTAAATCGTCTCCACGAATGACCTCCGTTATCCCCATAGCAATATCATCCAGTACAACAGCTAAATTATAGGCATACATACCGTCACCACGACGCAATACATAATCATCTAATTCACCTTCCAAATGAATATGTTGAAAGCCTTGCCAACAATCTACGAAATCTATATCACAGGAATTAACGGCTAAACGCAAAGATGGCTCCTTAGACATCATAAACTCTTTTATCAATTTATCCTCTAGATGACGGCAACGGCCATCATATCGATGTACTACCTCTCCTACATGGGGCGCCGAAGCAATAGAATGCAGTCTCGTGCGATTACAAAAGCAAGGATAAATTAGTTTTTCTGATGCAAGATGTTCTAATATATCTCCATAAAATGCTTGTCGTTCACTTTGCCAATATGTTGATTCTGAGCCACCAACGCGAGGTCCTTCATCCCATTCAAATCCTAGCCACTCTAAATCATCTAATAGAGCTTCCCCTAACTCACGTTTAGAGCGTTGGATGTCTATATCCTCCATTCGCACAACATACTGCCCTTTTTGTTGCTTCGTAGAAATATAAGATAAGAGGGCTATCCATACATTTCCGAGATGGATATATCCTGTGGGGCTTGGAGCAAATCGACCTTTCATGATGCCCTCCTACAGTACAAAACAAGTGGCATATCCCGTAAACTTACACAGAATATGCCACTATAAATAATATAAAACGATTATCCTAGAGAAATAATGTTATCGAATACCTTACCAGCGTCTTTAATTTTTTGTTCGTTCCCCATTGTACAAATGTGATTGTCCTTCAACACTGGTTCAACCACATCTGCTAAAGCAACGATATCCTCTGGCTTACAAGCGATAACTTGTTTACGAAACTCTACCTTATCCTCTAGTTTAGCACCGCTAAAATACATCCCCATCGCACGTGGACCACGCAACGCAGGAGTCATAGGCAAGTCCAAGGAGCTCATAGTACCGATAATATATTTACGCATCTCACGATCAGTCAACGCAAACTCACGAAGGTATTGAGGTAATTCTTTATATACATTTAATGTTTCTACCAAGTTTGGATCGCGATAGCTACAGAAAATCATATTACCATCGTCATAGAAGTTTGCAAAGGCACCGTAAGCACCGCCTTGTACACGAATACGAATCCAAAGATACTCATAACGTAAAATCGTTTCCAATACACTCATTGGGCCTACGTGTTTATACCCATGGTCTATAAAGTTACCACCTTGAGCTACGTATTGAACCTTACCAGCTGTAACGATACCATCATTACCAGACAAACGTGTAATTTTTAATGTATCATTACTTAAGTCAGTAGTATCCCAGGTTTCAATCAATGGTTTCATAAGATTTTCAAAGGCTTCTAATTCTCCTTCTTCACCAACGAACATGATATCCACATTATTAGCACGAAAAATCTTACGAGCCACATCAGCTAATTTTTCCGGCAATAATGGTAATGCCGCAGGATTAGAAGCCAATTCGCTAATCTTTTGATAGTAACCGAAGTTACCATTATCTCTAAATTTACCAACTGCAGATACTTGTGCCATAACACGTTGACTTACAATGGAGTTGCCACGACGAAACGCTTCATTATCCCAAATAGCTTTGCTTTCTTGAACAAGTTCGGTCAAGCGTCTATGGTCACTATAATCTGCTTTTTGTACTACTTCGTTAATCAAACGGCATAAGTCAGGTAATTTAGAATGCAAGGCTTTAGCTCGAACAATCATGAGAGGCGTAAATTCATCACGCTTACCATCTTTGCTAATAGCCGTAATATCTGAGCTTAAACCACCAAGATTCATATTGATATCTTTCGCCAATGCTTCATAGCCACGTTCAGATGTGTTGATACGACCGATAATATCACTTAGAATATCGGCATAGAACAACTCATCTTCTGTAAGACAACTTAAATTAAAGTAAAGACCTACATAGTTGATGCCTTTTGTGAAAGTAGGTACAAAATGTACTGTAGTATTGCCAATTTTACTTTCACGACGTTCTACTTCTTCAATATTAGGATTTAAATCTGATAATTCAAGCAATGGAATCGACGCTAATGCTTCGTCGCTATCTGGAGCCTCTTGACGAAGTTTAAGTCGTTTTGTTTGCTCTACAATCGCTTCGATTTCTTCTGGAGTCATCTTAGCTTTTACAGAAGCTAAATATTCTTTAACCTCTGCATCCTTGCGCTCTTGAAGACCACGTTCAGGATAAATAGAAACAAGCACTTTATGATTGTTATTTAAGATAGATTGACGAATTAAATCTTCAAAGTACGTACCGGATAAGCCCTTGCGAATATTCACTAATGCTTCTTCGTAGTGTAATAACTCAAGTGGGTCATTGTCATATAGCCAATTATCCATCATACGGATAACATAAGCAAGACCAATTGGGCGACCACCAAAGTCGCTTTCACGAAGAGCAAACTCAATGCTATTCAAGGAAGCTTCTAATAATTCTTTATCTAAACCGTTATCACAAAGTTCTTGCAATGTAGATTCCACAATACGCTGCAAGTCAGCTTGTTTATCGAGATTAGAACCAGTTGCTTGCACGGTCCACAAAGGTTGACGAATGCTATCAAGATAATAACCACTCACATCAGAGCCGATACCGGCTTTCACCAAAGCCTGTTTAAGAGGAGCCGCAGGAGATGTCAACAATGCATGTGTTAATACCTCAAAAGCCAAGCTATGCTCAGGAGTTACATCAGGTAACACATAGGCAAAGGAATGTAAAGTTCGGTTGTCTGTTGGCTCTTCAGAACCTACGCTATATGGATAACTTACCACTTTACCTTCCGTAAATGGCGTTTGTATACCAACCTCTGTATTAACCTCAATAGCATCAAAATGACTTAAGTACTCATCATTCAAGAATGCCAATTGCTCTTCAATATTCATATCACCATAAAGGAAGATATAACTATTGGACGGATGATAATGAACTCGATAGAACTCTTGGAACTCTTTATAAGTTAAGTCTGTAATATGGTCAGGATCTCCACCAGAATCAACACCATAAGTGGTGTCTGGGAAAAGTTCACGCATCATTTGGCGCTCTAAAACGGAATCCGGAGAGGAATAAACACCCTTCATCTCATTGAAGACAACGCCTTTATAGGTAAGTTCATCGTCCGCACTATCTAACTCATAATGCCAACCTTCTTGCATCACGATTTCCGCATCTTCACGAACGCGTGGATAGAATACAGCATCAAGATATACGTCCATCAAGTTGTGGAAGTCTTTATCATTCTTGCTGGCTACAGGATACATTGTTTTATCAGGGTAGGTCATAGCGTTTAAGAACGTGTTTAAAGACCCCTTAACAAGCTCAACAAATGGCTCTTTTAAAGGAAACTTACGAGAACCACATAAAACGGAATGTTCCATAATATGTGCTACACCAGTACTATTATGTGGTGTTGTTCTAAAAGCGATATTGAATACTTTATTAGAATCTGGCGAATCAATATAAATTAAACGTGCACCAGACTTTTCATGTTTCATTTCATAAGCGGTACCATTGATCTCATCAATGCGCTCAATACGGTCAAGGCGAAAGCCAGAATAAACCTTATTTATTTCCATGCTGTCCCTTCTTTCTATACTAATATAATGATTTCTCTCTGAATAATTTATTATATCATATCGATGACTCTATATATAGATGTTAAGAATAATTATCGAATTATAAAACCCCATAGGCAAGTATTCCCATGGGGTTCATATTATTTATTATGTTGCATCTGCCACTTTTGATTGCGACGCAAGGTTAATAAGCCTTCTAACACGGCTTCGAATTGTATAAAACTCAATGTATATGGTTGATACATATCTGGTACAACCTTGTAAGTAATAGTAACCTCAGACTTATCGTAATCATAGAAGATACCATGTAAATTACTCATTGTTGTGTAACCAGTTTGAGCTTGTTCCAATGTTGGAATAGGCTGATTTTTTAGATTTCCTAGTAGATCGCTAATGAAACCTTCCTTACGACCTTGGTCATTGAGCATTTCATCCATAAAACTACGTAGACTATCCATGCAGTGATTAACCTCGTTGATCTAACAATAAGCCATTATGAATTACACGAACAGCATCTTTTACGCGATCTTCAGCAACAAGGCAAGAAATACTAATTTCAGAAGTAGAAATGATTTCAATATTGATACCTTCTTGGCTCAAGATATCAAACATTTGCGCAGCTACACCAGGTTGTCCTAACATACCTGCACCAATAATGGAAACTTTAGCCATTTTTTCATCAATATTAACAGCTTCAATATCTACTGCTTTTTGTAATTCTTCTAATACTTCTCGAGCTAATACCACATCATCCATAGCTACTGTAAAGATAAGATCAGTTTTTGGTTCTCCTACGGAACGGATAGATTGAACAATCATATCTACGTCAACGTTTCTGGCAGCTAATGCTTTGAATACAGTCGCTGCAACGCCTGGTTTATTTTCAACGCCTACAAGGGCTACTTTTGCTGTATTTGTATCATCAGCTACGCCAGTAATTACGTGTTTATTTGCTTCCACAGTATAATCCTCCCGAATAATAGTACCTGGTTTATCACTAAATGTAGAACGTACATGAATAGGTACACCATAACGGAAACCCATTTCTACGGCACGCGGTTGCATTACACCGGCACCAAGGCGTGCCATTTCAAGCATTTCGCCATACGTTACTTCTTCTAATTTGAAAGCTTCCTTCGCCACGCGAGGATCTGTAGAATATACGCCGTCTACATCCGTAAAAATCTCACATACATCCGCTTTCATAGCACCTGCCAATGCAACAGCTGTTGTATCAGAGCCACCACGGCCTAATGTCACCATATCACCATATTCAGTTATACCTTGGAAACCAGCAACTACTACAATTTTACCTTCATCCAAAGCTTCAAACACACGATTAGGATCAACGCCCAAAATGCGACCTTTATTAAACGTATCACTACTTGTAATACCTGCTTGATCACCTGTTAAGGATACAGATTCCTGACCACGTTCGTTAAAAGCCATTGCCATCAATGCAATTGTTACTTGTTCACCGGTAGACAACAAGCGGTCCATTTCGCGACCATACGGCTTGGATGTAACTTGTTTAGCTAAGGCCACCAAGTCATCAGTTGTATCACCCATAGCAGATACAACAAGAACGATTTTATCGTCAGCTTGCTTCTCACGAAGAACGCGATCAACAATATTAAATATTTTTTCTGGTGTAGCTACGGAACTACCACCAAATTTTTTAACGATTAAGGCCACAATAATCCCTCATTTAACTATGTTTACTAAATATCAATATGCATATACTTTACCACAAACAAATAGCACTGTAAAGGGATGTATAGCAATTAATCCACTGGAGTGATACAAAACTCCTTTTTATGCGGACATTAAAAATCAAATAATATGTCTATAATATTATGAATATGCATTAAACAATCCTAACATGTATTAGCCATAATGCCATTAAATATCTACTATTAAAAGTTTAACTTTGCCTCATTATTAAACTATGTGAACACATAGATATACAAAAAGACCAGCCCTAGGGCTGGTCTTTATTAGTTGTTTTAGTTAATTAAGCAACTACGATATCTTTTTCGGATTCCCACAAGCCATGGATATTGCAGTAGGAAACAGCAATCAATTTACCGGATTTTTTCAAAGCTACTGCTAAAGTACCTTCAGAAACTGCTGCTACAGGACCTTCGTTTGCAGTTGCACCGTCACCATGAACGTTGAACTCGATAGCGCCAACTTCGAATGGTAATTGAGTGCCCTCAGCTACGAAGTACAATTTAATCCAATCAATGTGATGTTCTACAGTGTTTGGATGTGCAATGTCTTTACCTACGGATAAAGTAACGTGGAATGTTTCACCTGCTTTTACAGTGTCAACTGTTTCGATAACAGGAACGTGTTTTTCAGTAGCGAAATCGCCAGATTTAATGTAATCATGTACAGCCATAGTTAACCTCCTGGTTAGTCTTATATACATACTTAATGTCAAGAATATTGAGCACCTCTGTGCTTATGACTATATTATACATTTTCGATATAGTTTTAGCAAGTTCTTTTTCGATTTTTTTCGATTTTTTTGAATTAAATCAAAATTCTATTCCTTTAGCAGCTTTTATGCCCTTTTCATAAGCATGCTTTACTACCTTCATTTCTGTTACAGTATCCGCCATATCAATGATTTCAGGTTTAGCATAACGCCCCGTCAAAACAACATGAAGCCTTTTTGGCTTATTGTTAAGCATTTCCACTACAGAATGCACATCGATAAGCTCATAATTAATGGCATTATTTATTTCATCCATAACAATTAGATCCCATTTATCGGAGTTTACTTCCTCTACTAATGTACGCCAAGCGGCTTGTGCTGCTTCTTTGTGGCGAGCAAGCTCAGCTTCCCCTACTTCATCCCGTTTATAGTAAATAAAGCCTTTTCCCATAGAGCGAATTTCAACTTGATCACCTAGTTTAGCGAGACCTGCCAATTCACCATAGCCATTGCCGCTCTTAATAAATTGTAATATAAGAACCTTGAAACCTTGTCCGACAGCACGTAAAACAACGCCTAATGCCGCTGTTGTTTTACCTTTACCATTCCCTGTATTAACTAGAATTAATCCACGTTCTTCCATAATAGCTCCTTTAATACGAACTGTCCCACAGAATGTAATTGTGATAACACATAGTCATATAAACCTATTAAATACATTTATACATCTATTACTTTTGGGCTTTATAAGCAGCACATGTATCAACAAAATGTTGTGCCCCTTCATCAGAGCCAGCAAAGTTCAAATGTAAGTAAGAAGCTAATACATTTTTTGTTGCATAGCCGCCGTCATACGATTGAGGTTTACGGCCTCCTTCTAAATGAAAAGCCCATGGGAAGTCATCTATAGTTGGCTCCATTGTAGAGAAATGGAACTCATGACCACGAATAGCTGTATTCATAGCGCCTAATAAAGTATCTCTCTTTGCAGTTGCTGTAACATACCCCACCTTTTGAAGCTTTTGTTGCATCACACAATTGGCAGGTACAATACCTACAGTTTTATATACAGAGCCTTCAAAGTCATGAATGCTTTCACAAAGATACATAAGGCCACCACATTCGGCATAAATAGGCATACCTTGTGCATTAGCTTGGCGGATAGATTCCTTCATAGACTCATTGCTAGATAACTGGAATAAAAACATTTCTGGAAAGCCACCCCCAAATACAAGTCCGTCTACATCGGGAATTACCGAATCATTAAGCGGACTAAAGTAAACAAGCTCAGCCCCTTTTTCCTCTAACGCAGCAAGACTAGCTGGATAATAAAAAGAGAATGCCTCATCATAAGCTACACCGATTTTCACACGTTTTTCAATGGATTTAACATCTATAGCATCTGGTAGTTCGATAGTTGGTGCATTGGTAGCAATTTCCAATAGTGCATCGAGATTTACCATCTTCTCAACAGCTTCTCGAATCGTATTAATCGCCTCTGTTGGATCGATTTCAGTAACTGGTGTAAGTCCTAAATGACGCTCTGGAGAATGCATACGATCATCACGATAAATGGCACCAATAACAGGTACACCAATTTTATCCATCCCTTCACGAACCATACGCTCATGATTAGCAGAGCCTAAGCGGTTCAAAATGACACCACCAAAGTTTACCTCTGGGTCATAGTCACGGAACCCTTTAGCAATAGCTGCTGCACTTTCACCCATAGCCTTACAATCAATAACAAGCACCACCGGTGCATTTAACTGTTTAGCAATTTGAGCCGTAGAACTAACGCCTTCTCGACCACCATCGTAAAGGCCCATAACACCTTCAATAATGGCAAGGTCTACATCATGTGCCATTGTAGCAAAGAAAGGAGTCAACTTGTGAGGTGGCACAAGCCACGTATCTAAATTATAGCTGTCACGGCCGGATGCAATTTTATGAAAGCCCGGATCAATATAATCCGGGCCCACTTTAAAAGATTGCACCGTACGTCCACCATTTGCATAAGCGGCCAATAAACCCGCTACGATAGTTGTTTTACCAACACCAGAGTTGGTACCAGCAATGACAACACGTGGAATCTGTACTGTGTTCATAGATATTACCTCGTAATACGATGTGTTTGTTAACGATCCTTGCGTTTTGCAAGAATTGTAGATAAGTAGTTGAGTTTAGTATCTTTTGGCATATTATCTAAACCTACGAATACTTGCTCATCAGGCAAACCTACACGGCTAATCATAACCGCATCATCTGCCATATTATGTTTAATCAAGGTTTCTTGTACTTCATCAAAGTTTTTATATACCTTCATAATAACTGCATCATCTGCAACAGCCAATACAGCATCGATTTTTTCTTTAGGCGCTGTAGCTGGAACGATGGCCAATACCTCTTCCTTCTCTACGATTGGATAGCCAAGGTGAGATCCGATAGCACAGAATGCAGTAACGCCAGGAATTGTTTCAATTTCATGCCCTGTGTTTTCAATCAAACGGTATACATACATATATGTGCTGTAGAACATAGGATCACCTAATGTTAAGAATACAACACTTTTACCTTCATCCAAATAAGACAAGATAACGCGTTTAGCCTCTTGCCAGCCTTCCTCTTGCGTAGAATCATCCAACACCATTGGGAATACTACGGGAACGATTTCTGTATGTTCTTGGATATATGGGGATGCGATATCAAGGGCTACGGAACCATCTTTCTTTTCTGTTTTAGGTGTGATAATAATATCTGCTTCTCCTACGATGCGAGCAGCTTTCACAGTCATTAATTCAGAATCGCCAGGGCCTACGCCAATACCATATAATTTACCTTTCATGGGTATCTCCTATTCTTATAGTCACACTCTATTTATAATTGCAATATCTTTTATTATAACCAATTTATACAATATATACAAAGATACTATTTAATATTTGGTATTGCAGGACGATGTGGGCTACGTTTGCCATACAAATCGTCGATACAATCTTGCACATGTTGACGGAAAATATCATGAATCGCTTCATATTCACCTAGAGCACTATGAATTGGTTTAACCTCATATCCTGCTCCAGCGAGTTCATTCACTATGCTATCCTCTTCGTCACCAAATAAATCATTTTGTGCATGATCCCCGAGTACCAATAATAAAGGATGTACATAAATTGTTTTTGGGCGTTTACCATCAAGCCATTCCCAAGGCATTGCTACATCTGACACATATGGTGCGTTTTCAAGTACAGCAATACGCACATTCGTAAGTCCATTACGGATTAGCTTAAACTGTAAATTACCATATGAAGAATTGCCAGAACCAAGACCTCCATGACCAACCAATAACAAACCATCATCTTTGGAAATATTAAGAGATTTAATGAAACGGTCAATCAAAATTTGGTAATCATCTGGATGCTCTTCTTGTCCCATGTAGTATACGAGAGGTCTACCTACACGCAACACTTCGAGTTGTCCTTCACCTTCATGAGCAAGGATATTATTTTTTAATTTATCGAACTCTTCACCACCGGTGAAATGAAGTGGCTGCACATATACATGTGTATAACCTTCTTGAATCAGTTTCTCTAACGCCCCTTGTTCAGTAGGAATCTCAATACCACGCTCACGTAAGCGCTTAACGATGATACGAGACGAAAAAGCTAATTCTACAGTATAATCCGGATACGATTTACGAATATGTTCTACTACAGAATCGATATTATGTACACGAGCACTGTCCACAGTGGACCCAAAGGCAACAACTAAGATAGCTTGTTTCATGAATGTCTCCTTATATTAACTAATAATGTATCTTAATCATACCATAGACCATTCTCTAGGGGCATACCATGGTACGTATAAAATGGAAATTATTCTTATCTTTCATGGTAAAAGTAAAAATCCTCCTCATTGGATATCCAACAAGGAGGATTTTTATTAATGTGAAGGAGTGCAGTAATGTATGTCTAATTATGTAATAGCAAATATCAAGAAATCAAACCTTGCGCTTCCAAGCGAGAATTTGTCATCACAGGTTTTACGGATTCTCTAGGCATGGGCCGCTTCCGATCAGACATGCGGATAGCTTGACCTAAATGTTTCAAAAATAAATCTTGTACATGTGGGTTTTCCCCAAGCCCTTCATTCCAGATATCAACATTATAGCCTTCCTCAGCGAGTAAAGCATAAATGGAATCGGAGCGTTCACCGCCAAGATAGTCCATTAAATGTGTAGAACCTATGAGAGCCAATGGTACAACTAATAAATCTTTATGCCCCATACGATCCAAGAAAGTAAGAGCTTGTTTAAAAGTAGGGAAACCATTTGTAGTAAATACTACTACGTTTGGTGCTGCACCATACATTGCCTTTAATTGCAATGTACTGAACTCTAATTGATTTTGGCCATTCGCCATGAGCACAACAGATTTATTAAGTGCTTTTGTATTAACGTGACGAACAATGCTTTCTAATGTTGCTTCATAATCATCGGCATAATTTTTTACACCTAAAGAGGTAAGCAATGGTTTACCGATATTTACCTGGCTAAAACCATATTCATTGCTATGTAAAAACTTTAATGCTTGTTTGCGCATTTGTTGGTAGCACTGATCTGCCACCAATGTAATAGGTTGAATGTACACCTCATCAATTCCCATGCGAGCGAAATCTTGCATAGCCTCTGTGAAAGAAGAAATCTTATCTTCGTACTTCTCATTCCACTTCTCTACTAATGCATCAGATAAGAATACGCGGCGTACCTCCATATCACTATACATGGAACGTACTTTTTTCTCTATACTGCCAATGGATTTCTCCACAGCATCTTGGTAAATTGATCCAAAGGATGCAATAATTATGCCTTTCATATGTGACCTCCATATTACTCATACATGAAACAACTTTCACAATTGAAAACTGTTATCAACTACTATGTAATAATAGTACAAGATTAATCTATAGAAGTCAATGAGAAAAAATATCAAAATTAATATTTATAACGATTAATTTAATTGTAGTAATATTATGGGGCCCCATCAAAATAATCCTAAATAAAATTACTTATATATTCACATATTCATATCCTTATAACCAACAAGAATATAATTATAAAATGTACTATCATACTTTATTCATCACATTAATTTATTAAGGATTTCTTAATTTCTCTATACTTCTAGGGGTATAGGGTTTATTGACACCCCTTTTCCCTTTTGCTACGATTGAAATAAGGTTATATATATGCGATGAATCCATAGTTTTCATTATAATAGAGCTATGTAAATGATTGCATATTAGTGTAGTTATAGTTATAGATAGGAGTATAGAAATGAAAAAACAATTAGCTTTAGCATCCGCTATTCTAGGTCTTGCAGTATCCTTTGGTGCACCAGTTGTATCTAATGCTGCATATCAATTAAATGAAGAAGTAAAAGATCCTACACCAGCATTGAAAGAAGCCGCTGCAATTGGTGTTCGTACACATAATACAGAAGCTTTACAAAACTTGCCAAACAAAGATGCTATGGTTGTTATGAGCTTTGGTACAACTTATAAAGATACTCGTGTGAAAACAATCGATGCTACTGTAGATGCTATTAAGGCAGCACACCCAAATACTAAAGTGATAACTGCTTTCACAAGCCATATTATTCGTGATCGTATCCAACAAAAAGAAGGTATAACATACCCTACACCTGAAGAAGCTTTAGCTGAACTTAAAAAAGATGGTTACACTCGCGTTGCATTGGCATCTCTAGATGTAATTCCTGGTATGGAATATAACTACGATGCAGCAGTATATAATTTATACAAAAATGATTTCAAAAAAATGACACTCGGTACTTCTCTTATGTACTGGATGGGTCAAGAAAACCAAACTGACCAAGTTATTGAAACATTAAAAGCTGTTCAATCCCAATTCCCTAAATTAGGTAAAGAAGATGGTCTTCTTATCATGGCTCATGGTACTCCAGATCCTTCCAATGCATACTATTCTGTAATTCAAGACCGTATCCATACTCTTGGCATGAAAAATGTATTCATCTACACAGTAGAAGGTACACCAAATCTTGAACAAGTTATCCCTCAATTGAAATTACATGGTATTAAACATGTTACATTGATGCCTTTCATGATGGTTGCTGGTGACCATGCAAACAACGACATGGCTGGTAACGAACCAGATTCCCACAAATCCATTCTTGAAAAAGAAGGCTTCAAAGTTGACACTTACATCCATGGTTTAGGTGAAAACCAAAACATCCGTAACTTATTCGTTGAACGTGCTAACGAAGCTTGGGATGCATTAGAAAAATAATCAATATAACTAAGATCGTTATTGCATATATAACATTCATAGGAGTACATCATGAAAAAACTACTACTCGGTAGTATCGCTTTGGTTATGATTGTACTAGCACTAGCTGGGTGTGGTAAAACCACATCCAGCTCTTCTGCTACTACGAAGGAATTGACCTTTAATGGCCAAACCTATACTGTACCAAAGGATCCACAAAAAATTGCTGTATTATCTAATTCTGTTTTATCTATGCTTTATGCTGTCGATGGTAAAGCCATTAGCCGTGCCAATACAACGGATAAATTAGCCCCAGAATTAGAAGCTCTACCCGCTCTTGGTCAAACTGCAAATATCAACATGGAACAACTATTAGGCTTGAAGCCAGATGTGGTATTGGGTTTAGTAAATCAACATAAAAAATATGAATCCCAATTACAAGCTAATAATATTCCAACCGTACTTTTTGATTACGATGGTATTAAAGATAATGTACCAATGTTAACATTCCTTGGCGAGTTAACCAATCATCAAGATAAGGCTAAATCTATTATTAATACCTATGAAAGCAATATTACCAAGGTAAAAGATGCTGTTAAGAATCAACAGCCTGCACGTGTTGCCGTATTACGTGCCACAGGAAAAGGTGTAACTGCCGAAACTGATGAAGCAGTTACTGCATCTATGGTAAAAGAACTAGGCATGACAAACGTTGTTGCCTCCCACTTAGAAGGTACAACCAAGGATAAAACTGTCCCTTACTCTCTTGAAACATTGACTGCAGATAACCCTGATATTATCTTTGTTGTTACAATGGGTAAAGAAGAAGAAATTACAAAAGCTATGAAACAAGCTATGACAGATAATCCTGCATGGGCTAATTTAAAAGCCGTACAAAATAACCGCGTAATATACTTACCATCTAAACTATTCCTATTAAACCCAGGACTACAAACACCTGAAGCTATGGCACGTTTAGTTAAAGAAGCATACGGTATTAATGTTACATTCTAACATATTGTATCATGCGAAAGAGGGCATCCCCCAAATAGGGAATGCCCTCTTTTTCTATTAGTATCAAGCTACTCAACTAATCCTTTTACGCGCACATATTTTTTATTATCAAATGTATCAAGTTGTACATCTACAGAGAATACATCTCTAAACAACTCATCCGATATAATTTTACTTGTCTCTCCTGATGCTACTAAATGGCCTTCTTTTATAACAGCCATATAATGTGAATATTGAACCGCCTGTGTTAGTTCGTGAAGTACCATGAGAACGGTTAAATCTTGTTCCTTATTTAATCGTTTCAATAACTCCATAATTTCTAATTGGTGATTAATATCTAAATATGTTGTTGGTTCGTCTAAGACTAATAATTTTGGTTGCTGTGCTAGCGCCATAGCAATCCAAACGCGTTGCCGTTCACCACCAGATAGGGATGGGATTAATTGTTCTCGCAAATGATTCGTTTTCGTGATATGTAACGCATAGTCAACAATCTCACGATCTTCTTTAGCCGTGTTTTTCCACCATGTTTGGTATGGATACCGTCCACAATATACCAATTCTTCTACAGTCATATCCTTTGGCATATTCGGTACTTGTGGCAAAAATGCCATTTGCCGTGCCAGATTGTTTTGAGAATATGATTGTAACGGTTTATCAAATATGGTAATACATTCATGAGGGCTATGAATATATCCGATCATAGATCGTAAAAGCGTACTTTTACCACAGCCATTAGGCCCTATTAATGTCGTAATTTTACCGATAGGAACCGATACATTAATGTCATGTAGAATATGACGATTGCCAAGAGTTACGGATAACTGTTTTACATCAATAGCGGTATTCATTAGTTATCCCTCCTCAATAGATACAAGAAGAACGGCGCTCCAAAGAATGCCATAATAATGCCCACTGGTACCTCTATAGGGCTCCACATAACACGTCCTATTGTATCACTAACAACAAGAACTAGAGCGCCTAATAATGCAGATCCAGGCAGTAAATATGCATAGTCATTACCGATTATAAGACGTAACATATGGGGAATAACCAAACCTACAAATCCGATAAGCCCAGCTATACTTACAGCACCAGCCGCTAAAAGAGCAGCCACTGCAGTCATAATAAACCGTGTTTGTTCTACCTTAAGGCCTAATCCCTTTGCAGTTTCATCACCCAAACTTAAAATGGTAAGTCGTTTAGCTCCTAAACAGGCAAAAATAAGGCCAACTATAGCATATGGAAACAGCACTTCTACCTGAGGCCAACTGCGTGCAGCGAGTCCTCCTACCATCCAAAGCAATGCCCCTTGTACACGATCACCGAAGAATACAAGTAGTGCTGAAATACCTGAGCCTAAAAAGGCTGCGACCGCAACACCAGCTAAGATAATACGACTAGGTCGCACTCCATTTTTCCATGCTAGTGCATACACCATGAGTGCTGCAGCCATAGCACCTAAAAAGGCTACCAACGGAACTATATGATCATACCCAGGGAATAAAATAAATATGATAACACCAGCCAGCCCTGCACCAGAGGATACCCCTACAATCTGTGGATCTGCTAGAGGATTTTTCATAACTGCTTGCAAAATTGCACCAGATACAGCTAGACAAGCCCCCACTAACGCAGCTACAATATTGCGAGGCAATCGAATATTCCAAATAATTTGTGAAGATGTGTCAGTTAGCTCACTAGACCATAATGTATGCCAAATCTCAGCTAATGATACGGATGTTGATCCCCAAATAAGAGATATAATCATGCTCATAATAACGGCGATGATTAAGATACAAATCACTGATACACGAAATAATTTTCGTTCATTACTAGATGCCATATGAACCCCCTCTCAAAACCTACCTAATGTAATATAAGTCTCTTATAAAATGAACTCTATTTTACAGATACTACATTATAAGAAATTTAATATAGCATAATTACTGTGTTTATCTAATTTATGTTTAGCAATTATTGTGAAAAATATATACAGTAAAACCCGAATCGCAAAACTACTAAAACACGATTCGGGTTTTGTACTATTTAGATTCTTTGCCTTCTACGAAGAGCATGTCATTGCGTTTTACGTCTGTGTAAAGTAATGCATTACATACGGAAGCAGCGATTGGGCTACCACCTTTGTTGCCTTTTACAGTGATGTAAGGAACTGGGGATACTTCCATCAAATAGTCTTTGGATTCTGCAGCACCTACGAAGCCTACAGGAATACCAATGATAAGAGCTGGTTTAATGCCTTCTTCTAAAGCAAGGCGCAATACTTCGTACAATGCAGTTGGCGCATTACCAATAGCTACGATTTGGCCTTCTAATTGTTTGCCAAATGTACGCATAGCTGCGATGGAGCGAGTCACGCCTAACTCTTTAGCCATTTTAGCTACGTTTTCGTCTTTAATCAAGCAGTGTACTTCGTTACCGCGAATTTTAAGAGCTGGTTTAGAGATACCTGTGCGAACCATTTCTACATCTGTATAAATATCTGCACCATTATCCAAGGCTTCAATACCTTTTTGAACAGCATCAGGGCTCATTTTTACAAGTTGAGCATATTCAACATCGCCAGACGCATGTACTGTACGAGATACAACGCGCACTTCATCATCTGTTAAGCCTAAATCCTTTACATAATCGTAAATGATTTCCATGCTTTTATCTTCAATAGCTTTAGGATTTTTAACGTAATCCATTAGTGTCCTCCCATAATTTAAAGAATTCATCATTTGATGATACCACGTGACTTTCAAGTTTAACACGCGGACGATCGATAACAATAACATGGATACCAAGATCCATAGCTGCTTGTAATTTTGTATCAGCACCACCTACAAGGCCAGAGTTTTTCATAACTACAACGCTTGCCTGTGTATCGTGGAACATGATGCGGTTCATATCATAAGAAAATGGACCTTGGACAGCAACAATGCGCTTAGGACTCACGTTGAGGTCTTCCATCATTTGTAACACCTCGGCGGTCGGCAAAATACGTGTCCATACTTCACAATCTTGTAAAGCCTCAGATTTAGCAAAGATGTGCATTGTCTTACTACCTGTGGTCAAATA
The DNA here is from genome assembly GCF_003602765.1 of Veillonella sp. AF36-20BH. Lineage (NCBI taxonomy): Bacteria > Bacillati > Bacillota > Negativicutes > Veillonellales > Veillonellaceae > Veillonella > Veillonella sp. AF36-20BH. Next base: position 51,539 of record NZ_QTLR01000003.1, read on the forward strand.
CACATGTTTATTGTTTTCCTTTGCCAATTTGCCAGCTAAATTAGCGGCTTCTACCTCATCCACTACGATATGCAATTTATCATAGTCTGGCAATGGCACCTCTTTACGTTCAAAGCGAACAAAAGGAATACCTTCAGCTTTTGCTGCATCTTGAGCCGTAGCTGTAACAATAGCAGCATACGGATGGCTTGCATCGATTAATAAACGTACGTTGTGTTTCTTAATCAAATTTTGCATAGCCTCTTGATCAAGACGGCCCGTATGAACAGTAATGCCTTTATGGGCAGCAAGCTCTGCCCCATACTGACTCACAACAGTAACGAGAACCTCTTCACCTGTCCGTTCTTGGATGTCTACCGCTAAGGTACGACCATCCAAGGTACCAGCGATGACCCAAATCATAATTTGTAGCCTCGAGGTGTAATCATGCGACCATTTTCAACATAGGTTTGACTATTGCCGATAATAACAAGTGTTTGCATATCCACTTCTTCGTTTGTGAAATTCTCAAGGTCAGAAATTACCATGTGTTGCCCTGGACGACCTGCTTTTTGCACGATACCAACAGGTGTTTTAGGATCGCGGTATTTAAGAACGATTTCACGAACTTCATCTAAATGAGTAACGCGTTTTTTACTGCGCGGGTTGTACAAGGAGATAACCATGTCACCTTGTGCACAAAGATCAGCACGTTTTTTAATTAAATCCCATGGAGTCATCAAGTCACTAAGAGAAATAACTGCAAAGTCATGCATCAACGGAGCGCCTAAAACAGAAGCCGCTACGTTTACAGCACTAAGGCCAGGTACGATATCTACGGAAGGACGTTTTTCTGCTGGTACTTTATTAGCAAGTTCCAACACAAGACCTGCCATGCCGTATACGCCAGAGTCACCAGATGATACAACTACGACTTGATGGCCTTCTACCGCTAAATCAACAGCTTGTTGGCAACGATCTACCTCTTGCATCATGGCAGTGCCTACAGTTTCTTTACCTTCGATAAGGTCTTTAATCAAGTCAAGATAAGTCAAATAACCTACAACACGGTCAGCCGCTAAGATGGCTTCGCGCGCTTGAGGCGTCATAAACTCTTCATCGCCAGGGCCGATGCCAATTACTTTGATGTTACCTGTGCAATGGCTACCGTTGTTTTTGGATAAATTGTTTTGTGCTGTATTAGTGTTCGGCTCTTGGCCGCTAGTAATGCCGTTGTCTCGCATACGTTTCCTACTCCTATAGTTCCTTTTACAAAATTAGATTCTTTTAATTTTTCTTCTTCAATGAGTGGTGCCATCTCGTCCTGTGTATAGAACACGATAGGCCACCCCATAATTTGCATAACCTCTAACAGGCCTACTTCATCTTGTTTAACGATGACCGATGCCGCCGTTACAATGCTCTTTGGTGAAAGCTTATGCTCTGCCAAGGATTGTTGAATGGCGTCAAGGATCAATTCCTTTGGTGTGTCTCGGCGACAACCAATGCCCATCGTATACGTACGAGGACGTAAAATCAATTGATAACCATGCTCGGTAATTACTTTATCCGTAATGACTACACGAAAAGCACCCTCTTCAGCGCTTTTATTTTTACATGGAATAGACTCTAGTTGCTCCAAAGAAACAACGTGAACTATACCATGTTCACCAATATGAGCTTTCGCAGCTTGTTCTAGTTCCTCTGCATTCGGTAAGCTTTCATCGATATAATAATCAATACGCTCTCCCCCAACGATGGCAGAGTTCACATTGATTAAGGTTTGAAAATCATCTACCAACAGATGCTCGTGGCGCGCTAACACATCAGGCGCTGGCAATCCGTTTACATCCGTTGCAGTTGTAATAACAGGGTCCGCATCGATGGCCAGTGAAATGGACTGTGTCCATTCGTTGGCACCCCCAAGGTGACCAGATAATAAACTGATTACATGATGCCCTACTTCGTCCATTACGACTACCGCAGGATCCTTAGATTTATGCTCAATATACGGTGCAATCATGCGCACTACAATACCGAGTGCCATGATGCATAATACTTGATCGTAATCCTTAAAAATCTGTCCGATATGGCTTTTGAGGGAATCAAAATAAATAGCCTCACCACCAGAAGGACGGTTTTCTTTTTCAAAGCAGTCTGCATGAGGTGCCACCAAAGACTTGATGCGTTGACCTAGCTTTGCACCTCGTTCAGATACAGAAAGAATAGCCGTTCTATTCTTCTTAGCTCCCGTCATAGGCACAACAGTTTCTAGTTCTTTCATTATACTAGTCCTTAGCACTGCGGTACATATGAGCAAAGCCTTTATCATAGAGTTTAGACAATTCGTATTCACTATCTAATACATGGCTTACAACGATCATAGCTTGGCGCAATACGCCTTCTTTAGCTACGATGTCCGCAATAGTTTCCAATGTGCCACGAATAATACGTTGGTCTGGCCAAGAAGCTTTTACCACGATAGCCACTGGAGTCGTTTTGTCATAACCGCCCTCGATGAGTTCAGCTACAACCTTATCTAACATTTGAACGCTAAGGAAAATACACATTGTCGCTTCATGAGATGCTAACATGCGCAATTTTTCCTTTGGAGGCATCGGTGTACGACCTTCCATACGCGTAATAATGACTGTTTGAGATACATTTGGCAATGTATATTCTTGTTTCAATGCCGCAGCTGTAGCAAGGAAAGAGCTTACACCTGGTACGACTTCATAAGAAATCCCCATGCTAGCAAGTGCATCCATTTGCTCTTGAATAGCACCGTAAATAGCAGGGTCACCTGTGTGAAGGCGAACTACGCTTTTACCAGCCTCAACAGAAGCTTTCATAACAGCCAATACCTCATCAAGGTTCATAGTAGCACTGTTATGGATTTCACAGCCTGGTTTACAAGCCTCTAAAATGGCAGGGTTTACCAAGGAACCCGCATAAATTACAACATCTGCCTCTTGCACTAAACGATACCCTTTGCGAGTAATTAACTCAGGATCCCCAGGGCCTGCGCCTACAATATATACGTCAACCATATTACTCTCCTTCTGCGATACGCGTTGCAGATACAATGAAAATTGGACTCAATGGGTCTAACAAATGATAAGGCCCAGCCTTGCGGTAACGACTGATGGACATTTGGTAACCTTCATACGTGAAAGGACGACCTTTCAACTCTTTAAGGATTGTATAGCCAGTTTCCATCGTTACAGCAGTTACAACTAAACGGCCACCTACTTTTAACAGACGTTGCGCCTCGTCCATGATGCCTGTCATGCCACCAGCGCTACCACCGATGATAACCGCATCAAGCTTAGGCAATTCTTCCATGCCTTCCGGAGCTTTGGACTTGATAACAGTCATATTAGTTACATTAAATTTCTTCATGTTCTCATTGATAAGGTCGATGCCTTTATCAAAGCGCTCAATCGCATATACATGCCCTTTAGGAGCTGCCAAGGCTGCTTCAATAGAAATAGAGCCCGTACCAGCACCTACGTCAAGGACAATGCTATCTTCCTCGATGCGTGCCTCGTTCATAACGGCTTTGCGAATCTCGCATTTCGTCATCGGCACGTCGCCGCGGATAAATTCCTCATCGGGAATTCCGAAAAAATGTCTCATCCTAGTACCACCATTACAGAGTGACCAAATCCTTCGAGCTCCGTTAACACCTCTAACGTAGAGTCTACAATTTTTTCATCATCATAACTCAAACGCTCTAGCGCTGCCGCTCTCGTTTCTTTTGGCCAACCTGCATCTATTAAAATACGCGCAATATGCGCTGGATTATATTCAGGATCCGTTAAGAATCCCATCTTTTTACCTGCTTCATATACGAGTTTTTCGGGCGCCGGTTGACGACCGTGAAAGCTCATTAAATCCGCATCATGCCATACCTCATTAAGACGGGCAAAGGCAAAGGTCATAGAGCTAATGCCTGGCACCACCTCAATAGGGTTAGCAGTAAATTTTTTCTTTAAATAGGGCAATAAGCTATAATAGCCTGTATCGCCACTAACCATAACTACAACGTCATGGTCGTTGAGTTCACGCTCAATTTGCTCCGCTAATACGCTGAGCTTACCTGTTACAGGATATGTAGTTTGACCAGGCTCTTGAAAGTCCTCTAAGGACCGTTCACTGCCTACCAATACTGTAGCATGTTTAATTAAATTAAGGCCTCTAGGCACCACATAATCAGGATTACCCGGACCAATGCCTACGATATACAAGGTATGTGCCAATGTTCAAGTTCTCCTATCTCTTTTGCATGCTTATCCATTGCCAAAATCTCGCCCTTTAAGGTCGTAATGATGATGCCCACCTCTGCTTCGTTAGCAATATAGCGCTCACTACGCAAAGAGGCACGATCTACAACACGTTGGTATACACCAGTCAATCCTTCTCGCTCCAGGATAGGGAATGTAGACTCTGTGGTTTGGCAATTAAATAACTCTTCACACACCTCTTGGGATGCTCCTTCTAAAGCAGCATAGGCCACGATACTTTCCATACGGCCATCACTCATGCGATTATGAGTATGGAAGCTACCACTAGCTAGTTTGATTAATTTACCGATATGACCGATGATTAATATTCGTTTGAATCCAATCTGTACAGCCTTTTCAAGCATAAATCCAATAAAATTACTCGTTTCTGCCATTTGGTTCTTATGAATACCTAATACTTGCTCTGCAAGATCTTGACCAATACGCCCCGGTACGAGAACAGCTGTTTCACATCCGTTAGCCTTCATAACTTTCAACTGTGGCACTAACGAGTTCTTAAACCCTTCTTCACTCATAGGCTTAACAATACCGGTAGTACCAATAATGGAAATGCCACCTTCGATACCAAGTGTATGATTTAATGTTTTCTTGGCTAATACCTTACCATTAGGAACACTAACGGTTACCGTCACACCTTGACCATGGACACAATGTTCTTCAAAAACTATTTTCATCATTGCCCGGGGCCCTGGATTGATAGCCGGTTCTCCTGGTGGCATAGCAAGGCCTGGTTTCGTTACAGTACCTACACCAAAGCCGGCTCGGAATCGCAGTTCACCAGTATTATCAATGGTCACTGTCGTTTCCACATCATTGCCATGGGTTACATCAGGATCATCGCCGCCGTCTTTCATAACAGTCACCTTCGCCTCTGTATCGGATATAACCTCTACCGCTTTAATAGGAACCTCAATGTACTGACCTTGAGGGTTCTCAATGACCACTTGGTCCACAATATTCTTATCTAAGAGGGCCAATAAACCAGCTTTCATACCTGCCGTAGCACATGAACCTGTGGTATAGCCACCCTTCATGTCCTCCACTTTCATAAGGCCTCCTACACTGATAGTATTAGCGACTCAAACGAGTCTAACTAACCCTATCCTATGAACATATGTTATTAGGAACGGAAGTTAACGAATTGCAATTCTACAGGAATATCCAATTGTTTTAACATTTGGATTACTGCTTGCAAATCATCTTTATCCTTACCAGATACGCGCACTTGATCCTCTTGGATAGATGCTTGTACCTTAATTTTCATGTTTTTAATTGCTTTTACTACTTCTTTAGCATTTTCTTTAGTAATGCCTTTTTTAATAGTAATGATTTGGCGAACTGTTGCACCTGCTGCTGGTTCAACTTTGCCGTAATCAAGATTTTTAATCGCTACATTACGTTTAACCATCTTGCCTTTTAAAACATCGATAATGGCATTCAATTTGTATTCATCATCACCGATGATCTTGATAGTGTCGCCTTCAAGACTAATTTCTGCTTTAGAGCCACGGAAATCATAGCGCGTACCAATTTCTTTTTTTGCTTGGTTTACAGCATTATCTACTTCCTGCATATCCACTTCAGACACAACGTCAAAGGAACAATCTTTAGCCATTTTATACCTCCTACACCTGAACCTGTTGGGCATAAGGTTCATAGCATTACTTTCATCATCCTCATATTCCAAGTGAAAGTGTAAAACTACACCAAATCGGAATACATCTCTATAATTATACCTTAAAACAGGCTTATTTTCTAGGTAAATCGATTTTCTTAATTATAATTGTTAGCTATGTATTAATGAAGCTTTTATAAGTATAGTGGAAGTTCTCTAATACGGTACACAATGCAATACATAAGGCCAATAACACAAAAAAACTAGCAACATACATAATACATGTACATTGCTAGTTTCTGTATAACGATATTATGTTGTATTTAGTTTATAGCTAAGAACTATAACTAAAAAATACTAATTAAGCCAGAACTAAAGACAATACAAATTCAAAAGAATTCTACAACCAATTATATTATAAAACGTTTACCGCATCATATGTAGGTTGTACAAGCCATTCACCTTTGGAGTTCATGATTCCCCATTTGCCTTTAGACTTAACAGAGCTGAAACCATGGTTAAAGGACTTAGCGTCTTCAATAAGTTTGTTTGTATCTCTAAATAAAATATGACCATTATTATCTATAATTGTATAGCCCTCTTTACCAGTATGAACCCATGTTACAGTATCGTTGTTGAATGGTTCAATAGTTGCTTCTGTTTGAGCAGAATACAAGGATTTACCACTATTCATATCGATAAGGTTTTTAACATGATCTTTCACAACTACTAAACGATCAGTCCCTGCAAAGGAAATAGAATCATATTTGAAGGTTACTACTTGCTTACCTGTTGATACATCGAAAATGCCCCATTTCTCAGTCTTATTGTCTCTTAACGCTAATAGACCATTTAATTTATCCATTTCACCTGCATCGTAATCGCCTGGTTGAATAACAACTTCACCTTTACGGTTCACAAAGTATAAGTTACCAGCATCTTTAATTACTGTGCCATAGGCTGTGATAGGCCATACTTTATCTTTTTTGCTGTCGATTACAATATTACCAGAGCGATCGATATAGCCACGTTTTGCACCATCATAAGCAAAACCACCTACGTGATAATGTTGACCACCTAAAAGCGCACCTCCAAGGATACCGCCCACGATGAAGCCACCTACAAGGCCACCTAAATTAAAGCCACTCACGGAGCGGCGGTATTCAGCCAGACCATTACGGTATCTATATACCTCTTTAGATGGAGCATTAAATAATTCTTTACCAGTACCATCAATAGCTACAATTTTACCTTTAGCATTTTTAACAAAAGCACGGTCTTCGCTAAATCCAGTCACGATTTGACGGAATTGTGGAGCAATCACTACTTTATCATCAGTAGTTTTAAAGCCATATTTACCTTTTTCTTTAAACTCTACATAGGAATCGCTTGGATACTCTTGAGTTGCTTCTTGTTTTACACGTTCTTTTAAAGCTTCCTCTTCAGAGATTTCTACCCCCTTAGGGGTAACCCAAGTGTCTGTTTTCTTATCTACTTGAGCTAACACATTACCCGTTTTATAATCAACATCTTTAATTTCTTTATATTTAGGCTCAATAGCAACGGTACCATCTGGACGGATAACACCCCATTTACCACCTTGTTTCATAGCTGCCAATACACCATGTTCAAGCACTTCGTCATTTTTGAAAGTAGTGCCTTTACCAGATTTTAAAGATTTAGGAGCATTGCGATAAGGGTTTAATGCGCTCGCCACATCAGCTGCGATATAGCCAGAAAGTGCACTACGCTCTTCAATTTTTTGAGGAGTCATAACGCCTACACTAGCTTTTGTGCTTTTAGAAGAGCTAGAGCTCTCTGTACGAACAGTAGAAGTTGATGTAGTCGTTGTATGTTCCTCACGAGTTACACGTGTACTAGTAGATGTTGGTGTATCGTGGTTTGTTACCGTTGTACTACTAGTAGATGTTGTAGTAGATGCCGCAAAAGTTGTTGTAGACATAGCCGCTAACACACATGCGACTAATACAGATTTCTTGTTAATATTCATAAACCTCTCCTTTTATAGAATAAGCTATAACCATATAGTCGTTAACATACATATATAGTTCATAAAATATACTGTTAGAACTAAACACACAGTATTATAGTAAAAAGTTCACACATAAATAATGTATAAAATTAATAATTCAAATTATACTATATGGACCTTCATAAATACAACGAATTATGAAAAATTCTTCATTTATATTTTATTTGTTATAATAATACGTATGAAAGCAGCAACGATAATCGATTTGATTGTAAACTCTGATGTACACACACAGTCTATAAATCATATTATAAAACAACAGCATATTTCCCAGCGCATGAGACGCCGTTTACGAAATGATGGCATCATAACAGTTAATGATAAATTTGCTACCTGGAATATGCTCATTCATGGTGGCGATCATCTCGTTATGAAGTTAACACCAGAGCAAGAGTTTAGTTTAAGCCCTATGGAACTAGATATCATATATGAGGACGAATATATTTTAGTCATTAATAAAGCGGCTGGTATTCTGATGCACCCTACTTCTACCATACGAGATCATACACTGGCAAATGGTGTACTTCATTACTACCAAGAAACAAATCAGTATTATGATTTCCATCCCGTACACCGATTAGATAAGGATACCTCAGGTATTGTCATCATTGCTAAAACATCGGTGGTCCAACATGCTTTTGATAAAAAACACACCCATTTTTACAAAAGCTACGACGCCATTGTAGAGGGACATCTCCCTGCTGTGCCTATAAGCATTAACTGGCCTATAGGTCGTAAACCAGGCAGTATCATTGAGCGTTGTTGTACAGGCCAAGGAAAGCCGGCTCGCACGAATATAACTATTATTAGTAAAAATACAAGCAAAATCAGTAGTGGTAAGATTAATTCTGATGATGTAATTACGATGAATAATAATAGTAATGTATGTTCAACTGACAATTCGCTTACATCTTATAATCAGTTTACCCATGTACGATGCTTATTGCACACAGGACGCACCCATCAGATTCGAGTTCATTTATCTCAACTAGGGTATCCACTAGCTGGTGATGACTTATACGGTGGTCATCTAGAATCTATCCAACGCCAAGCACTACACGCAGCGCGCGTAAGCTTTTATCATCCCATAACAAATGAATGGCTCGAACTGCATGCAGAAATGCCAGAGGATATGAACGTATTGCTAAACGATTGAGCTGATATAACACCAATAAATAAATGCTCCTACACAGAAATAACCCACATGGGTCACAAAACAAGACGAAATTTATGCATAAGTTATACAAAAAATATTGGCCCTTTATAGTGTTTCTTGATATACTTAACTTGAATTGATATATGATTGCAATAACACTAGTTTTTTATCTAGCTCATATGCGCTAGAAACACTAGCAGTCACAGTATTAATAACATGATATGACAGGCCCTATGGCCAAGGAGGACAACATGCCATTAGTTACTACTACAGAAATGTTCAAAAAAGCCTATGAAGGCGGCTATGCTGTTGGCGCTTTCAATGTAAACAACATGGAAATCGTACAAGGTATCGTAGATGCAGCGAAAGAAGAACAATCCCCTCTTATCTTGCAAGTATCTGCAGGTGCTCGTAAATATGCTAAACATATTTACCTTGTTAAACTCGTAGAAGCAGCTCTTGAAGACAGCAACTTACCGATCGCTCTTCACCTTGATCACGGCGATTCCTTTGAAATCTGTAAAGACTGTGTAGATGGTGGTTTCACATCCGTTATGATCGACGCATCTCATTATGATTTCGATGAAAACGTAAAAATCACAAAACAAGTTGTTGAATATGCTCACGCTCACGGCGTTGTAGTAGAAGCAGAATTGGGCCGTTTAGCAGGCGTTGAAGATGATGTAAACGTATCTGATGCAGATGCTCGCTTCACTGATCCTGAACAAGCTGCTGAGTTTGTCCATCTCACAGGTGTAGACTCCTTAGCAATCGCTATTGGTACTAGCCACGGTGCATACAAATTCAAAGGCAACCCTTACCTCGATTTTGATCGTTTGAAAAAAGTTGGCGAATTATTGCCTAACTTCCCAATCGTATTGCATGGGGCATCCTCCGTATTGCCTGAATTCGTAGCAAAATGTAATGAATTTGGTGGCAACATCCCTGGTGCACAAGGCGTACCTGAAGAAATGCTTCGCAAAGCAGCTCAAATGGCGGTTTGCAAAATCAATATCGATACAGACCTTCGCCTTGCTATGACTGCATCTGTACGCGAATACTTGGCTCAAAACCCATCTGAGTTTGACCCACGTAAATATTTAGGACCTGCTCGTGATGCTATTAAAGGCATGGTAGCTCACAAAATCAAAAATGTATTAGGTTCTTCTAACAAACTATAATCAATGGCTAGTGGATTTTTAAAAGGAACCTTAATTTTAACCATTGCCGGTTTCGTAGTGAAAGCCATCGGTAGTATCAACTGGATTCTTTTATCCCGCATCTTGGGCGGTGAAGGGATCGGCATCTACCAGATGGCCTTTCCTATCTATTTGTTACTATTGCAAATTTCGAGCGCAGGTGTGCCGATTGCCATCTCTATTTTGACGGCAGAACGATTAGCCTTACACGACTTTAGTGGTGCTAAGAGAGTATTCAATATTTCTTTTACAATGTTGACTATTACAGGTTTTATCGCCAGTCTTGCCATGTACTTTGGTGCAGATTGGTTAATTTCTAGTGGTCTCATTGCTGAAAGCCGTGCCTACTACTCTATCATCGCGCTCGCTCCGGCAGTATTCTTTGTAACATGGATTTCCTGTTTCCGCGGGTATATCCAAGGCTATGAAATGATGACGCCCACAGCGATTAGCCAAATTGTAGAACAATTGCTACGGGTTATCGTTATGCTAGGTGCTGCTGCTATTTTATTACCTTACGGTTTACCGGCCGCGGCAGGTGGCGCTAGCTTGGGTGCAGGTGTAGGTGCTTTTGGTGCCTTCCTAGTGCTCTTGTACTACTACTATAAATTACCTAAGGCAAGTAGTACTGGTGAAAGCTACGATGGTCCCCGTGAATCAGCTAAAGAAATTCTGTCACGACTCTTAACATTGTCCATACCAATTTCCTTAGCAAGTATCATGTTACCGTTGACGGCGAATCTCGACTTACTTATCGTACCACGTCGCTTATTAGATGCTGGGTTCCCAATGAACGAAGTAACAGAACTCTTCGGTTATCTTACTGGGATGGCGGTACCGCTCATCAACTTGGCTACCATCATTACCGCAGCCCTTGCGACAAGCATTGTACCAGCTATCTCTCATGCCTTTGCAAAACGCGATCATCAAGGTATATATGATCGCACTGCTGGCTCTATGCGTTTAACATTTATGGCAACCGTACCATTTACAGTGCTATTATATGTACTTGCTGCCCCAACTGTTACACTGATTTACAATGCGCCTAAGGCAGAACTAGCAACGCAAATCACGGCATTCTCTATATTCTTCCTAGGTGTACATCAAGTAACAACAGGTATTCTACAAGGTCTCAACAGACCACGTATTCCAGTCATAAATATGGGGATTTCCCTCATAATCAAGGTCATCCTTAACTGGACACTGACTGCTATTCCTTGGCTTGGCATCGGCGGTGCCGCCTGGGCAACCGTTGCTGATATTGGCTTTGCCGCATTACTTAACTTGATTTATATCAAAAAATACACAGGCTACTTTCTTGATATTTCCTTACTATGGAAAAATGTGGTCAGTGCCGGTATTATGGGTATACTTATTTTCATGAGTTACCATTACTTAATAGACATTCTACCAATGTGGGCTAACTTTATACTCACTGGTATTGAAGGATTACTACTGTACGTAATTATCATGGTTCTTTTAAAAGGCCTTAATAAAAACGATGGTGCTAGCATGCCTCTAGTGGGTAGATTCTTTAGATAAGTTGTATATACTTACATAAAAATAGGTTCCTAATAGTCACCTATATGACCATTAGGAACCTATTTTTTATTTACTTATTTTAATCTTTTCCTTATTTTAAGCCTGTATACCTATCATTGTTAAAATTTCCATTATAATTGGAATTACTACAACAAATAATATGGTACTAATCATAACTAGACCTGTAGCAAATGGCAAATCAGCTTTTGATTCATTAGCTACAATTGGCAATACTGCAATGACAGGTCCTGCTGATTGTACAACAAAGGTAATGATTGCAATTGGTTCTAGAACTATGCCTGCTCCATATTGTAAGACCGTAATCAAACAGAACATGATAATCGGGGAAATGACAAATCGTCCTACAATCCCACCGATGGAGTCTTTATTTAAACGCATGCTTTTTAAGCCCGCATCATGAAGTACAATACCTATATAAATCAAGGATAATGGGGTTACCATATCACCTAAGTAATTCAAGGTAGTATGCAAAATTGGAAGTAAAGGAATTTCAAAAAACAAGAAGATTAAGGCCACAAAAAAACCTATCAATGGTGGTGGTAATAACTTCTTCCAATCAAATTTAGGTTTCTTGCTTTTACCTTCAGTAGATTCTGAACTATTATTTATACTATCAATCTTATAGGAGCCATTATTAAAATCTACTTCAGAATTTGGCAGTGGATCTAGTTCTATAAGGAATACTCCCACCATCCATACGGAAATAGTGTTACCGATGTAATATAACAAGAAATACGGCAGCGCATCTTGACCAAATAGTGCAATTTGCACTGGTAACCCAATAAACAAGCAGTTATCATTTACTACCATATTGATAAAAATACCACGTCGTCCTTTAGGAACTTTCAACATTTTCATCATAATAAACGCTACGATATATGCGATAACATATGTTAGGACAACCACTAACATGCCATATCGTAAATTCCATATATCAGAAGTATGTAGGTGATGTAATACAGATACAAATACTCCCGCTGGTAATGCAACCGACATGATAAATCGCGATAAATTACCGCTAAAGGTAGGATTAAACATGCCCCGCCCTTTTAATATATATCCTAACAAAATAAGTAGTACAATAGGTATGATACTTTGTAAGGATGTTAGAAAAACCATAGTAAACCTCCCGCACAGTTCATTCGTAGTCTATCATACCATGTTTCGCAATAAACAGATACAACTATATCTTGAAAGAAAATATAGTAAAATGTATCAACTTTAACATATTTTCTCTATTATAAGTCTTATAATTATATCTATTAGTAGTGTTTTTATCCATAAAATCTGATACACTAACATAAGGTTGTACAGTTTTTTACACATATGAGGTGATATTATGATGAAACCATTCATTGGCATATCTGGCAATATCTCACGAGATAATGGTGGTCCTTACGTAGATTTATTGCGTTCTTACGTAAACCAAGACTATCCTCGTTCTATTGAGGAAACTGGTGGCATTCCTGTTATAATTCCATTTACCGAAAATCTTGATGTAGCTCGCGAAACGGTAGCAAAGCTTGACGGCTTACTATTATCCGGCGGCCATGATGTATACCCTCTCCACTATGGAGAAGAACCTTTGCAAGGTATTGGCGATGTATTTCCGGAGCGCGATCAATTCGACTTTGCTTTAATCAAAGCAGCAGAAGAAAGACAAATTCCTATCTTTTGCATCTGTCGTGGCTTACAAATCTTAAATGTATATCGTGGCGGTTCTTTATTCCAAGACTTAAAATATGATCAAAACTGTATAATAAAACACTCTCAGAATCAAACACCTTCTCTTGGTACCCATACTGTAGAGATTGAGACCAACTCAAAACTAGCTAGTGCTATAGGTTGCAATACTTGGATTACGAATTCCCATCATCACCAAACAGTTAAAAATGTCGGTAAAGGATTACAAGTTGTAGCAAGAGCTAAGGATGGTACTGTAGAGGGTTTAGAGGATCCATCTTATCCTTGGTTAGTAGCCTGTCAGTTCCACCCAGAAATGATGTCTACAAATGACGATAATGCCAAGCGTTTATTTACTGCATTCGTAAAAGCAGTTCAAGAAAATATAACTAAATAGTAGGAAGATTGTATCATGAAAGAAACAGGAAAATTTGGCTTTTGGAGTATTGTACTCCTAGGCATCAATGGTATTGTAGGAACAGGTATTTTCCTACTACAAAACAAAGCATATTCTATAATTGGTTCCGCTAGCTTAGGCGTCCTGTTATTTGACGCCGTTATCGCAGGTTGTATCGCCCTTTGCTTTGCAGAGGCAGCCAGCCTATTTACACGTAATGGAGGTCCTTATCTATATGCAAAACATGCTTTAGGTGATTTTTGGGCCTTTGAAGTGGGCGTTCTAAAATGGATCGTCACCGTTATTGCCTGGGCGGCTATGGCCGTTGGCTTTGCTACAGCATTAGGTGCTGCAGTACCAGCTTTAAGTGGTGATTTTGCAAAGGATGTCATTTCATTTATCTTAATTGTAGGTCTTACCATTGTAAATATATTTGGTGTTAACGTATCCAAATTCGTTAACAACTTAATCACTATTTCTAAACTAGTCCCTCTTGCCCTATTTATTGCAATTGGTATTTTCTTTATAAATGGAGCTAACTTTACACCAGTCTTCCCTCAAGACATCTATGTAGATGGATCATTTGCTCAAGCTGCAGTTCTTCTATTCTTTGCCTATACAGGGTTTGAAGTTATTGCCATTGCTGCAGAGGATATGAAAAATCCTAAAAAGAATTTACCACGTGCTATTATCATGTGTATGCTTCTCGTATCGGTTCTGTATATGGCAATCCTCGCCGTATCTATTGGTGTACTTGGTACTGATTTAGCAAATACCAAGGCTCCAGTACAAGATGCATTCAACGTAATTGTTGGTCCTATTGGTATGTATATCGTATTAATAGGTACATTGATCTCTATGGGTGGTATCAACTTTGCCGAAGCTTACTATGCACCTCGTGTGGCAACATCCATGGCGGAAGATGGTATGCTACCAAGTGCTTTGGCAAAACGTAATCGTTATAATGCACCATATATAGCAGCTATCGTTACTGCCATTGCCAGTGTATTACTTGCCTGGTCTGGTTCCTTTACTACACTAGCAGCCATCAGCGCAGTATCTCGTTTTACACAATACCTACCAACATGTTTAGCTGTTATCATCTTCCGTCGTAAATGGTCAGATAAAGCTCGTTCCTACACAATCCCTGGTGGCTACTTAATCCCAGTCATCGCTATCGGCACATCCCTATGGATGCTTGCCCAAGCTCAAACTAACCAATTATTATGGGGTCTAGGCGGCTGTATCGTAATCTTGCCGTTCTACTACTCCTACTGGAAAAAGAAAAAAGCTGGTCTCATTAAAGACCATGATGAAATGTAAATAATACAAAAAACTACCAGTTATTCATAATATCTAGTGGCTTATCCTTCCATAGCAGAAGATCTGTTTAAAAGATATATGTTTAACTGGTAGTTTTTATTTTATCTATTAATTCTAATTAGATTAGATATATCAAATGAGTAGTATCGACTAATATAGATCCTCTTCAATAATAGTTTCCTTCGTTAAGTCCTCTTCGATATAACCAACCTCATCAGTCGCTTCATCTTCATCGCGTATATCGATATAGATACTGATAAGTGCTAATGCACCTTCTTCATTAAGTGTAGCAATAGCACTCATAGGACCATAAGTCAAAATAAGACCATCTTCTTCATCGCGAATAATATGAGGCACCGCATCAAAGTGTTGGTTCATTAATTGATCAAAGTAATCCTCTACATCAAGACCGCTTTCAAGAGTAATCGATTCAGCATCACCTTTTTGGAATACAACGCGCGTGTCTTCATCGATATATTGATAGAAGTCATCAATATCTACATTTGCCGTTTCTAACCACATACTAAGGACTGTAATCCAGTCTTTCACTGTGGTTGGCGAAGTCGTGAAAGCATATTCGCTTTCATCAGAACTAAAGCGGAGATCATCATACTCAATACTATAATTTTCTTGGCTTGAAACGATACGATCTACAAGGCCTTCATCATTTACATCTACAAAAATCATGTACACATAGTTATCGCCACTTTCATAAGAAACGGTTAAACCATGACGACCCTCGTGAAATAGCGCATCCTCCTCATACACATCGGTAATGTGCATCACCTTACATGTAACAGGCACATTATCGGCCTTAATCGACTCAGCCATAGAGGACAAAAATTCGATTGTTTCATTACGATTACGCCCAATAATGCCACGGCCCGTAGACATATATTCACAATCTTCACTTAAAATATGTTCAATACCATGAATATCTGCGGATTCGAGAATAGATTTTATTAATAAAAGAGCTTGTATTTCAGTCATAAGTTACCTCGCATAATACAACAGCCAACTACATTACATTATTGTAACATAGTCGGCTGTGTATAAATACAAAAAGCTATATTAAAGATCTAATTTAGCCATCATTTTATTAATTTGTTCTTGCATGGTATTGATTTTTTCGTCTTGTTGTTTAAGCTTTTCATCTTGGTCGTTAATAACCTTAATAAGCCCTGCCTTGGAATACTCCGCATAAGGATTACTTTTACCAAATTTCAGACTAACACCTAGGTTAAGGAGATCTTCGCCTCCGCCGAAGCTTCCACCAATAGAGAATAAAGCTTTACTATTAGGGCGATAGAAAACACCGAGCGCTATGGCATTAACGCCACGATAATTGCCATACCCGGCAGCAATATTCCATTTATCATATGGATCAAACTCTTGTGGATGTAATGCAGCCAATGCCGCTGCACCGGCCCCTACACGCTTAACTCGAGTATCCACCTGATTAATATGAGTATCCACTTGACTGAATCGGTGTTCCATAGTAGATGCAGATTCTGTGGCAATCCATTTTAATTGAGCTACATTGACCGCATCTGTATCTTCACTACCGGCTGCAACATTCGTAATTTGGCGTGTCAAAACCGTATCCCCTGTTGAATCCCCTACCGAAAGGGCTGCTGCAGTGGACTTCCAAGTTGGGGAGCCTTCTGTCGAGGTAGCGTTCCTAGAAGGATCATAGCCAGCAATCCCTTTATCTCTAGAAGCTACTGAATCACTACCTAACGCTACACCACCATTATTTTTAACATCCGTATTATATCCGAGCATAACAGCATTTTCAATATTAGCCGTATTGCGTCTCGTAGGAACTATTTCCTTAACCGTATATTTAGTTTCACTACCATCCCAAGAATTTTTAAGGGTCTTTGTTACTTCTTTTTCCTCTGAAGCCATAGAGCCTAGTACGACATTATGTTTGCCACCATCAAGCTTATGAAAGTCACCGATAACCACATTGTCTTCGCCATTTTTTAGACTATTACCTGTCCCAACTATTGTGGTTCGGCTAATGTTACTACCTTCATTGCCATATCCACTCATGTTATTATAAACATTCATGTGCCCTTCTTGGCCTTTTAACGCATTATTAGTACCCGATATTTGGGAACGCATCGTATAATCAACGCTATTACTATTGCCTAAAATAGATACGGCACCAGCATGCCCCGCCATATAGGCCTTCATGTTTTTACGACCAGCCTCTACGGTTCCTTCATGATTTCCATTTATCTTATCCATGCCAGCTATTTCAGCGCTTTCAAGATAAAAGTTCCCCAAAGTAGTCCCTAATTCAGGAAGAGGTATCACAGAGGCCTTAGAATTTGTTACTTCATTCCCGGAACCTACAATCATGGTTCCTGTTGATCCAGAGGCTCTATTCAAACTACCAGTTATCGTATTACCGATACTATCAGCTTCATCATTTTCAGTTGAAGTACTTTCAATACTATTAAAACTACCATAGGATGACGAAAATGCTCCCGATGAACGACTCATCTCTGTTCCACCCTCTATAACAGAACCATGACCGGTTAGGGTTTGAAAAATACTATTTGCCTTTGAGTGATTACCAATGACTACACTGCCTCCTGAAGAATTGGCTGAGTGATACCCAATAATAGTACTACTTCTACCGACTGTATATTTTTTATCCCTCGAATCACTTTCTGATTTTTCAGCCTGTTCCGCCGGAGACATACTGCCTATAACAACAGAATCTCTTATGGTATCAAGATTTTGATTGTCCCCGATAACAATACCTGCAGCAGGGCCACCGGCAGATTCTACACTATATTCAGCTTTGTTATTGTTCCCAATAACGGTCAATGAATCCCATTCATTTCGATAGGTGTCATTACCACGAAGGAAATTGCCTCTACCGATTGTCAAATCAGACGTATTCGGCTCCCGCCCTGTTTTATGCTTATAATCCGTAACAGTTCCCTTATCACGAGCAATTAATGTATTATTGTCACCAATAACATGCTGTCTACGACTACCTTGAACGGTATTGTTTGAACCTACAATTCGCACATCTTCGCTGCCCATGGAGTTAACTGGTTTCCCCTTCTCGTTTGGAAAGGTTTTACTGATTGTGTTATTATCCCCTACGATAGTAGCATTTTTACCACTAGTTACCGTATTCTTTTTACCGGTAATATTGGTATTATCACTAGCTAAATACTCATTACCATTACCATCAGTAACAGGAGTTTCGCCATAAACAGGACTACCCCATAAACAACCGCACGTACTTGTTACTAAAACAGCAGTCAAGAGAGCTTTATATCTGCTTGGCTGTTGCCCCATTTTCTTTTCCATGTTCTACGCCCCTTTTACATAACAACACAAAAAATACATCACATAATAACAAACGTTTCTAATTAAAGGGTACGCCTATTACATAGGGCTTGTCAAAATGTTAAAAATTATGCGCTAAGCCTTTTGATTTTCTCAACGTACATCATATATCAACACATCATTTATCACTAATTCTAATAAATGATTATGTGAATATAATTTTATAATTAAACTCAATTAGGAAATACCTAGGTCCTATGCACCAAATACATCGACAAGCGTTAAATAATATCCTAGATAGCATTGTACTCCTTAATCTATAACAAATTTATATACATTAGATACTAATTCTGATAAAAGCGTAGAAATATATAAGGTTAAAATCTTATTCCTCATTATTTCTTCGCTTTTTATATGTTTTTAACGTATTTCTTTATATGCGTTTTAGGCATACATCTATGACTCACTCTATTGCCTTAAAACTGTGATATATGTTACATTTATGGGGCAGTACTTTCACAATGGTTATCTGTCAATTCAGTACACACAGTATTTAATAGGAGATGACAATAGTTGTAATCATGTGAAGATTGGGCTGTGTAGTTGTAGTTAGTTGACGGAGAAATGAGGAACAAATGGAAAAGGAAGTAAGAAAAGTTGAAATGAGCGAAAATGTAGCGGATCCTACTGGTCTTGGTCTACTTGGTCTCGCTGTAGTATGTTTTGTGGTATCCACGTCCCGCGTAGGCTGGTCTGGTCCAACAACATCCGTTATTATACCTTGGGCAGTTTTATTAGGTTCATTGGCCCAATTAATCGCAAGTTATTTTGATTTCAAGAAGAACAATCCATTCGGCTCCGTTGTATTCGGTGCATACGGTTTATTCTGGTCCGCTATGGCTGGTGTTTGGTTGATTCAAATGGGCGCCTTCGGTCCTGAAATTCAAAAAGGCTTTGATGTAACGCAATTAGCATTCGCTTTTGTGGGCTTCTTAATCTTCTCTATTTTCGGTACTATCGCATCTTTGAAAACAAACAAAGTTGTATTCGCTATTATGGTTCTTATCTGCTTCCTATTCTTTGGTCTTTCAACAGATCTATTCTTGGGTGGTCGCACAGGCTTCTTTGCTCTTGCAGCATGGTCTGAATTATTCATCTCCCTCTTGGGCTTCTACGGTTCCGGTGCGGTACTTGTTAACAAAGTATTCGGTAAAACTGTATTTCCTTTAGGTAAAAGCATATTATAATAGTTTGAAAACTATATAAACTCTTGCACAACAAAAGAGGTTCCTAATGGTCACAAGTTGACTCATAGGAACCTCTTTTTAATTTACTTTTACTATACCCGTTCAGCTAAATATTACAGACTGACTAAATATATTATGATAAACAAATATGGGAGTCTACCTTATTTATAACTAAACTGCGCATCCATAATCATTTGGCGCAACTGCTCAATGCGAACACCATTTGGTAGCTTGTCTCTATAAAATTGCAACTTATAATAGTAACGAGTGTCTTCATAATCAGTAACTAATACCATGTCCGTCCTATTATGTAATGGCCAGCCATACATAAATTCGGCCAGTAAGCTGCGCACACCATCATTATAGACCTCTATTACATCATGCTTAACAGGCAATACCATCTTTACCGTAGGTTCAGGAACCGTTCTATCTTTAACAATTTTTTCAATCTCATTATCTAAGGTCGCATTTGTATTATCGATAGATCCAGCCTTCACATGCATAAAAACACCATCAGAGGTTCTAAAGGCTCTCCCATCTATATCTTTAGTTTCCCCCTTAGTCTCCACAGAGTCCTTCAATACACGGAACTGATACGGACCAAAAAACTTGGTTTCTGTAATAGCATCTAAACCCTCATCATATTGACCATTATGTACATTTGTAACATGCATAACAGGTTTGATATCACTAGCTTGTGAAAGCATTGGTAACGCTAAACATAGACCTAAAGTAAGTGCTGTAATATAACGTTTCATATACAATCCCCTCCCTATAAAACACTCATATTAACTGTATTGTAACATAATTAGACTGCTTTTATGAAAGTGGTTGTCCTCTAGCTGAAAGCTAGCTTTCTAATTGGGGAATGAAAAAAGGCCCGACATAGAAGTCAGACCGTTTCTTCAACATTAAATTCTAGAAGCGAGGTCTGGCGACCAAACTATTTATGCCTCACTTTAATATAAATTATATCATATCTAAACAGGGAAAGGAGTCTCATACGATTTCTTTTTTGTTTTAAAGCATAATGAACCTAAGAAAAAAATAATATGTAAACTAATCTTCAGTATCGTCAATATAAATATGTACAGAATTTGCTGGTCCCGCTAAACTACGGCCGATTTCAATCGTCATAGGTCCATACTTTATAAAGGATCTATTATTCTTATCATGAATTATATGTGGCATAGTATAGAAAAATAAATTCATTATCTTACTAAAGTCATTTATAATTTCTTCCTTACCTAACAATAAAATAGGTTCTTGATCTTTTCTTTGAAAATGTACACAGCACTCATCAGCAAGTGAATCATAAAAAGAATGCTCATCTACATGTCCAGTTTCTAACCAAATACTAATAGCCGTAAGCCAATCCAAAAAATCAACAGGCGTCTTATAAAAAATGTAATCTATAGGAGGGGACTTATGTTCAGCACGATATTTATCAAGTCTAAAACTCGGAATTTTATCACTAATAATAACTTTGTTAATAAAATTATTTGAATCTAACTCAATAAACATACCTATAGCATAATTGTCTATTTCATTGTATGCAATAGCGAGCCCTCTTTGACCTTCATAAAACAACTCTTTTTCTTTGATTTCTCCCCTAAGTGTCATCATATGTGCATACACGGCTACATTTTCATCTCTGGTTCTTTTTGCTATTGAATTTAGAAAATCATATACTTCTATCTTTCCATTTTTTAATATATTCCTCTCAACATTAATATACTGACAATTGTCTGCTAACAAATTATTAATCCCCTTAAAATCAGCATATTCTAATGCAGATTTAAATATTAATAATACATGATTTACATTCATCTAGGACACCGCTTTCAATAAAAGAAAAACTAATCATTAGCGCCTTAATAACTGAATTGGCTACAATAAAATAAATCATACCACGTGCATCTCATAATAATTTCATTATATAGTAAAAATTTATTGAAATAAATCTATAAAACCAAAAATTCAGAACGATAGATAGGCCCCTTTTTTGCTATAAGATGAATTCTAAAATATATTGCGAAAAATAAAGAGATATCGATAAAAATAATTACAAAGCGAAAGAGGTTCCTATTGGTCACCTAGGTGACTATTAGGAACCTCTAATCTATTTACTTTTATTATCAACAACACTATATTAAGCTTGAGTCCTCTAAATGGGTCCAGCCTTTGCTAATCTTCTAGAGATTGGCGGTGAGAAAACGCATGAAAAAAGGCCCGACATAGAAGTCAGACCGTTTCTTCAATTCAATAAATCTAGAAGCGAAGTCTGGCGTCGAAACCATTTATGCCTCACTTTGATATAAATTATATCATATTTAAATAAGGAAAAGAATCTAAGGATTTCTTTCCTTGTTTTCTTTTATAAATCCTCATAGTGCATACGATAGTGACTTATATCACCGACAAGATGTCCTTTCAATTGCTATATTTGTAATATATTCCTACTGGGCTGACGGATACGTAGAATTAACTACATGCACAGTAGCACACATCGTGTGACAGCCGACCGTCTGGGCAAGCTTTTGTTCAGATGGTCTTTTTTATCGCCTTCTCGTAACAAATGCTTCTTTATCTATATCTGAATATCTCACCTATATGAAAGGAGTTTTCTTATGAGAAATCGTTGGTTTATTGCATTAGCAGCCATTGGTTTGCACATATCCATTGGTAGCGTATATGCATGGAGTGTACTCACACGTCCTATTATGGCAGATATGGGTTTTACTTTATCGCAAACAACATGGACATTCTCACTAGCCATTTTAATGCTCGGGCTATCTGCGGGCTTTCTTGGATCCTTTGCAGAAAAAATTGGTCCTAAGAAAAGTGGACTTCTCGCTATGTTATTCTGGGTAACCGGATTATTGGGTACGGCCTACGCACTTAGCATACACAATCTTACCTTACTCTATCTCTTCTACGGCATCATCGGTGGCATTGGACTAGGCATTGGTTATATAACACCAGTTTCTACACTCGTGAAATACTTTCCAAATCGCCCAGGATTTGCTACTGGTTTAGCTATTATGGGTTTTGGGTTTGCTTCTCTCATTGCAGGGCCTCTTATGCAATACCTTGTAGCTCAGGTTGGATTGGTGGATACTTTCATTATCCTCGGTGTAATCTATCTCGTAATTATGGGCGCCTCTTCACTCTATTTGAAAGCACCTCAACCGAAACACCCAACTCGAACTACGAAAGATAAATCCACCATGTACGTTCATACCCATGGCATGCTAGCCAATGATGCCATGAAAACTTGGCAATTCAGGGCCCTTTGGTGGGTATTCTTTATTAATATTACCTGTGGTATAGGCCTACTATCCTTAGCGTCCCCTATGGCGCAGGAAGCCATTGGTATGACACCTACAGCAGCTGCATCACTGGTTGGTATCATCGGTATCTTCAATGGCGGAGGGCGCATTGCATGGTCTACTATCTCCGATTACCTTGGACGAGCACAAACTTACATACTATTCTTTATTATAGAAATCGTCGCATTCTATCTACTCGCCCAAACCAATAGCGCGCTAACATTCCAAACTTTAATCCTTCTCATTATCACATGCTATGGCGGCGGGTTCTCCTGCATGCCAGCATATCTAGCTGACCTCTATGGTATACGTCAACTATCGACTATTCATGGCCGTATTCTAACTGCTTGGGGATTAGCGGGCATCGCAGGCCCTATGCTCGTATCATACTTTCACGAAGCAGGATATGGCTATACTACTGCTTTAGAATGTTTTGCCGCTCTATTTGTGTTAAATACAATTATTGCTATAATCTTAAAAATATACAGTAAACGAGGACTGCATAACTAATACGTACTGCCAAATAAGGAAATCTCCCTAGTTGCTATCATATTACAACTAGGGAGATTTTTTACTTATGTATATATCTTTTACAATTACTATTAAGATATGATCGAATTATAATAGTCGATTACATCCTTAAGGTTTATATATTCCTCACGAATATATAGACCATCAATGTGTTGTCTATCAACGTGTACTACAGTTCTCCTTTCACCTGATGTAGGTATGATTAAAGCATTTCTAATAATGGCATCTTTATATTTACCACGCAAATAATAGTAATAAAATGCTTGCTTATAATTAAATGCATTCACATCATTAGAAAAATACTTGGAATCAAACAATAAGATTAATGGTTGAGTTCTACTAGTTACAATTTTTAAGTAATGATCAAACTGTATTGAAAATCGACTACGTTCACCATTTTTACGTTGCTCGATATCCATGTTATCTGGTTTTATTATATTTAGCTTGGTAGGTTGTAGCTCCGTTGTAATTTCATAATCATCACCCGAGATTAGTACATGATTAGACAAATACGAATGTACCATACGTTCCCAAAACCATTCAAAATACAGAGTTAGAAACTCAGAGGACTTACTATGATTACTTTTCCATTGAAAGTATCTTATCAAAGAGTTCAACAACAACCGTTCATGATCCTTGAAAAGACGACCAATTAATGTTTGTAATTTAGAGATGCAAAAATTGTACTCGTCAAAAATAGGATTATAAAATTTACGTTTATAAGGATGGATATCATCTAATAAAGATTGAAATGATTTATAAAAATCATATAAGACATAATCCATACACTCAGTTATAAAAATTGACTCATCATATTCACAGTTAACTATAAATGGAGAATATATAAAATTTCCATCACTTAATAAAGGACGAATTGAATTTATTGTTTGATGCCAATTGATGTGCCCTTTATAACCTTTAGAGGTATCCCTTATTTGACGATGATATAATCCAAGCTCTAAATAATATCTAAGAATATAATGATATGCATCTACAGGAATCGTGTCAGTTAATTGTCCAGGCTCAACCCCATACAATTGTCTATCTTGCTCTATAATATGTAATATGTCTTTCATCGATTGTAATATCCATAACTTCTCATCTCGTGAAGTGACTTTACCAACATTATAGTTCTTAGGAAAGGATAGTAGAATATTACCTTCTTTCACTACCATCCCTACAAACGAGCAGCTCAACCTCTCATTATATCGATCACAATATGGATAAATATCCCAATCATCGCAAAAAGACTCTGTCAAATTATCACCATCATTAATAATTTCAAAGTGATAGTCCAATACATCCTTTTCCATATCATAACTTCCCATATTGCTCGATTACAGATTTACTTAAAATATTTTCTCGCTTCTCAAATGCATAATATAATTGACTAAAAGATGTTATACCGTCAGCAAAAAGGCTTCCACTAGTATACGAAACACGCTCTACATCCTGCCATAAGTAATGTAATAATTTATTAGCAACTTGATCTCTATTTAAGTCATCATTACCTTTATCCTTTAAGAAGAAAGGCCCTAGCTGTTTGTCTTCTGCTAATCCTAAATCATTTATTATAACATGATTGATTGCTTGATATAGTTTTACCCACTCATACTGATTGTCACTTGTAAAATTAATACTAAAATTATTGACGTAGCCATTATTATTTGACTTAATAGGTTCAACTCCGACATATTTAAAATCGAATCTTCGTTTAAACGCAGTATCAATAACATTAACATTTTGATCACTTGTATTAACGGTACCTATGATATGTAAATTCTTTGGAATAACAATCTTATATCCTGGCTTTATAGCTCCATTTAAAATAAGGTATTCATAAATGGATTTATTGTTAATACCATACATGCTTTTACCTGTATCATCTCTATCCAATAGCTGGAATATGTCACCAAAAATACTAGCAATATCACCACGAGACATTTCCTCTAAAATAAGATATACATCTATACCACTATCTTGATTTCTTAACGCAGCAAATAGAGCAGTTGTAAAAATTCCTGGTACAAATTCATAAGAAATTTTCCCATCTTTTGTTACAGGCATAATATTACCTACAAAATCAAAGTAAGAGTAATCACGATAAATAGTGGTACGGAAAACATAAGGGTTATCATCACATTCATTGAAGCTTGGATAACTTTGTCTTATTAAAAAGCTTATACTATAACTTTTGCCAGTACCAGGTGCACCATACAACATTATCTGTAGTGGATGTTCTCTTTGATCTATTGGTAAAAATATTTTACTACTTTTTATAAAGGGTGATAATTTAGGTATAATACTTTCAAATTTATTAATAATAATATCTGCTTGAGTATCTGAAATTGAGGCAAGCCCACCTTGAAGATTTAATGAACTTCCATCATTAAACCAACTATTAATCTCATAAAGACTTATTGGGTTATCAAATTTATGTACACAACGTAATACGGCTTTGTTAGTTTGTAAATCAGGTAAAATTAAATAATCAACAATTTGAAAAACACAAACTATGGAACCCGCAGGTTGATTAGAGCCCGCTCCAGAATCTTTATTATACCCTAAGCCAAATCTTCCGATTTCTATGTTCTTTTCAGTTGCATAGTTGTACGTAACAACATCACCAACTTCAAGTTGATACCAAGAGAAACCAGATTCTTTAAAGTTTGCAGTTGCCCTCCATAGCAACCTATTTTCATTTTTTGCTACATTATCTGTCTTTGATTTTTTTCCAGTTACCTTTTTTCTTCTTTCCTTCCAATGATTTTGCGCTTTAACCCTAATTTCTTTCTCGACATTTAATGCTGATATATCTACATCTTGACCTTCTTGTGTTAGTAAAATACGGCTCTTTTTACCTTTCCCCTCACGACTTAAAAGCTTTAAAACCTCTAGCTCTTTAATTGCAAGACTAAATCTTTTAGTAAAATCCTTATACGGTTTTCCTGTTTTTCCTGAAGTATATAGAGCTTCAGCGTATTCAGCAATATATGGATCTAGCTTAATCATTTGAGAGCATATCTCTGCGGTCGTTAATGGCCTACTTGATTGACTAAGTACCTTTAAAATAGGTTTTATTAAATAAGAAACTCTTTCCTCTGTGTTTAAAGTATCAATATAGCCCATATTATCCCCCACATCGTTCCAATAAAGAAGTATACTAAAGCTCAAAATCTAACTATATTACTAATATTTTATCATAAACAGTTTAAATTATGAATATTTGGTGAAGTCGTATGGATATAGATTTTAGTATTGGAAATAAAAAA
Source organism: Veillonella sp. AF36-20BH (assembly GCF_003602765.1). Classification (NCBI taxonomy): domain Bacteria; kingdom Bacillati; phylum Bacillota; class Negativicutes; order Veillonellales; family Veillonellaceae; genus Veillonella; species Veillonella sp. AF36-20BH. Next base: position 78,514 of record NZ_QTLR01000003.1, read on the forward strand.
GCTCCTAACAGACAACTTAATGACTATTAGGAACTTCTAATCTATTTACTTCTACTATCATCAACATTGCTTAATATTTCTCACTTACTTTATACAAAGATTATGAAAATAAGCTATTAAGGCATACGAGAATATTTATCTATTCGTTTGGATAAATAATTCATTCTTTCATATTAAGAATATCGTATATGAATACTATATTTAAATAATATCAGTAAATTAAGATACTTTAATTCATCTATAACAATACAGCATTGAAGGAAACAATAGTATAATATCCAATGTTAACAATTATAACTCTATTCAATAAATAATCTTATTGCTTAATTGTAGAATGAAATTGAACAACCAAAAATCCATAGTGAACCTTGTGTTATGATTTAAGTGACCAAACATAATCTAACTGAGGTAATCACTATGGACTATATTAATCATAACACAACATTACGTACAAACACTTAAACCTAGAAGAACGCTTTTATGTAGAAAAGAGAATCGCCGCCAGCGATTCTGTTACAGCTATTGCAACCGTATTAGGACACTCTAGAACCACTATTTATACAGAACTAAAACGGGGTTCGGTTGTCCAAATCCGGTAAGGTAGAGCTCGTCTTGTCTATTTAGCAGATTCAGAGCAATTAACATATGAACAACAACGTCTTGGCTCATTTAATACAATAAAATTAGGCTTCATAGAGTCTTTCATACTCTGGATTGAAGAAAAAGTATGTAAAGAACATTGGTCCTTTGATGCTGCTGTCGGATATGCTAAACGTCATTGTATATTTGCACGTAATGAAATGGTTTGTACTAAAACTTTATATAACTATCTTCATCAAGGACTACTTGGGGGAAAAGCTATTGATCTATCTCTAGTAACACGTCGCTCACTAAGAAAGTCCGTTTTGAGTAAGTATAAACGTGAACTGGGAAAATCAATAGAACTTCGTGATGCTACGATTGAAACTCGAGAAGAGTTTGGTCATTGGGAAATAGACACTGTTCGTGGAGCAAAAGATAAAACAGATGATGTGTTGATTTCTTTAATAGAACGAAAAAGTAGATTATATATAGCTTTACGCTGTCCTTCTGCACGTGCTCATGATGTAAAAGAAACATTAGAAACGTGGTTAAGTACATTTAGAAGCAATGTGGAGTTAGGATTGTTATGTAAGACGATAACCGCTGATAATGGTTTAGAATTAGCGGATATATCTGACCTTGAAGATGAGATACTATCTATCTATTTTGCAAGGCCCTATTCAGCTTGGGAACGAGGCTCTAACGAAAGACATAACGGTTTACTTCGTCGTTTTATTCCAAAAGGAAAACGAATAGAAAATATCTCAGAACATACACTACGCCGAACTCTTCACTGGTGTAATAACTTACCACGTAAGATATTACATTACAAAACACCACAAGAAGTCTTTTTAGAAGAAGTTAATAAAATAGTGGATTTAAATACTGTTCAATTTCATATTGCAATTTAAGATAAAATTTTAAAATATAATATATCAAACTATCTCTAATTTATGAGATCTAATATTTTTAATGAACCCTTTAACTACTTCTTCTGTTAGATCAACATCTTGTAAATCATGTAAAAAATCTTCATTTCTATGATATACCGCTCCTAAAAAAAGTGGCCCGATTGCAATATATTGATCTTCACCATTATATCTCTCAAAGTCAATGTGAGTATCTACTCTAATCACTCCATTCGTCTCCCCTAGTTCTAGATACCCACTTCTAATATCATTTGTATCTACTTCTATCTCACCATTAACAATAGATTTATAATAAGTTTTCTTATCATTAATTTCATAAGGTTCCAGATTTTTAATTTTTAATATATATAGTGAAGTATAATCAGATACATCAGCATACAACCAAATTTGTTCCAAAGAAAATTCCAAAACTAAATTTAAATCTTTTAACATAAGCTGAACTATATTACTTTCAACATCATAGTTTATATTTTTTAAAATTTGATTACTCCAACCTGTAGAATACCATATGTCTATTCTCCCTATATATTTATTAATAAAAGCATTTAAATCAGTTAAAACTCGATTAAAATATGCTTCACTCTCAATAACGCTTATATGACTATGCGAATTAGGATAACTATGTCTAATCAAATCAGTAAAAAGCCTATTCGCCTCCAGCCTTTTTTCATAAATAAGTTCTGACTGATGCATAGACTCTATTCTAGCTAACCTTCGCTTCTCAGCTTCTATAAATTCTTCAATTTCTTCTATTGATTGGAATCTTTCTTCCACATTATACTTTAAGCACTTTATAAGCAATGGTTTTATAAGATTATTTTCATATTCATCAATATCAAGAGTGCCTGCATAGGTATGACCTTCAAGTAGCCAAAAAATTAATTGACCAAGCGCAAATATATCAGCAGATTTAGTAATTGGAGTACCTTTTTCACTTTGTTCTGGTGCAGAGAACTTATAATTAGCTAGCCTATCTCCAACTTTAGTCATACTGTTATCACAATATTTAGCTATTCCAAAATCAGATAAATAAAACTTGTCATTACAGTCCACTAAAATATTTTCAGGTTTTAAATCACGATGAATTATATCTTTGCTATGGATTTGTTTTAAACTTTTAAGCAAAAAATATAAGACTTTCTCACACAATTCAGATTTATCCCCTGTATACACCAAAACATAATCTTTTAATGTGGACTTATACCTTTTCATTATATATAAAAAAAATAAATCGTCTTCAATCTCAATACTATCAAAGTTTATATATGAAGCTAAATGTGTTTTTTCTGCATTCTCTAGTAACTGAATATTAAAATATTCATTTTTAAACCGTTCAAAATCGTTACTAGAAGAGTTTTTATAAAAAAACTTTAAAATCACGTCGTTATCATTATATTTTCCAGAATAAACAAGACCACTTCCACCTTGTCCAATTTGTCTTAGATCTGTAATAGCCCCCCAAGGAAAAGTTATCTCATTGTCTTTGTATTTTATAAATGAGCTTATTTTTTTTGCATAATTATTAATTAGTACCATCTAATTCACCTTACCATCCCAAACCTAAACTAAAATAAACTCACAACCTAAAAAATTTACTTAAAGTACTTATTAAAATTCATTTCATTTATGCCTAACTAACGTATAAAACAATACATTCAATTCAATAATAATCTATAATTAATCTATAAGCTAAATACAAGCATTATTTTTTATCTGCTTAACTATATTTGCAATTTCAACAGCTTCAGCTTGATCAAAAAGTTTCCACATATCAAAAGGTCTATCAAATGGAGGGTCCATTAACATATTGGGAGATTCCATATATCCATTAACCGCAATATAGTTAATAACTTGTTTAATAAAGTTAATTTGATCACTATTCATAGACTTGGTATTAATCAAATCTGAAAAGGCATTCTCAGCAGCTTGTGGGCTCATCTTTACGATATCTCGAACAACCAATCCAAACTCTTTACCTTTAAAACGTTTTTCATAGTCATCTTTACTTCCTAATTCATGAGTAAAAATGTATTCCAACGCTTTGTAATCTGATTCGTCAATTGGATAATTATTGATAAGTTTTTGAATTGTTGGATGATTTTGATGTGATAAGAAATAAGACTCAACTTTTTCTTGATAACTCTCAAAAACTTCAGGCATAAGAGTATCGCCTTCTCTAGTTAATAATACTGAATCCGTAATTGTTGTTATAATAACCCTACGTTCTGCAACATCAAGAAACTGGACTAAATCTCTGAGCTCTTTTCTCATATGATTTAACCGCAAAGCATCGATTATTTGCCAATACGCATCTTCTTTTATTAACTTTAAGAAATCTTGCTTCTTTCTAATTTGTTCAATGCTAATTTTTTCTAGTAAAGCATTGGAAAGGCTAATTACACGTTTCTTAAAATAGTCAATAGATTGCCCATTAAAAAGATTCAAAATCCCTTCATATACAAAGTTATCAAATCCTCGTGCCAAATTTTCTTTAACATCAGCACAAATCAAAGGTGCAACATAGGTAATTAAGTCATGTTCATCAATATTTGACAAATAATCAAATGAAGTTTTAACGCTATATTTGTCTACATATTTTAACTGTAAACGAACAACCGGTTTTGTTACGTCTAAATCAGTAATTTCCTTATAGCACTCATCTACAAGTTCTGAACGCCAACTTTGATAGTCTTCACTACCATATCTTTCTATTTGTAGTCGTGCAATAATTTGAATCCGCTTAGCAAAGATTCTTTCACCTAATGTAGCACTATTACCTTTTAGTTCTACCGTATTTTTTTGATTTCTAAAATACTCAAAATTTTTACAGTAATCAAAGATATAGAAGTACTTCTTACCTACATAATCACCATTGTTTTTATCAAAAAACTCCTTCTCTGGACAAAGTCGAGTCCCACGCCCTATCATTTGCCAAAATTTAGTCTTTGATTTTATACGTTTAAAAAATACCAAATTAACACATGCTGGCACATCAATTCCAGTATCTAACATATCTACCGAAATTGCTATATCCGGTTCACCATCTGAAAATTTAAATTGATCAATTAAATGTAATGCATGTTGATCAGAGCTAACAATAACACGTGCCTTCTTACCTTTTGAAGAACGATATAACCAATTAAACCTTTCTTCAATTAGACGAGCATGCTTTTTATTTTGAGCAAAGATAATTGTTTTGCCTAAAGAGTCTCCATTATGAATTTTAATACCATTCTGGTCTAATTCTCTTAGAACATAGTCTATTGTATCTGTACTATAAATAATAGAGTTTACTTCCGTAGCAGAATAATTACCTTGGAACTCCCCGGCCTGATCCATAGCTTCATCTTCCAGTCGTTCCTGATCTTCTTTTGAAAGTTCATCATAAACAATACCATCAGATAAAAACTTTGATTCCATCTCAAAGTTATAATATGGAACTAAATAATTATCTCTTATAGCCTCGTCATAGCTATATGCATATGTAGGAACTCCGTTTTCAACCTCAAAGAAGTCAAATGTATTTCTATCCACCTCAGATTTAGGCGTAGCAGTTAAACCAACAAGAATAGCATCAAAGTATTCAAATATGGCTCTATATTTTTTAAAAATACTACGATGGCTTTCATCTACAATTATTAAATCGAAATGACCCGGTGTAAAAAGGCGTTTTCCATCACCATCAAGAGATTTTTCGATAGCATTTAATATTGTAGGGTATGTAGAAAAAACTATTCGAGCATTTTTGTCATCTTTACTTTCACAAAGATTACATAACGATGCAGATGGTAAATGTTCTCTAAATGCATCCTTGGCTTGACTTACCAAAGCAATTCTATCTGCTAAAAACAATACATTCATCACTTGGTTACTACGGAAAAGCACATCAACTAAGCTTACCGAGGTTCTAGTTTTACCTGTACCAGTTGCCATAACAAGTAAGCTTCTTCTAACCTTGTTTTCAAGATTTTGACAAACGGCTCTAATCGCTTCCTTTTGATAATAGCGAGCTGAAATATCATCATTAATTGGAATTGTACTCAAGATAGGCTTAGTTAAATTTCTACGAGTAATCAGTCGTTCTAAATCACTTTCACCATATACACTACTTACACGACGCATATTCCATTCAAGATCATCCCACATATGAGTCTCATACCCATTAGAAAGGAAAATAATTGGACGCTGCCCATATTCACTCTCCAATGCATTTGCATAAGCTAAAGCTTGCGTCTTACCATCATTTATATCGCGACTTGTTTTCTTAGCCTCAATTAATGCAAGAGGCTTACCATCACGTCCCATTAATACATAATCTACACTAAGATTTGATCCCCCTGAAACATATGGGTTTGAAACTTTTAACTCTTCAAACACATTTTTATTGGGACCATCAAATTCCCATCCCATCAATTTAAGATCAACATCTATTATATACCTACGCGTTTCAGCCTCTGTTTCAGGAACTTTAGGTAAACTACGAGTTATAATATGCTCTGATTTTGCAGAAGATAGTAGCTTTGAAAGCTTTTCAATTTCTAAATATAGATTTTCAATTTGTTGGGCATTTTGAGCAATCAAACTTTCTTGCTCTTTGATTGTCTTAATATCTACTGGAATTATAGTTTTAGGAATTGCATTTTCATCAAATGTACGTTCCACATAGTCATAACCATAACAATAATCAATCCATTCAATAAAATTGAATAATGCCTGTAATGAAATAATAGCCGTTCTTGGCAAAATTTTTGTATCGGAATGGACAGCTAAATTCCCCATTTTTACGATTGGTTGTAATTCGCGCCACAAAGATTCTGGCAACTCATCTTTAAAGGATTTTGCATGTAAAAGTGATTGAAGATTATCTTTATAAGGCATAATCATGCTAGTATCTGCAGTATATACCCACTTAACAGCTAACTCTAACGCCTTACGACAACCAATTGCACACATAGATGGTGATGAGTGAAATACACGCTCCGCCTCAATAGCTGCATCTGCAAAAACCTTATACTCAACTATATCCTTAAGAAAATCAAAATTAGACATATATAATCCCCTATACATGTAACTTCATCTTTTTTATATAATACTTAGTTTAATTATACACTATTTAGGCAAATTTCAATTTGTTGATTTGATTTACAACTTTAATAAACTCGTATTGAAGATTCATATCAGGCACAAATCCTTTTAGCTTTTTAATTCTACCTTGAAATAGATTCGCTTGAGATGAGGTAGTTTTTAAACTGTTAATTTGTCTTTGAAACCAATCACTGGTTATCATATGCTCAGCAAAAATAGGGGTAATTTCACTTTTGAATCTTATTAATGCAACACTTCTTACTAATTGAAATTTTATTTCCATTGGTGCCATACAACAACGGCCTACAGAACCAGAGCAAGACAGTAATATATCTCCAGCTTTTGGGATAACTCTTTTAGAAATCCTATCATATTCGGCTTCATCAATATAGTCAACATCATCTAATTTAAGAGAATGGTTCAAAATATTTCTTGCAGAAAGTAAATAAATTCCCTTATCACATCTCTTTGGCGTTGAATGTTCACCGTCTGTCATTAACTCAGCTAACTCTTCAAGTGCTATAATAGGCCAATTCTTAGTATTACAGTCTATATCACCAAACATTTCAACAAATCGGGATTTAATAAGTAAATCGTATAATCTTAATAACTTCTCTCTAACCTCTATTTGTCGTTGCACAACTTGTAAGATATTACTAATCTTAATTTGTTCCGAATAAGGTTTATAGTCAATGATTAAATTTTCTAATTGACTTCGATTAATAGACTCAAATGTACTCCCTGTTGATATATGTCTTAATTGAGGTTTCAAATATTTTAAATGATAATATAGGTACATCATATCAACATCAGGTTTACATGTTATTGCCGCTAAGCCTCTACCAATACAGCTTTGCTCATTATTTATATTTAAATCCCCGACAGGTGCCCTAACAGAGATTAAGATATCGTTTGGTTTTGCCTCTTTTTTAGATTTACTACACCATATTTTAGGTGTAGGATTTATTCTACCAAAATCAGCTTTCCCCTGATAAAAAGGAAGCCCTATTTTATCATAATTATAGAACTTAGAGTCAGGAGATTGCCCCATTTGAATATCAACAAGATCTTTTAAATACATATTATCTCACCAAATATGAATTTGATTATCCGATAAATTTTCTATGAGATATTTTTACATTGGATTGATTAACCATTGCATAATGCATTGTAGTATCAATTTGTTGATGTCCTAATAACTTCTGTACTTGTTCAATAGGCATGCCTTTATCAATAGCCCTTGTTGCCATAGACCGTCTAAACTTATGAGGATGTACCCTCTGATCTAATAAAGCTAATCGACCTAATTTTCTAAGTCTAATTTCTACACCACTAATTTTTAATCTTTCAAAAGGACTATCTAATGTAACAAATAATGCATCATTATAATCATTTCTTTGTTCCAAGTATCGTTTAAGGTGAACTTTAGCTTTAGCATCAAAATAAACCTTACGTTGTTTATTTCCTTTACCATAAACAATACATTCTCTTTCTTCAAAATTTATATCACCTATATTAAGGTTTACTAATTCACCAACTCGAATACCTGTTGAGTACAAAAGATCTATCATTGCTAAATCACGAATATGTAAACATGAATCTCGAAGTCTTTCAATACACTCTTCAGATAATGTTTCTTTAACTTTACTACCCGTTCTTATCTTATGAATCCGTCTAATAGGACTTTTAATTATATAATCCTCCGCCTCAAGCCATGAAAAAAAACTAGAAAGATTTCTTCTAATATTATCTACAGTGGTTTTACTACAATTATTTCTTAACTGATATTCTACTAAATAAGCTCTCAAATCATCAGTATTAACTTGGCGTAATGGCGTAACTATTATACTAAGCATATGTTCAATCGTAGCTTTATAATAAGATAAAGTTCGCTCTGAGCAACCTTCAATTCTTTTAGCAGAAATAAACATATCCATATACTCAATATTAGTATATGGATATGTTTGATTATTCTGTGTATTTAGTTTCTTTTGTAAAACAATCTGTAAAGCATACAAATCTTTAGCAGATAAAACCTCACTCATATCATGTAAAATATCATTGATCAACTGTTGCATAGGTATACCTCTTTCCTTTTTATATCAGTATACCAAAAGAATCTTAACCAAAATATTCTTGCATTAATGAGTCCATTAATAACTGAGTCTCATCAATAGACTTTTGAACGTCAGATTTCAATTTGTTGATTTGAGAATGATATAAAGCAAATCTATTTATAGTATCCATATCAGGTAAGGGAATTACAATAGAATTAAGCATTCTAGTTGTTACCTGATTAATAGTAGTTGTAGCTCCAACTGAAATAAGTCGTCTAAAAGCCTGACTCCTAAAGTATTCAAGCAAATATACATAGTACTTACTAGATATTGCCATCATAAAAGCCCCATATGTTGTATTCGATATATCATTTTCAATAAGTGCAACTTTACCAACTAATGATTGGCTCCCATTTCTGGCACACATTAAAATATCATGCTTTTTTAACAGCAACTTAGACTCCACCTTACTATTAACATATATAGTATCTTCATAACATAATTGACTATTTTTTATGTTTCCTGATCTTAAAACAGCTATTCCACTACTTGATACCGCTTCTGGTTTATAGGTTAAGCCAATTCTATATTCTGCTATATCACTTAATTTAACTAATGGCCAATTCAAAGTATTAAGAACAACATCACCAAATAACTCAACAAATCGGGATTTAATTAATAAATCCAGTTCATTTATTATATTTTGTTTCTTCTCTATGATATATCTTACTAAATCTAATCTATCTACTATAGCTTTTTGATATTCTACTGATCTTTTAGGAATAATTAGTTTTCTTAATGCCGCTTGAGTTAGCTTTTGCCTTGTCGCGCCATTAATATAACCTTCAATTTTATAAAACATTAAACTATAGCAAATATATTCAGCTAAAAAGCCTTTTTTAGCACGTAATACGTGAGCATGATTATTAACCCAACACTTACCATTTACTAAATAAGCAATTGATTTTGTCTTCGAGCCAAAATGACCGCCATCCTCTGCAACAAGAACTAACTTACCATCAAAAATATATTGATTAATTGTGCCTTGTATCCCATTAGCACCATAGTATGGATACCTTCCGGGAACCCTTTCAGATTCTGTAATTGGTTTACGTTGTGAATCTAAAATCTCACAACAATCTTCCACTCTTATAAATTCCATTCATCTCACCAAATATGAATTTATTCATTTAATAATCGTTCTAGCTCAGCCATATCAGCCATAATTTGTTCATTTAAAGCCTTAATATTAGCTAATATTTCGCTAGTTGGAGGATATACGACCGGGATATATTCAATCTCTTTATATTTATTAATAGATAAATCATATCCATTATCCACGATTTCTTGTTTAGGTACTAAGAAACTTTGTTCAGTACGCTTGCGTTCACTTTCACTATCGATATGTTCAAAACGATCAATAATATCTGTAATATCATTGTCTTCAATAGGTTGTCGTTTATCATCTAAACTAAAACCATCTGCTTTCATATCATAAAACCAAACATTATCGGTTCCACCAGCTTGAGTTTTCGTAAAAATCATAATCGCTGTAGACACACCTGCATAAGGTTTAAAAACCCCTGAGGGCATAGATATAATTGCACGCAAATGATGATTCTCAATAATTTCTTTTCGTAAAGCTACATGTGCTTTAGATGAACCAAATAGTACCCCATCTGGTACAATACAAGCACAAGTACCACCTTTTTTCAAAATTCTTAAAAATAGTGCCAAAAATAAGAGTTCTGTTTTTTTTGTATTATTAGTAATACTTCGTAAATCACCATGAACTGTTGCTGCATCCAAACTTCCCTTAAAAGGTGGATTAGCTAAACAAATAGTATATGAATCATGTACATCATTTTGTTTTGATAGACTATCTTTGTAATCAACCTGAGGGTATTTAATGGAATGCAACATTAAATTCATTGCAGATATACGAAGCATTGTCGTATCTGTGTCAAATCCACTAAACATATTACTTTCATAGTGTTTCCAATCATTTTTATCCATTTTTTCACTATGATTAGCTCGAACATATTCTGCAGCAGATACTAAAAAACCAGCTGTTCCACATGCAGGATCACAAATTATATCCTGGGGTGAAGGCTTTAATAACTTAACCATCATTTCCCGAATATGCTTTGGTGTTCTGAATTGACCATTCGTTCCAGCTGTAGATAATTTTGAGAGCATATATTCATACAGATCACCTTGCATATCTAAATTTGCAATGTCATGAGTGTATAAATCATCTAAGCCTGTAATAATTTTTTCAAGTACTTGTGCGGTCGGAACTATAAAAGTAGCTGTTGACATATGCTTAGCAAAAAAATCAAAACCATCCTTTGTTTCATCCGTATCAGGAATGGGGATTAACTTTCCATGTTCATCAAAATCTGGCAATTTTCCATGCTTCATAGCCTTAATAGCTGGGAATACAAAATTAGAAACAATATTATAGATTTCATCAGCGTTTCTAAATTTAAAATTACCCCAACGCATAGCTTGACCAATATCTGACTCTGGGAAAATTAATTCCACATCCGCACCTAGTAAGGTCTTACTGCGAATATTATTAATTTCTTGATCATCCAATGCACGTATAAACATCAAATATGTAATTTGCTCAATTACAGATAAAGGATTTGTTAAGCCTGCAGCCCAGACATTCTCCCATATCTTATCTACTTTATTTTTAATTTCTCCTGTTATCATATATATTCCTTTCTTTTTGTTTATTATAGGCAATACGATGATCTAGTTCACGTCTTAAATCAGTAGGAGTATATAAATTTCTACGAATATCTGAATTAAATTGCTTATCTGTATAGTTTGGTAAACCAACAACATCGTTTATTTTTTTATGTTGTTGTAATGCATCATTAAACTTTAAACGCATTAATAACTTTAGAGTTACTCTAATTAATTTATACTGATAAGTATAATACTTTAAATTAGAGAAAGTATCTATATTATCATGAATAAATTGAATTTCCATCTTTATAACTTCTATGGCATCAGTAATACATAGATCTAATCGCTGATTTTCATTCAATATATGTACATTTTTTTTATTATATGAATCTTTAGTGTAACCTAAATCAAAAATAACTTTTAAAAAGCTACGTTTAATCTTTAGTAAATCATGTTCATTTAAAGATGACTTTTGTTTATAAAAGTATTTAAATGCCAATATTAAATAACAGTTTAATACTGCACTAAATTTATGTAAACCTATAGAATCAAGCAAACTAACAAAAAACTCAACTGCATCACCATTCAATGAAATCCCCGGATATTTTGAAGTGAAATATTCTCTTATCAGCTTAATATAATGTAAATTTGCTTCCTCTTTAGTCCAAGTATATATCAAAATTTTATATGTATCTAAATATACCATCCAAGGTTCTATATTATAAAAATAAGATACTTGCAATGTATCTTTACCCCAAAAATGTAATTTGAATATATTATAGGCATCAATTTTCCAAGTAGGTGACTTGAGAATATCTCTTAATCCAGAAGCAATTTGTTCATAATTTATTTGATAATCTAATCCAAACATAATATAGTGATACAATGCAGTTTCTAATCTTTTATATTTATACCAGGATTGAATATTAGAATCTAGGTCTTCAGGAATATTTAAAAGGAAATAAACTAGCATTTTCATAAAGTTTAGTCTATTAAATTTCAGAGAAATGTCTGAATATTTGGCTAACCCACAATGAAATTTGTGCTTAAATCCTTGTGGTAACACAATATTATTATCAACTTCTATCTTTAAATTATCTAAAAGTGATAAATTTGTATTTAGACTATTATATATCTCTGGAATAAAATGTTTAATATAACAAGCTATAATTAAAGTTTCTTTTAATATCACCTGGTTCTGCATACTATCAGGCATTGTTAAAGATACTGACTCTAACTCTTCTAGAAAAAACTTAATAGTCCTTATATTATGATAATCTCGAAAATATGCATTAATCTCTTCAGTATTTAATAAATTCAACCGATTATGGATTCTTGACAATATCTTCTCTATTAAAAATCTATTTTTATTTATAAATGAATTTGCTCCTATGTCTTGAACTATTAAAGTATTTAAAATAGAGTAAAAAGTTATATCAGTTAAACGGACTTTATTAGGAATATATTTTTGTAAATATATCTCACTAAAGCCTTGTTCTATTAACTTTTCAGAATTATAAAGCATTAGAAATTTTAAGTTACTATTACTAGAATTACTTAATTTCTCACTAATAAAAAATAGTTTTTTTAAATGATCAACTTGATTAATTCTATCCACATCATCCAAAATAACAATAATAGGTTTTCTTAGTCTACTAATCCCCACCTTAAATGACTCAAAAATATCATAATATGAATCATCATCGTCTAACAATACATTATATAAAGGTTTATATTTATTTTGTAGAATAGCCAATAACCGACTTGCACTAAAATTACGAATACCGTCCTTCAATAAAAAGAAGTTAATCTTTTTTATTAATAAATCAATTGTATTATCTAAATTTAAAGATAATACATCAATTACTATAAATCTATAGTTATTGTTTTCCTCTTTAATTAGATGATTTATTAAAGAGGTTTTTCCCATTCCCCATAAAGCATCAACACCGAGTAAATTAGATTTATTTTCCTTTATAAGCTTTCTAATATTATATAAATCAAGTTTCCGTTCTCTAAACAAATCATCCTTATCTATTTTGACTAATATTTCTTTAGGATATTCTAAAATTTCAAAAATTAAAACGCTCAAAAATGTGTACATATTTGCATAAACTAAACCTCCATACTTATCCATAAAAATAAATTCGGAAAATAGATTGCTACCAATACTTGGTAAAACAAAATTAGTTACAACATAAAATCCTATAGCACCTAGAATATATAAAATTAGATATCTAGGAACTTTAAAATAATACCCAGTAACCAAAATAAATATTCCTGAAAATAAAATACTTCCTATTATATTATCATTAATTAAAAGAAATACTAAAAACATAATTATTGTAGTACAAAGAATCAGTCGTTTTAATACGCCAAAACAGATAATTAGTTTATTCAAAATTAAGACTCCTCTTTTAAATAGAATTAATATATCCAACAAAGCACCTCATGTATTTTTCATTTTACTATAAAAAATACCACATATAAACACTTTACAATGATAATAGTGAATATATGTGGTAAAACTTGCATATATATTTTTATGAAATTAAACTTGAAATTAAGTCAAGATTATATGTGAGGTTGACTATTTTTCCCTTATTTTACAGATGAGTTTTCATATATACCTTTTGGCATAGCACCCATTCCAGCTTGGCTTTTAGCGTATTTGTCTTTGTCATTTGCATTGTCTACATATTGAACTATATCACGCAAGTCTTTTGCTGGTGTTTTATAATCTAAATCAGCCATTATAAAGTGAGTATATAAATATTTATCATCATATAGCGATTGAATGTACATTCTAGATTGAGATCGTTCTACTTCCATATACATAGCAGGAGTAGCATCATTCCAAACTGTTGCGTATTGAATTGGCTTAAAATCAGAATATGGCTTATACATAATGAAGAATCGTATCAATTTATAATTAATTTGATGACGATTAGCCAACTCTTCCGGTTTTAATTCTCTCACCATGATACCTTCACGATATTTTTTACCATCATAGATATAAATTGAATCATTATCAGGGCCATGATACACTAAATCACTTGATTTTAAAGTTTGGAAAGTAAATCCATTAATAGTTATGGGTTTAGTTTTTGAAAGTATTTGTTTTGCAGGTTCAATAGAAGGTAGTACATAGTTAACTAAGGGTGACATCAATTCTTTATACACATATTCCTGATCATGTGTCTTTAATAGCTCTAATTCCTTTTTCTTAATTAAATCATAACTAATATGATAAGACAGCGAAGGATCGGACTTTACGCCAAAGTTAATAGCCCCTTCTAAAGCTCCACTTTTAGTCTGCCCAATCTCCCATGTAGCATTTCTAACAGTAGGATACGAGACCGAATTTTCTTTAACTTGACTTTCACCACTCTTACGAATGGTATAATGTATATTGCCTTCAATTAAGCGGAAATTTCCTTTTTGAACATCTGTAGTTAATGGGTCCCCTTTTATAGTTTTACCAAATTGACTACTCTCTGGTACAGTAAATTTAATATTTACCCCATTATCCTTAAGAATAAAAACAGAAGATGACTGTTTTGTAGAATGATACAATTCTTTTGTAAAGTATAGCAATTCATCTAGTGTCCATTTTTTAGACCCATTATTGTTATATTCATCTCGTATTTGATTAGCTATAATATTTTCAGTCTTTTGGACTTCATTATCAGTCTTACGATAGTTTTGATATGCCTCCTTTGATATGGTAGGATCCGCACCTGGTATATTAATATCAATCGCATGACTTCCTAACGTAACACAGCTTAAGCATAGTGCAGCTATCAATACACGTTTCATAATAGACTCTCATCCTTTCACATAATGTCTCTCAAATAGTATATATGTATAGAATATCATATTTTATTTGACCTATAGTAGTACAATATAAGTATAGAATTAAGGAGATGATACATATGAGATTTACCAAACGTATGCTCGTCATGACCTTTTTAGCCGTGACTGCTGCAGTATCTACAGGATTTGCTTATGATTATGTATGCAATGGATCACAAGCAAATTGCAATACCAATGCTCAGTATAAATGTAATGCAGATACTCAATACAATTGTAATACAAACGCTCAATACAACTGTAATAATAACAATACAGTTTGTAACAATACTAGCCAAAGTTATTGCGGTCCAAACTCTAATACAAGAGGATGCGGCGGATATAGAAAATAATATACCAGATACGACAAAAGCCTATAGTACTGTATATGTACTATAGGCTTTTATAGAGTTTATAACAAGAATACTATTTAATGCATCAATGTACTGATAAGACACAATTTAAAGCTACACTTGTATTAGGAGTTCATGCGATTAAAGTATTCAATGGCTTTTGGTGTAAAACCAATATAGGTATTACCAGCTGCGTACGGTCCTAGTTCATATGGTTGGTAAACTAGATCAATGTTCCCCTTACCGCGTAAGCAATAGTTATCGGTTACATATTTTACACTCCATCCACTTGGAATATAGCTCTTTGTATGATTACCTGTATAATAACTTAATACATGGGATCGTAAGCCGTTATCCATTTGTGCTGCATTCGCAATTTTTATATAGTTATATAATGGAATGCGTTGACCTGTTACTTTATTATATACAAGACCTCTTGTATTATACATACCATGAGCAGCTCCGGCGTAGTAATAATAGGTAGTTAGTAGGATTGAAATAACTTGACTATCCTCATAGGTAACCTTATAGTTTTGAGAAACTTGATAAATATGTTGGTTGTAATACATATCCTTTGCTTCGAGTACATAATTTGCAATATCTGTATTAATAACTCTTTGAGCATAAGCATGATCTGTATAAACTAAAGGATACTTTAAATCTAAATTTACATCTGATTGACTGCCTGTAACAACAGTTGCATACGTTGGTACAGTTAACATAACACCTAACATAGAGGTCATACATAGCTTTTTAAAGATTCCCATAATAATGTCTCCTTTTACAAGCACCTTAAATAGGTTTATTACTATGTTAGTTCTACAAGCTATAATAAAACTCCTCTTTTATATTTTACTTTTTTGATAGTTTATTTCACTTTATAAAACAGCTAAAACGATTTAGTATTTTACACTAAAATATAAATGTAGCTATATCATACTTTCACCATACAAATAAGGACCCTCCAAAGAGAGTCCTTAATCTGTATTGCTATGCTATTAAGCATTTTTAGCTACTTCCATAAACTCATTTATTTAATTTCTTATGAAGAGTCATATTTTCAAAAGCTGTACCATAAGCTTCTTTAAAGATATAGTTACCTACAACATATTTAGGATCACGCAAAGCCACATCAACATATTGTTGTGGAATATTACCGAAATTCCCCAAAGCCACACCTTCATAATTAAAATCTTCCACACTATTTATTGTTAATTTCATACCAGAGTTAGCTTGTTTAGCATATATGAGACGTGAATAGTCTTGTGCATACTGTGGAGTACGTAATACGGTGGCTACAGAATGGTTTATATCATAACGATAAGTAACTAAAACCTTGTGAATATATGAGTTAGTTCTACTACTATTATTATTTTCAACCTCATATACAACTGCCTGTACTTTATAAATAAACTGGTTCTCTTCTACTCTTTTAATGGAACGCTTATCTACAAAATACGTAATAGTATTTTTTCCCCTAAGAATAGGAACATTATTCTTATCATTTTTAATAGCTTCCATTGATATAGCTTGGATCTGTAATGGTATTACCATACATACTAACAATAATATAGAAAATAACTTTTTCATTATTTTAATTCCCCTCTTTCAATATTTATCACACACATTCTATGTATAGAATATCATATTATATAAGTATTGATAATCTATTACTTTCACCACATAAAAAAAGGACCCTCTAAAGAGAGTCCTCAATGTATATTGTTATGCTATTAAGCGTTTTTAGCTACTTCTACAAGTTTAGCGAATGCTGCTGCATCGTTAACTGCCAAGTCAGCCAACATTTTACGGTTTACTTCAACGCCTGCTTTAGCTAAACCAGCGATGAAACGGCTGTAAGTTGTACCGTTGATGCGAGCCGCTGCGTTGATACGAGCGATCCATAATTGACGGAATTCGCGTTTTTTCGCACGACGGTCACGACGAGCGTAGTACAACGCTTTCATTACTGTTTCGTTAGCTTTTTTGAACAAACGGGAACGTGTACCGCGGTAACCTTTAGCTAATTTTAAAATCTTTTTATGACGTGCATGAGCTGTAACGCCCTTTTTCACTCTTGCCATTGTATATTCCTCCTAAATTACGATGTATCGATCTAATAGTTAACGATTAAGCGTATGGTAAGCATTTAGCTACGCGTTTGTGGTCAGCTTTTGCAACCAATGTAGCTTTACGTAAATTACGTTTACGAGCTGGAGATTTTTTCTCAAGAATGTGGCTTTTGAAAGCTTTCGCACGCTTGAATTCACCAGTACCAGTTACTGCGAAACGTTTAGCCGCTGCGCGACGAGTTTTAATTTTTGGCATAATATAATCCTCCCAATACCTTATTTACTTACTAAAATCATGGTCATGTTACGACCTTCTAATTTAGCTGCTTTTTCAATAGACGCCGTTTCTTTGAGTTCTTCAGCAAAACGTGTCAACACTGCCATGCCTAGTTCTGGATGTGAAAGTTCACGACCGCGGAACATGATAGTTACTTTTACTTTGTTACCTTCAGCCAAGAATTTGGATGCATTTTTCATTTTTACGTAAAAGTCATGGTCTTCAATATGTGGACGTAATTTGACTTCTTTCAAAGTTACGATTTTTTGTTTCTTTTTCGCTTCTTTCTCGCGTTTTTGTTGTTCATAACGATATTTACCGTAGTTCATAATGCGAGCTACTGGTGGTTTAGCGTTAGGTGCAATTTCCACAAGATCAAGATGCTGTTCTTCAGCCAATGCCAAAGCCTCACGGCCAGACATAATACCGATTTGTTCGTTTTCAGGACCTACGACACGAAGTTCACGAGCACGAATCTCTTCATTAATGCGTGGTGTATCCTTGCTAATAGCGTTCACCTCCAAGAGAATAAAAAAACGGACGGCAAACACCATCCGAATAGAATTCTCTATATTAACCTCATACTTCTTGGTATTAGGTGAGTGGCGGATGGCCTCTGCTTCATAAATTACTTAATTATAATAACAAATTAGATAATGAAAGTCAACAACAATCTTAAGTTGCTCTCAGCAATTTATTATTACAACTCTTATAGTATAACAGAGATTATAAGTTCTGTATATAGGCATACTTACTGACACCTATCCCCCTTTATGTATACAATATTTCTATAATATAATTATTAATTCTATAGAAAAATACAATACAATAATATATATAATATATTCTACCTAACTAGGTATTATACAGTAATAGGTATTACACAAACTGAAAGGGGTTTTATCATGAGTGTAACAACTAGTTCGCCTCCGCAAAAGGCTCGTACAACAGTTCAAAATATTGGCCTTATTCTCGCCTTTATTGTTCTAGGTAGTATTTTATTATTGCCTACGCCAGAAACATTATCTACCGGTGGTCATCGCATGATTGGTGTCCTCGCCTTTGCTATCATCTTGTGGATGACATCGGCTGTATCCTATCCGGTAAGTGCGACCATGATTACGGCACTCACTGCCTTATTACTAGGCTTCTCTCCAAATCCAGAAGCGCCAGCGAAAACTATGGGCACAGCCAATGCCTTGAAACTAATTATTTCAGGTTATTCTTCCCCTGCGATGATTCTCGTAGGTGCAGCGATGTTTATTTCCGTAGCCATGCGTAAAACAGGTCTCGATCGTCGCATTGCTATGCTCGTATTATCTAGTGTAGGTACAAAGGTCAGCCGCATCTATTTAGGTGTTATTATTACAGGCCTTATTCTCGCCTTCTTTGTACCAAGTGCAACGGCTCGTATTGCTTGTTTGGCTCCAATTATTATCGGTATCGTCGAAAACTTAGGTATTGAACGTAAAAGCCGTGTAGCAGCCCTGCTCATGGTAGGTGCCGTACAAGCAGATACATTTTGGAATATTATGATTCAAACAGCTGCCGCTCAAAACCTTGTAGCTGTTGGGTTTATGCAAGCACAGATGAATACATCTGTAAGTTGGATTGATTGGCTCACAGCAGCTGCACCGTTCTCCATAATTATGGCTATTATTACCTACTTTGTAACGCAAGCTTTTATCAAACCAGAGTTTAAAGAGCTCGTTGGCGGTGATGTACAACTCGCTAAAATGCGTAAAGAAATCGGTCCAATGACATTTGATGAAAAGAAACTATTATGCATCTCCATTGGTTTATTAGCATTGTGGGCCACAGGGGGTAAACTACACTCTATCGATACTACAACAACTACGATTATAGCAATTGCCTTATTCTTCTTCCCTAAAATTGGTATTATGGACTGGACGTTTGCACAGCCAAATATCGACTGGGGATCGATTGTTATGTTTGGAGCTGGTATAGGACTGGGTTCCGTATTACTTAAAACAAAAGCTGCTACTTGGCTCGCACAGGTATTTGTAAATGCCTTCTCCCTTGAAACAGCAAGCGTGTTCCTTTTGATTGCTATTATGGCTGCCTTCCTGATTTTAATCCATCTTGGATTTGCATCAGCTACAGCTCTATCATCTGCCATGATTCCTATCGTAATATCCATCGTTATGGGACATTCCGCAGAAGGACTTAATCCGCTTGGCGTAACAATGCTCATGCAATATGCAATCTGCTTTGGTCTGGTATTACCAGTAAACTCACCACAAGGCATGGTAGCTTATGGTACAGATACATTCGATGTAAAAACATTTATGACTACAGGGATTCCCTTAACCATCATCGGCTATGTCATGATGCTCGTATTTGCACTGACATACTGGCATTGGATTGGAATTGCGTAAGTCTAAATATTCTAAATAGACCAAACACTCTAAATAATTCTAATATTTTAAATTAAACATACTATAAAAGGCTCTGTCTTAAGACAGAGCCTCTTGATTTTTATATGAGTTTCAATATAAAACGTCTATATTCTTTTCGATGTAAAGCTTTCACAAACAATTATTTATTCTAATTCCTTACCTTTAAGTTCCGGAATCAAGAATACGGTTGCCAATATATCGATTACATAGATAATAGCCAAGAATGCAATTGCCACTTGGTACGAGTACATTGAGATAATCATACCTACTACCATTGGGCTAAAGCCACCTACAGCGCGACCGATGTTAAATAATACATTTTGAGCCGTTGCGCGAGCACTTGTTGGATAAGCTTCTGCCATTAAGGCACCGTAGCCACCCATCATGCCATTTACAGAGGCCCCTAGAATAGCGCCGGCAAATAGCATAGCTGTTGGATCAGATAGTTGAGAGTAAATCAAGATAGATGCCACAGCACATACTTGGAACAAGATAAATGTTGGTTTACGACCAATTTTATCCGCCAATCGTCCGAATAACCAAATGCCAAGCATCATGCCACATACAGTTACGGCAGTCCACAGACCCGATTTTGTAAGAGAAAAACCTAATTGCTTACTCAAGAAGTTAGGCAACCAGATCATAATACCGTAATAACCAAAGTTTTGAACAGATGTTAAAACAGCAACACCTATAGATGTTTTTGTAGTTCTTACATCTTTTACTAATAACTTGAATGAGTTCGTATAGGAATGGTCCTTAATTTCTTTACTTTGAACAAAGATTTCTGGTTCATGTAATTTCGCACGGAAAATCCATGCCACAAAGGCAGGAATAATGCCAACCAGGAACATACCACGCCAACCAATATAAGGAAGTAATACGGGAGTTAACAGTGCTGCGGCCAATACGCCTAACTGCCAACCGATGGCAACATAGCTTGTTGCCTTTGCACGGTGTTGTGCCGGCCAAACTTCAGCTGCTAAAGCCATACCAATACCGAATTCACCGCCTAGACCGATGCCGGCAATTGTACGATATATGAGA
Source organism: Veillonella sp. AF36-20BH (assembly GCF_003602765.1). NCBI lineage: Bacteria > Bacillati > Bacillota > Negativicutes > Veillonellales > Veillonellaceae > Veillonella > Veillonella sp. AF36-20BH. The sequence goes on from NZ_QTLR01000003.1 coordinate 99,888, forward strand.
AGATCCCAATAACCTTGTGCAAAAGCACAAAGCCCAGTGAATACAGCAAATAATACAATAGTCCATGTCAACACACGAACACGACCAAACTTATCTGACAAGGTACCAAAGATAAAACCACCGATTACGGCACCTACCAAGGTCCACGTCACAAGTGAACCTGCTTGACCAGTAGTCAAGCCTAAGTCCCCTGAAATCAAGGTTAGCATAAAGCCAAGAATCAAGAGATCAAACCCATCCATGGCATAACCTATAGATGAACCAATAACAGCTTTCCAACCGTATGAATTTACTTCTTTCATAGTCATTTCCTTTCGCTACTCACAGGTAACAATTAAAGAGAATATAATAATAAAATCCCCCTCATATAATCTCACCACTAATAAATTATACAGACTAATTATAATTGTGCAAGATGTGAGGGGGATTTTTATCAATATAAACAATAGATATTTAATTAATTACGTTCTTTAATTTCAATCTTAATAGAATTAAAGAATTCTTCAAATGGTACAGAACCTAATTCATCACCACCGTGTTTACGAACGTTAACTGTGCCTTCTTCAACTTCTTTATCACCCACAACAAGCATGTAAGGAACTTTTGCCATTTGTGCTTGGCGGATTTTATAGCCGATTTTTTCACTGCGATCGTCTACTTCTACGCGTACATAGTCGCGGTGCATTTGTTTTGCCAATTCCTTAGCATATTCAACATGTTTTTCAGAGATAGGCAAAATTTTAACTTGTACAGGAGCCATCCATGTTGGGAATGCGCCTGCATAGTGTTCAGTTAAGATACCAATGAAACGTTCCATAGAGCCGAAGCATGCACGGTGAATCATGATAGGACGATGTTTTTGACCATCTTCACCAATGTATTCAATTTGGAACCGTTCAGGCAAGTTCATATCCAATTGAATAGTACCACATTGCCATGTACGACCTAAGGAGTCTTCGATATGGTAGTCAAGTTTAGGACCGTAGAATGCGCCGTCGCCAGGGTTGATTACGTATGGAATACCTTTCGCTTCGATAGCATTACGCAATGCTTCTGTCGCTGCTTCCCAAATTGCGTCATCACCCATTGCATTATCAGGTTTAGTGGACAGTTCTACATGATATTTCAAGCCGAATTGACTATAGATACGGTCGAACAATTCGATAACTTTCATCAACTCAGTTTGCATTTGATCTGGCAACATGAATACATGAGCATCGTCTTGTGTGAATGCACGTACACGGAATAAGCCATGTAATGCACCGGATAATTCATGACGGTGAACTAAACCGAGTTCAGCGTAACGCAATGGGAAGTCACGATAGGAATGCATTTCGTTTTGGTAAACCAAGATACCACCTGGGCAGTTCATAGGTTTAATTGCATATTCTTCATCGTCGATGATTGTAGTATACATATTTTCACGGTAATGATCCCAGTGACCAGAAGTTTCCCACAAATGTTTACTCAAGATGATAGGTGTACGAATTTCTTCATAGTCAAAATCATGGTGAACTTCACGCCAGAAGTTTTCTAATTCGTTGCGAAGAGCCATACCTTTTGGTAAGAAGAATGGGAAACCAGGACCTTCTTCTTTGATAACGAACAAACCAAGTTCTTTACCAAGTTTACGATGATCCCGTTTAGCCGCTTCTTCAAGCATATGAAGATACGCATCTAATTCTTCTTTTTTCTCGAATGCTGTACCATAAATACGTTGCAACATTTTATTCTTTTCATCGCCGCGCCAGTATGCACCTGCAATGCTTTGTAATTTGAAAGCTTTCACCTTGCCAGTGGATGCCACGTGAGGTCCTGCGCAAAGATCGATGAAATCCCCTTGAGAGTAGCAAGAGATGATTGCATCTTCAGGAAGGTCTTGAATCAATTCTACCTTGTAGTCTTCATTTTTAGCTTTGAAAAATTCGATAGCTTCTTGACGAGGCATAACGGATTTAGTAATCGGTAAATTTTCTTTTACAATACGGCTCATTTCCTTTTCGATTTTACCCAAATCTTCAGGAGTCAAAGTATGTTCCATATCGATATCATAGTAGAAACCTTTGTCGATAGCTGGTCCAATAGCCAATTTAGCTTCAGGCCATAAACGTTTGACAGCTTGAGCCAAGATATGAGAAGCTGTGTGGCGCAATGTATGTTTACCACCATCTTCTTCGAATGTTAAGAATGCTACTTCAGAACCATCTACAAGTTCTTCGCGAAGGTCTGTTAATTCGCCATTTACGTTAGCAGCTAGTACTTTTTTAGCCAAGCTGTTAGATAGTTGTTTTACTGCTTCCCCAAGAGTAGTGCCAGCAGCATATTCCTTCGCACTACCATCAGGTAAAATGATTTTTACATCTGCCATTTTTCTTTCCTCCAATTTATAAACTAGGATAGCATCGATTTTTTACTGTTACCAATATGCTCACGTGCCACACAATACATGTACATTGAGTAAATATCTTGAAGAAATTGGGTAATAAAAAAAGACCTTCTATCCCTACAAACAAGGGACGAAGATCATTCGCGGTTCCACCCTAGTTAACTACCTATACGAATATATGTGTATAGTTAATTCACTTCATTAAGCCCGATAACGGTGGCGGCCGTATTTGCCTACTTAGGTTCGACAAATCAGTTTAAAGGGGGTAACTCAAATATATGTGTAAGGCATTTCCAGCATCTGCCTCTCTCTGGTACACAGGGATAAAAGAATCATGTCCTTTGCATCACTTTTACTAGATTATAGTATCATAGAGAATTAAAAAATTCAATACAGTTTAACTGGAAATTTTATAAATTCTATACATTAAAAATAACGGCCCGAATGTATCGAGCCGTTTTGTAAGATCTATTAACCTTTGAAAATTTTGCTAGCTCTATTAACGTTTGAAGTTTGTAGACAGCATAGCACCAATTACTTTTTCCAATTTGCTAGTGGAAAGATCTGGACCTTTATAGAGTGTTAAGAGCACGTCATTAGAGTTATCTTGTTTAGATACCATCATAACGCCACTACCGCGAGCACCGTTATCATCATAATCTTTCGCTACGATAACAAGGTTCAAATAATGGTCCTTCATGTATGTATACACCTTGCTTGTACGCGCAGAAGAGCCGATCATTTTTGCCATATTCATACCACGGTTAAATACGATTGCATTTGCATTATGAGGATTTGCCGCTAATTGTTGCTTCTCTTCTTCATTTAGAGGCATGAGGTTTACCATGAGGGAGTCACCCATCTTGCCGCGGAACATGGCTGGCATCGTTTCGCGCACGTCATCAGGAATACCTGTGTCAGCAGTCAATTTCAATTCCTTAGGCACGGTCATGTATAAAACACCCTTGCTATTGCGGCCCACCTCTGTTGTACTGAGGTCTACAGCGCTAAGCATAATGGAGTCTTTAATGGTCGCCACTTGGTTAGCCAACGGTTTTTCAGGAACGCCACGGCTCGCCAATTGTACATCGCCAGATTTAGTTTTCTTCAATGTTTCCACATTCCAGCTTGCACCTTTTTTATCTGCATCGCTAGCTTCTGTGAAAGCATTCGCCCCGTCTTTTGTGCCTACATATACATAGGTTTGAGCCGGGATGATGGTATCTGGTGCACCAGATTTATTGAATGCCGCACCATATACTACATTAGGAATCACAGTAGAGCCAATTTGTAAATTGTTGTTAGTTTGGCTTTCCACATCAAAATTGATATTCCCTGTAAACGTCATATCAGGACCGTGGTTGATAACAACCACATCTCCTGCTTGAGGAATGATTACAGGACCAACAGGACCCGCCATAGCTACACCTGCCATCGATACTCCAAGGCAAGCTGTTAATAATGCGCGTTTCAAAATAGATTGTTTCATAGATATACTCTCATTTCTCTATAATTTGTATACATTTGATGTAATTGTAAATCTAGTATAGTCATAAAATTCCCTCATACGATTTACAATCAAAATTATACTTAACCTTCTATAGTGACATAGTCGGATAAGCTACTTAATACTTCAAGCGCCAAGGACCTTGTAGATGGTGTGCAACGCAACATGCAGCGCCCACTCGCCTCTACAGAGGTCATAACACCTAAATATTCATAGCCTTCAATGATGCGATTGATGAAATTCGTATGCTTAGGATCAATGTGAAAGTACACATACGCTTCTTCTCCAGAGGTTGCTAAATCGGGTACATCTGGAAATGCACCGATTGATTTACTCGGCTCTAAAGCTGTACTGCTCATAAACTATTCATCCTCTTTAGGTTTGCACTCACGGCGCATCATGGAGTACGTTTCAAGTGGTGTATCCATGTAAATGCGTACTTTCATTTGTGCATGCGGTGCTACATCGATAGGATTACCATCTTCATCTGTCATTTTTTCTATAACAGTTTCAACTAGTTCTCCTTTTGGCTGGCAGAATTCTACCTTATCGCCCACCTTGAAGTTATTACGTTGTTCAAGATCAACGTATTTTTCTTCTTCGTTGTAGCCCATAACTAAACCGATGAAGTCATGACTTTGAGTATTCGTAGATTTACCATAGTTTTGCGCCGTTTCATCAGGACGACCTTCAGCAAAGCCGTCTGTATAAGGGCGATGGGAAATCTTTTCTAATTCTGCAATCCATTCTGGACGAACGTACCAATCTTTACCTTCTTTAAGGTATGTATCAATCGCTGTGCGATATACTTTTGCCACTGTGGCACAGTAGTGAACGGATTTCATGCGACCTTCGATTTTAAGACTATCAATACCAGCTTCATATAGATCTGGAATGCGGTGAATTAAACACAAGTCTTTAGAGTTAAAGATATACGTGCCATGTTCATCTTCTTCGATTGGGTAATATTCACCAGGTCGATTAGATTCCACAAGAGAATATTTCCATCGACAAGATTGAGAACATTGACCACGGTTCGCATCGCGATTACCTGTCATATAGTTAGACAATAAGCAGCGACCAGAGTAAGAAATACACATAGAACCATGTACGAAGGACTCAATTTCAATATCTACATGATCCTTCATTTCTTTAAGGTCTGCTAAGGATACTTCGCGAGCCGCTACAACACGTGTGGCACCAAGTTCTTTCCACATTTGAACTGTATGCCAATTCGTAGTGGAAGCTTGTGTACTTACGTGAAGCTCTAAACCTGGAGCCACGCGCTTAGCAAGGCTAAAAATCCCCATGTCTGCAACGATGATAGCATCAACACCGATACTTTCAAGGAATTTCAAATAGTCCTCTAAACCTTCGAAGTCCTCGTTGTGAGGAATGATATTACATGTAACATGAATCTTTTTACCATGTGCATGTACAAATTCTACAGCTTCCTTTAATTCCTCGTCGGAGAAATTAGAGTTGCCTGCGCGCAAGCCAAAGCGTTTACCTGCGCAATATACGGCATCCGCACCATAGCGGATAGCCATTTTAAGCTTGTCCATATTACCTGCAGGACAAAGCAATTCCATAAAGTGTTCTGCCATTATTTGTTGTGCCCTTTCCACACACTCACACTCATACCATCACCCATTGGGTAAATAGTAGTGTTAAACAATTCTTTATTTTCAACATATGTTAAGTATTCTTGTAACCGTTTTACGATAGTTTTGAACCGTTTTGGTGGTTCCTTATCGCCCCTTACATAGCCTCTAAAGAGTACATTATCTGCAAGAATGACGCCCCCTTCTTTCACATGTGGCAGAATAAGTTCAAGTTGTTTTAAATATTGCCCCTTTGGACCATCTAAAAACACTAGATCATATTCGCCTGTGAGTTCCGTTAAGACTTGAGACGCATCGCCTTTCAGCAATGTAATTTTATCAGCATAATCGGATTGGTTAATATAGTATTTCGCCATTTCGTAACGCACATCATCCAGTTCAATGGATGTAATATGCCCCTCTTCCTCGTAAAGTAGCGGAGCCATCAACAAAGCGGAGTAACCAATGGCGGTGCCCACCTCTAACACAGAGGTGGGCCGGTACAAACCTATTAATTCTTCAAATAGATGAACCTCAGATTCTCGTAAAATCGGCACATCATTAATCATCGCGTAAATACGCTGTTCATTTAAAATATCATTTAATGTCATGAAAGTAGATTAAATCTCCTACATTATCTATTGTTAGTACCACTAGGAACTACCAACGTAGAGCGTTCAGCAGGATTTGCAGGTTCTACCTGAATTTGTGGTACTTGTTGTGCATTAGGAATAACGTTCTGCATCGATTCAGGTACAGGTGTCGTCGTTGGTACATACGTATTGGTATTTGTATTATTTCCATAGGATGGAGCAGTTGGCGTAACTTGCGTCGATGATTGATTTTGTGTTGAACCTGGTACCGGATCTGGAATCTCAGCTGCTGGAACTGTAGTTGGTGTGTATTTATAACTAGGTTCTACGTCAACATATTGAGAATCTGCTTCCACCGCTTCTGCAGAACTATAATTATAATTAGGCTCTGTAGTCGCTACTGCTACGTCATAGTTAGGACCAGCTTGTGCAGCTACTTCCGTATTAGCAGAAGAATTTTTTACTGTGTCAGCACCATAAATTTTATTAACCGCTGCTAAATGTTCTTCGTAAGATTTAGAGAAGTGATTATGCCCCTCTTTATCTGCTACGAAGTATAAATAATCTGTATTTTCAGAATGTAATACTGCATCTAGAGCTTTTTTACCAGGATTTGCAATTGGTCCTGGTGGTAAACCTTTAGATACATATGTATTATATGGGCTTTGCAATTGTGTATCACCAATCGTTACATTTTCTTTCGCATAGCCAAGTACATAGGAAATAGTCGCATCAGATTGCAATGGAATACCATGAGCTAGACGCTTTTTGAATACCCCTGCAATAGTTGGACGGTCTGCATCAAATAAAGATTCTCGTTCAACAATAGACGCCAAGGTTACAAAGTCATGAATACTCATATGTTGAGCTTGAATTTGTTTCTTCACAGCTGGTGTAAGGTAACGATTCATTTCGTCAGCCATCATTTGAATAACATCACGAGGCGTAGCACCTACAGGGATTTCATACGTGCTTGGGAACAAGAAGCCTTCTACAGGATATGTAGCAGGTTTTGTACCTTTCATATAAGGGTATGGTACATAGGTCTTAGCTTCAGCTAAGAAGTCCTTCGCCTTCATAATTTGATTCTTTTCAAGAACGATAGCAATATCACCAACTGTATATCCTTCTGGAATTGTAACACGAATAGATTCTACATGACCTTCTTGTAACAAAGAAATGAGTTCGCGCACAGTTACTTTATTAGGTATTTGATAATGGCCAGTTTGAAGCTTATCATTGGTACCGCTCAAATATAACCAGAGCTTAAAGCCTTGAGTTGAACGAATAAGCCCTCTTTCAAAAAGCATATCTGCAATTTCAGTACCCGTTTGACCTTTTTCAATAACGACTACTTGTGTTCCATCATCTTGAGCAAAGGTATTCGGTACAAAGTACAATGCACCTAGGCCTCCACCAATAATTAATATACCTACAATAACTAGGATCAAAATATATCTTAAGGCTTTTCTCACGTTGTTGAGTTCCTTTCTGTAACATAACAGTATATCAATTCATTATACCATAAACTCTATATTTCCCCTATATAAAAGGGCAATGATTCCACTTATTCCATTTTATGCAATATATTAATTTTATATATTTGTTATGCCCTTAGCATGAATGAAGTCCCTTCTTTGTACAACAATGATAAGGTATAACAAAATAAAAATAGCGCATTGTCCACTGACAACACGCTAAATTTATGCTAAAAACGATTATTCGTCTTCATCCATGTCTTCATACAATTTTACTAGAGTTTCAAAGTTTTCATCTTCTTCATCCAAAGGTACGTATTCTTCTACGCCTTCTTCATTTGTTTCGATGCGAGCCAAGATCATGTATGTGTCATCTTGACCTTCATGATCGGCATCTTCATCTTGTACATGTACAAGAACGGCATACTCTTGACCTTCATGGCTCAAGATAACATCTTCTGTGAAGTATTGTTTATTACCATGTTCGTCTTCGAATTCCAAATAATACACTTCACCTTCAAAATTTTGGTCAACCATTGGAAACCCTCCTTAAGGAAAAATACTTATTTATTAAACTGCAAGCGATCTAGATATCCTTGCAAAATTACAACCGCTGCCATTTTATCGATAACGGATTTACGCTTTTTACGGCTCACGTCAGCTGCGATGAGTTGACGTTCAGCCATAACAGTAGATAACCGCTCATCCCAATATGTAACAGGTAAATCGATGACTTCCTTCATTTTTGCAACGAATTCTTCAGTCTTTTCAGCCCGTTCACCTTTTGTACCATTCATATTTTTCGGCATACCTACCACAAGTTCATGTACTTCATATTCAGAAATGAGTTCTTGTAAGCGATTAAAGTCTTTTTCCAGAGATGTTCTACGAATGGTTTCAATACCTTGTGCAGTCATGAGCAGTGCATCGCTACAGGCAATACCAATAGTACGGCTGCCTACATCTAATGACATAATTCTCATTATAATTGTTTAGCCTTTGCGTATTCTTTCAACAATTCTTCAATCAAGTCATCACGCTCTAAACGGCGGATATCGGAACGCGCATTATTATAACTTGTTATATACGCAGGATCTCCAGAGATTAGATACCCTAAGATTTGATTAATTGGATTGTAACCTTTTTCTTGAATAGATTGATAAACACGCGTAAGCACCTCTTCAGCGGTCATCGGTTCATCGTCTACTTTACGGAATAACATGGTTTCATCTGAAACGTTCATCGTATCCCTCCTTTTTATTACATCGGCAGATTTCACTATACAAGTGAAATCTCACCTACTATTATACTTGAATTAAAGCTACAAAGTCAGTAACTTTTTATGCATTATAAAAAATTTCTATAACAGATACAAGTATAATTATAAAATTATATGCCTATTGTAACATAGATTTTAAGGCTTCACCACCAGCTTTTAATGCTTCCATTAATTTAGCTGGCTCTTTGCCACCTGCTTGTGCCATATCCGGACGGCCACCGCCATTACCTCCAGCTACTTGAGCTGCTGCTTTAACAATATTACCTGCTTTTGCACCTTTAGCAACAACATCTTTAGATACTTTACATACAAAGTTTACCTTATCATCACCCATAGCAGCGCCTACAAGAACCACACCAGAGCCATTCAATTTATCAAGGCCCATATCAGCTAAATCACGCAATTCATCGATGGAGGACGCCTTTACAGCTGCGGCAACAAATTCAACATCACCTATCACAACTTTACCAGCAACGATGTCAGCTGCACCCGCTGCAGAAACTTCTTTACGAATTTGTTCTAATTCTTTTGCTGTGTCTTTAGCTTCTGTCAACACTTGGTGTAAGCGTTCTTCTATTTGAGGTGCTTTAGTTTTAAGCTCGCTTGCCATGCGTTCAATAGTCAAACGATCTTGTTTTGCTGCATCGAGAGCTGCACGACCTGTAATCGCTTCAATACGACGTACACCAGAACCGATACCAGCTTCAGATGTTAAACGGAAGGAACTAATGAAAGCTGTGTTGCCTACATGAGAACCACCACATAATTCAACGGAGAAGCCAGGAACCTCTACAACGCGAACTACATCACCATATTTATCTCCAAAGAGTGCCATCGCACCTTTCGCTTTTGCTTCGTCCATGGACATTTCAGCGATAGCTAGGTCCGTAGCTTTTAAAATTTCTTCGTTTACAAGTGCTTCGATTTGATCAAGTTCCTCTTGTGTTACAGGGGAGAAATGAGTGAAGTCAAAACGCAAGTAATCAGGAGTTACTAGAGAACCAGCTTGGTTAACATGCTCGCCAAGAACCTTTTTCAATGCTGCATGTAACAAGTGTGTTGCTGTATGGTTGCGGGCCATTGCTGCGCGACGATTTATATCCACTTCAAGCGTTACATCGTCACCTTCAGAAATAGAACCTTCTACAACAGTACCGATATGATATACAGTACCTTCTGGTAAACGTTTTGTATTATGAACCTCTACCTTACCCATTGGGCCTACGATAAAGCCTGTATCACCTAATTGACCGCCCCCTTCAGCATGGAAAGGAGTAGTGCGTACGATAACAGTAATTTCATCGCCATCAGCTGCTGTTTGCAAGCGTTCAGAACCTTTACCAAGCATCAATACGGCGGATGCAGTTTCTGCCTCATCTTCAACAAGTTCTTCATCTTTCAAGAATGTAATGTCTGGTGTTGCTACCTTCGCATCTTCTTTTACACGAGCTTCACGAGCGCGTTCGCGTTGTTCTTTCATAGCAGCTTCAAAACCTTCATGGTCGATTGTAAAGCCGCGTTCAGAAGCTATTTCCTCTGTTAATTCCCAAGGGAATCCATATGTATCATATAGTTTAAATACTTCTGTACCAGGAACAACAGTTGCTTTTTCAGCAGCAAGTGTATCAATCAAGGAGTTTAATAACTCAAGACCTTGTTCCAATGTTTGGTTAAAGCGTTCTTCTTCATTTTGTACAACACGCTTAACGAAGTCTTGTTTTTCAGCGATGGATTTAATACCATGGCCAAGAATGTCTACGACTACATCAATAAGTGGTGTTAGGAAGATACCTTCAATACCAAGTAAACGGCCATGACGTACAGCACGGCGTAAAATACGACGCAATACGTAGCCGCGACCTTCGTTGGATGGCAATACGCCATCGGAGATCAATGCAGTGACAGCACGAGCATGGTCAGCAATAACCTTCAAAGAAACATCTGTATTTGGATCTTCGTTATATTTCACACCGGCCCGTTTTGCAGTGGCTTCAATAATTGGGAAAATCAAATCGGTTTCAAAATTTGTTTTACAACCTTGTAATACGGAAGCCAATCGTTCAAGACCGGCGCCTGTATCAATATTTTTGTGTTGTAATGGTTCATAAGACCCATCTGGCATTTTATTGAATTGTGTAAATACTAAGTTCCAGATTTCAAGATAGCGATCACAGTCACAACCTGGTGCGCAATTAGGGTCATCACAACCATGTTCAGGACCTTGGTCGAAGAAAATTTCACTGTCAGGACCACATGGGCCTTCACCAATTTCCCAGAAGTTATCTTCAAGGCGTGTAATATGGCTTTCCTCTACACCACAATCATTATGCCATGTATCATACGCTTCTTGGTCATCTGGATATACAGTGACATATAGTCTATTTTTATCGAGTTTAATAACTTCAGTTAAGAACTCCCATGCCCAGTGAATCGCTTCTTTTTTGAAGTAATCACCGAAGGAGAAGTTACCAAGCATTTCAAAGAATGTATGGTGACGAGCCGTACGACCTACGTTTTCAAGGTCACCGGTACGCATACACTTTTGGCTTGTTGTAATACGGTGACAAGGAGGTACCAACTTACCTGTAAAGAACGGCTTCAATGGCGCCATACCTGCCCCAATCAATAACAAAGACGGATCGTTTTCTGGTATAAGAGAAAAACTATCTAATTTTAAATGTCCTTTACTTTCAAAAAACTGCAAGTATGCTTGACGCAGTTCATTACCCTTCATGTGTATATTCCTCCTAAAATTATTTACTCTTCATTATAACTCAAAAACGATATAAAATCTATTAAAAACATTGAGATTATGCGGAATTTACGCACTTTCACACCAATTCAAGCAAACCGCAAAAAATATAATTTTAAATCCATATTTTTTACAATAAAAGTAAAGGTCAAATTTAGTCAATGCTAGTTAAGTCATAAATAATAAACATAAAAAGAGGTTATACAAATCAACAAAACAAAATTGATTCGTATAGCCTCTTTTATAGCTAGTTATTAAATTAGCGTACAACGCGTTTTGCGCCGATGTAACGTTCACCCCAATAGCCAGTATCAAGATCTGCTACTGCAACACCACGACTGGAAGTGGCGCTGATGAACTTGCCATCGCCAATATAAATACCGGAGTGAGATGGACCTGGTTCATAGGTTTCGAAGAATACCAAATCCCCTGCTTTCAAGTTCGCACGAGAAACTTCAACACCTACGTTATACTGTTCATCTGCCAAACGCGGTAAAGAAATACCTTGTTTTTCAAATACATATTTAACATAACCGGAGCAGTCAAAGCCACTTGGAGTTGTACCGCCAAATACATATGGTACACCACGGTATTTGTCAGCTTCTGCCAAGATTGCGTGAATGCTACTAGGTGTTTCATTTTTCGTAATATTGTTTAATTTAACGTTCTTGCCATTAATGGAATGACCAGCGATACGACGGGATGTCGCATTACTGTTTGTAAAAGCGGATTTCGTTGCTACTGCTTTAGTCGCTGCATTTTGGGTCAATACTGCCTTCGTAGAACGAGGCGCACCCATCAATGCATTATACGTAGCAGGGCCTACGATACCATCCACCGGAAGGCCACGATCTTGTTGGAACAGACGAACTGCCCACTTCGTTTCCTTACCATATACACCATTTTTATCTGTAGCATTATAGCCGTGTTTAATTAGTTGTTGTTGAACCGCTGTAACACTTTTGCCCTTATCACCATATTGTAATGTTGTTGCGCCAACCATGGCTGTTGTGGCACACACAAAAGTTAATGTTAATGCCGTTATTTTAACCTTACTATATTTTGACTTCATATGCTTCCTTTCCAAAAAACTTTTAAAGTAAGTTATTTATTCAAAATATACTAACCGTCTATTTATTTGCATTCACAAATACAGCTAGTCTTCTTTGCTTTTGTTAGTATAAGCCTCTGGTGCCATAAAAACATCTGCACTACTTGGTCCGAGTAACGGAGCCTCTTCATGCTCTTCAAAATTTATAGCTGACTTAACCCAATACAAAGGCCGTTGCTTCACCTCTTCAAAAATACGACCTACATACTCGCCAATAATTCCCAGTCCGACGAGTTGAATTCCACCAATAAACAAGATTGATACACCCAAGGTTGTCCACCCATTCAAAGCTTGTCCTGTAAGATATACATACAAAAGATGTAAGATGAGCAAAAAGCTCATTCCACCACAAAGTACACCTACATACAAGGCGGCCCGTAAAGGCACCCTTGAAAAAGCGGTTACACCATCGAGAGCAAATCGAATCATTTTACGCACACTAAACTTTGAGACACCTGCAAATCGAGGTGGTGCCACAAAGTGCAACTCTGCTTGTCTGTACCCTAAGGCGCCGACAATACCACGCAAAAATCGACCATGTTCTCTGAATCGTTTCAACGTGCCCAATGCTTTACTATTCATGAGGCGGAAATCGGACCCACCTTCAACAATAGGAACATCGGCCATTTTGTTCATCAGTTTGTAATAATACTTAGATGTGAAAGATTTAGCCCAACTAGCGTCATCAGTTGAATCGCGTATGGTACGCACCACGTCATACCCTGATTCCCACAACCGAACTAGTTCAGGAATCAATGCAGGTGGATGCTGCATATCACCGTCCATTGTAATGACTGCATCGCCATGAGCATAATCAAGCCCACATGTAAGTGCCGTTTGATGCCCAAAGTTACGAGCTAGCAATAACACTTTAACATGTTTATCATTGAATGCAATTTCACGCAGTATCATAGCTGACGAATCACTAGATCCATCATCCACGAAGATTAATTCATAATCATACGTGAGACCTGACATAACATCAGTTACAGCTTTATAAAAGTTCGCTATATTTTCCTCTTCGTTATATACAGGCACTACAATAGAAAGTAACATAAATCCTCCAAAGTATTTTACTCACATATTTTATGTTAATTAGTAAATTAAGGCAAATGCTAAAGGTTAACAATAGGCCTAATAATGTTTATAAAGCCAGTAAATAAGCTATTTCTCTGTAAAACGCCAATGAAGCACTTCATTTATCCTTTATATAAGCTAAACGAATTAATTTTATATTTATTTATTTGTAAGACTACTTAATAAAGCAATTTATAAAAAATATTTATTTTAATATTACATAAATAAATACGATTATTTCTGGCTTTATCAACTATTAATCAAAAATTTATATGAATTTTTATCATAAAATTATCAAAAACGCCTAATTTCATCTATTTTTCATGAAAAAGAGACCCGTTAAGGGTCTCCTTTACTATAATCCAGCAGCATCAATCCAAGATTGTAAATCTTCCTCCGCCAGTTCCATATCTTCTATATAAGCACCAGCTACAACTGGATATTTAGCAACCTCTACTGTATGTAAAATGGAATCATCGCGACCATTTTTATAAGTCCCAATCCAGATTCCAGAAAATTGTGATTCATACCATTCTACAGGTTGATCAGTTTCATTAAAGTTAATCGTAATATGACCGCGTCCAAGTGTTTCTAATACTTCAACTTGTTCTTCCTCTGTTAAACCTGTTTTTTCAATATAAATCGAATATGTCTCACCATTTTCACGCAAATTCTTTAGAGCCAAACGCAACTCATTTAAAACGGCGCGAACATTACCATAATTTTCAATCATAAATACTCCTATACAGAAACTATCTTTACATTCTATAAGCTATCTATACATTATATGAAATTTCCACGTTATGCTTTAGGCTCAACTGTTACGCCCCATTCTCGTAGGACATGCAAAATACGTTTTTTAACCTCAGGCAAGGCACATTGTACCGGCTCGCTAGGTTCAAAACCAATTTCCAATGATTCCGGTTCTACACCAATAACCACTGCATCTTCTAATGGATCTTCTTGAATAGCACGGATGCGTAAAATATCTTGCATTCCTACTTCATGTACAGAAATATGTTCCGTAAAATATTGTTCCAATTCCTTATGAGGAAATTCATATATAGTTCCTGGAGCATCTCCACCATTAATAGCGTCTACAAGAAGAATTTTCTTCATACCACGCATATACGTGAGTAATTCCATCCCCATAGTGCCACCATCAATAATGGAAATTGCAGGTGTAAATGTGAAAGATTCTTTCAATTCTTTTACTACATGAACACCTAACCCCTCATCGGTAAGCAAAATATTACCGACTCCAAGTAGGACAATTTCATTATCTCCATCATCATAAAGGCTGTTTAAATCAATACGCGGACCCTCTGAGTCCGCGTATTGTTTCAAGCCACTGATGATATCAGTACTTGTATTAGTCATTTTCTTGTAATTCTCTTTCTCTAGGATCATTAGGATCACTTGGACGATATGTAGTACCAGATGGTTTATCAATACGTTCCCCACGACGGCGTTTACCATTGAGGTCTTCAATATCAATTGGGTCATGAGCGTAATATTTCATACCCGAAACCATAGCAGATACTTCGCCGGATTCCTCCATAACGTCTTCTCGGAATGCCATATACACGTGAACAATAGTAAAGAACAAGAATCCCCACGCAATGTAGTGATGGATAACATGGACTTTATATTCACCACCAAATAATGTAATCACTGGTGCAAATAAAGTTCCTAGAATACCATTAGGATTAACCATCGAATACATTGCAAAACCCGTTAAAATTTCAAAGAAGAACATAATGTATACCATCATATACGCAGTTCTAGCTAAGGAATTACGAAGCCAATGATGTTCATGTTTTTGAGGAATCATTAAATAGTGCAATGTTGTTTCTTTAAGACCGTACCAATACCGTTTTTGACGGAATTTAGGTAATAATCTATCCCCTCGGTTCCAAAGAGCGCCTGCAAAACGGAAGATAAAGGAGAATGTTAAGATAACACCTGCAATGAAATGAATACGCCGCATAGTTTCCATAGAGAACCAGCCATCAATAGCAAAAGTTGGTTCAGGGTTACCCGTAATCGCAGCAAAGCCTGGATCACCAATATATAGTCCTGTCCAGAATAAAGCCGTTACACTAAGCACCATAGTCCAGTGGAATATGCGCAGCCATAGACTAAATACGACATACGCCTTTTTGTCAGTATGTATTAACATAAACCCACCACCCTTTATTTACACAATGCATCTGTATTGACGGAAACAATTTTTTCGCCTTTTTTATTGTATAAATGGGTTGCACATGCGAGGCATGGATCAAAGGAGTGAATTACCTTCAAAATTTCAAGTGGTTTATCTGCAATTTTTACATGTGTATCAATCATGGAATCTTCATAGGCACCATGTTCATTAGCTGCAGTTTTAGGGCACGCATTCCATGTAGATGGTACGATACATTGATAGTTTGCAGAGCGTCCATCTTTAATATGTATCCAATGACCCAAACCACCACGAGGCGCATCTACAAGACCAACACCTTTAGCATCTTTATCCCATGTGTTTGGCTCAAATTTAGTCATATCTGCTACTGTAGTATCACCATTTTTGATATTAGATACAAGTTTGTTAAAGAAGTATTGACTAATATTTGCTGCCACTTGTGCATCAAGGCCACGACATGCTGTACGTCCCACCATAGTAGTCATCCATACATGAGCTGGTACACCCAATACTTGTGATACTGTATCAATTTGACGAACAATCATAGATTCAGCCCAAGTTGGGTCTTTGATTATGCCTTGTTTTACTTTTGTATACACAACAATATATTTTGCTAATGGACCAACCTCTGCGGTTTTCCCTTTGAAAGTTGGAGATTTAATCCAAGAGTATTTTTTATCTTCATCAAGGAATTCCCATTTTTCTTTTGTACCAGATTTAGGACCCGTAAATTTAGGATCAGTAACACCTTCAATAGGATGAAGTGTTTTTGTTCCGTCCGGGTATGTAAACCAGGAATGATCAACCTCTTCACTAAGATATTGAGGATCCATAAAATCCTTACCTTCTAATGGGATGAAGGTTGCTTTATCTACACCTAACGCAAAGTTTTCAACGACGCCATTGGAACGAACAATACATTTCTTATGATAGTCACCATTAGAAGTGCCTGTGTAAGTATCATCTGGATAATCACCATAAGACATAACACGTTTCTTCGCAAGCCCACCACCATCAATCATACCTTTTTCTACATAGATTTTGCCAATAGCTAGTAAATCTGGTAAATAAAAATTATCTACTAAGTCTTTAGCTAATGCAATAGATTGTTCAACAGCTCCTAGGCGTTGTGTATTGATAGGTGCATTCATATCATTCATCGAGATAGAACATGGCATGCCACCTACAATGTAATGAGGATGAGGGTTTTTACCACCAAATACAACGTGAGGAATTACAATATCCCGTTGACGGTCAAGAATATTCAAGTAATGGGATACAGCCATCAAATGAACCTCTGGTGGCAACAAATTATAATCAGGATGATCCCACCATTGCGCAGAGAAAATACCTAATTGACCAGATTCAACTATTTTCTTAACCTTTTGCTGTACAGCCGTAAAGTAGGCTGTAGTAGCCTTAGGAAACTCTTTAGGATAAGCAGAGTCTTTGGATGCTGTTTCAGCAGGTGCTAAACCGCTTACATTATATGTAGCCAATACATCATTTTGTAATTGTGCGGTTTTAGCAGGGTCGGCACTAAGAGCTGCTACCGGGCTAACCCAGTCAAGGGCATGTAAATGATAGAAATGCACAATATGATCATGCACATCTAGACTACTATGCATAATATTACGTATATAGTTTGCATTTTTAGGAATTGTAATACCAAGCGCATCTTCAACAGCTCTTAACGAAGCCAAGGCATGTGTTGTAGTACATACACCACAAATACGTTGTACGAACGCCCAAAGGTCACGAGGATCGCGGTCTTTAGCAACAAGTTCGATACCGCGCCAAGCAGTACCAGAAGACAATGCATCCTCTACTTTACCACTCGCTTCATCAACTTTTATTTCAACCCGTAAATGACCTTCAATACGGGAAATCGGATCTACTACTACGCGTTTCATTAGTGACCTCCTCCATTATTATGTTTCTTTTCATCCCATAAGCCTTGTTCTTTTAAGCGTTTTTCTTCTTTCATATCAAGAATTTTATTACGCGTAAGAGTTGCAGCACCATGAACGATAACTGCTGCAGTAGCACCAACAGCAGCTACTGTACCGATTGTATCAGCAGTCGTGATGGTATTAGCCAATGGAATATCTGGTAAACGTTTGTAGAATACGTCATTATCCCAAAAGCCCTTTTCAGAGCAACCAATACAACCGTGACCGGATTGAATTGGATAGGATAAACCATTCCACCAACGCAAGTTACCACAAGAATTATATGTTTGAGGTCCACGACAACCTACTTTATACAAACACCAACCAGATTTGGATGCATCATCGTCGAATTTTTCAACAAAAAGTCCAGAGTCAAAGAAGGCACGACGGTAGCATGTGTCGTGAATACGATTGCCATAAAATTGTTTAGGACGGCCTTGAGAATCAAGAGGTGGAATTTGACCGAATAATGCATAGTGCATGATTACGCCAGTCATAACCTCTGGAATTGGAGGACAACCAGGGACCTTAATAATTGGCTTGCCAGATACAACGGAAGATACAGAAACTGTATTTGTTGGATTTGGTTTTGCCGCCTGTATACCGCCCCAAGAAGCACAAGAACCATATTCTATGATTGCTGCAGCTCCTTTAGCTGCTTCTAATAGGGATTCTTTAAATGTACGTCCACCTACTGTGCAATAAACACCATCTTCATCAAGTGGTACGCCACCTTCAACAGCCAAGATATATTTACCGGCTTTTTCTTTGATGATTTTTTCTAAATGTTCCTCTAATGGTGCACCAGACGCTGCCGCCAAAGTATCATCATATTCTAAAGAGATCATGTTTAAAATAACATCAGAAGTAAAGGGAGAGGATGAACGGATAAAAGATTCACTACAACCAGTACATTCATGACCATGCAACCAAATCACTGTAGGTAATTCAGTTGTTTCGGCAGCCTTAACAACGGTGTCTAACATCGTTGGAGGTAGTCCTAAAATAGCAGTGAGTGCTACACAGGATTTCATAAATGTTCGTCGACTCAAACGGCGTTCTTGGAAGAGTGTCCACAAACTATTTATACGATTCTTCATGGAATATAGCCTCCTTACAACAACTTTGCGCAATATAATTATATTACTTAATAAACTACAACGTTTATGACGGAAATCATTTTATTAGCGTCCTCTATCACTTTGAAGAAGTTCAACCAACATGATGACAATCATATTTCTACTATTTTATTATATCACTTAACATTTTTGAAAACTATGAAATTTAACAAAAAAGCTGTATATAAGAAATTAACTTTCCTTATATACAGCCTCATGTTATTCATTTCCTAAGAATTCCTAGTTATTAATTAATCAGATAACTTCCTTTATTAGAGACTCAAGCATATCTGCTTTTTTATAGCCCACAAGGGAATCGAGCATTTTGCCATCGCGGAAGAATACTAAGGATGGAATACCATCAACATCTTCTTTTAACAAAATACCGCGAAGATTTTTATCTTCTGCATTAACACTAAAGAATTCTACTTGACCTTTTAAACGCTCTGCTACATCTTCAATCTCTGGGCGCATAACAGTGCATGGTTCGCACCAACCAGCCCAAAAATCAACAATAGCTAAACCTTTAGCGCCAAGCACTTTCTCATCAAATTCTTGTACACTAGTAATTGCTGTAATTGCCATGAAGTTCTCCTAACAAAGATCTACAATCTTATATACTATCAATTATATGTTAAATATAGAAGCAAGCAATCAATAAGCCGAGTTCTGTTCCACTTGCGCGGTGACGATTATCTTTCTAGGCGTACAGTCACCTGCACGCTCGAGCGACACAACCCGGAAGGTAGGCGGGACCACCCTTAACCCTTCCCTATTCGGTCTTGCTCCGGATGGGGTTTACCGAGCCAGCCTGTTACCAGACTGCTGGTGAGCTCTTACCTCACCTTTCCACCCTTACCACTTACGTGGCGGTTTCCTTTTCTATGGCACTTTCCCTAAGGTTACCCTCGCCAGACGTTATCTGGCATCCTGCCCTATGGAGCTCGGACTTTCCTCGAGTCTTATAGACTCGCAACCGTCTTTCATACTTGCTTCAATTCAGTTTATCATAGCTAACAATTTGTTGCAAGAAAATGCATCATTACACAAAGAAGAAATCATTTTGTTCTGTGAAAGCTTTCACAGGAACAGCAAGCCCTGCAGAGATTAAATAGTCACGTAAACCATGTGCCACTATAGACTCAGTTCCAAAATGCCCCGCATCAACTACGAGTAAGCCTAATTCCTTAGCCATTTGCGCCTCATGATACTTCACATCACCTGTAATATAGGCATCTACATGTAACCGGGCAGCATCCTTAATAAATTCTGCACCTGCACCAGAGCATAAAGCAATGGATTGAATCGCTTTCGGCACAATACCAGCAAAACGAATGTTAGCATCAGGCAACGCTTCTTGTACCCACTCACGGAAAGAATCTAAGTTTAATGCATTAGGCAAGCGACCTACCCGTCCTAGATATTGAGTTGAACTAGTAGGCTCGACTATATTCAAAACCTCATAAGCAACTTCTTCATATGGATGAGCAGCTTTCATAGCCGCTACGACTTTGCTTAAATGCGTACCATCAACGATAGCATTCACTTGTACCTCAGGAACCACTGTCAAAGCACCAGCTGCCCCAATGACAGGATGAGAATCTTCATTACCAACAAAGCGTCCTTCCCCATGGATACTGAAACTGCAATGCTCGTAATTACCAATTCGGCCTGCCCCTGCATCACCCATCGCCAATCGAACCGCATCAGCCGAGCTTTCAGGTACAAAAGTGGTCACCTTATAAAGCGCCTCTTCACCAGTTTTAATGAAGCCCTTAATATCTATAAGTCCCAATTGCTTCGCCAACATATCATTTAGACCGCCTGGTGCGATATCAAGATTTGTATGAGCACTATATACGGCAATCTTATGTTGAATCAGCTTATTAATCGTACGCCCATGAGCAGTATCACATGATATCTGTTTCAACCCTTTAAAGATTAATGGGTGGTGGCTAACAATTAAATTACAATTTTGTTCAATAGCATATTCTACGGTTTCTTCTGTTACGTCTAACGTAGTCACTACACCTGTAACAACTACATTCCGATCGCCCACCATTAAACCTACATTATCCCAAGACTCTGCATAAGAACGCGGTGCTAATTGCTCCATCAAGGTAATAACTTGTTGAACCGTTATCATACAACTCACTTCTTTCTATTTATTCTCTAAAAGATTACGAAGAAAATTAACTTCCTGCTCTAAATCCTGATATTTATCAGTATGATTTAATTTCTCTGTCATATCATCTAATGCACATTGTCGTTGATATATTAAATACTCTATATATTTCATCCAAAGTGGTGGTCTATCTTGTTCCAATAAAGCCCCTACAGACCACAACAAGGAGTCTTCCGGTAACGATTGATAAACATCTACATATTCAGTCATACCTGTATAAGCTTCCACGCAGTCATTGCGCACGGCTAAAAATGCTGTATAGAGCTTACCAGCATCTTCTACGATAATTTCTAGAACAATAACATATCCCTTTTGAACCATATATTGACGTAATTCTTTTTGTCCATTCTGTGGTTGGAGTACATAGAACTCTAATGGTTCTGGGCCTGCATCTACAATATCTCGCATTAAAAATCCACCCATACCACAACAAATGGCGCCGTTCAACTCGCCCTTTTCTGTCACTTTAAGACCATCGCCTAAACGACAATCTACTTTATCGGCTAGTCCACAAGACTCAACATATGATCTTGCAGACTCTAACGGACCTTTATGTACATCACCGGCAATGACATATTCAGCGCGTTGACGGTTGATGAGCTCTACCGCTAAATAGCCATGATCGGTACCGATATCGGCAATGGCATGAGCCTTTGGTACGATTGAGAATACCGCTTCTAGGCGGTCCATCATAGGTCTAGGTTCCATAACTTCCTCTACTATCACTAATTATTTATTCGTAATTACTAATTCTTGATTATTTTCTTACTTATTTGTTCTCGTTTATATATGTCTAAATACAATACTATTCTGAAATAATATCTATTATGTTGCCTCAAAATGAGTTACATATAAAAATAACCGCCCTTGAAATCTCAAGGACGGTAGATATCAACATAATGGTGGGCCCACCTGGGTTCGAACCAGGGACCGACCGGTTATGAGCCGGTTGCTCTACCCCTGAGCTATAGGCCCTCAGTTAGTTTCTAGCTTATTAATTATACCGAATAGACTATTATTTAGTCAAGGCAACTCAAATCTTAAGACTGTTTCATTAGCATAAAACGGTGAATCATATGATCTTCGTTAAATACGCCTTTAGTAGTTAGTGTAGTCGTTTGGCTATCTGTAGATTTAATACCTCGTGCACTCATGCAGCTGTGAGACGATGTAATATGCACAATAACATCATCAGACCCTGTTGCTAAAGAAATTACTTCCGCAATATCTTCACCAATTTTTTCTTGTAGTTGTAAACGCTTGCAGCACATTTCAGCTATGCGGGGAATCTTAGATAAACCTATGACACGACCTTTTGGAATGTACCCAATACTGATACTCATATCATACATCAATGCCATATGATGTTCACAATGAGAGAAGCAAGTAATATCCTTTACTACTACCATTTGATTTGTATCTACAGCGAAGGTCTTACCATACATGTCTGCAATCTCAGCATTTGTATACTGAATGCCTTCATATACCTCTTCCATCATTTGAGCCACCCGTTTCGGCGTTTCTAACAAACCGTCCCGATTAGGATCCTCACCTAATGCTTCTAACAACTGATATATAAGCGATTCTATTTTTTTTGTATCCATATTTACCCCTTTATATCAAGATTTCATCAGACCTCATATCATACCATAGAAAAGATACTGATACTATACAGCCTAACAATACTATACACCCTTTGCATCTGGATCCCAGACAAATTTATGGATTTGCAGTTGGAATCGTACATTCTGCAAATTATATGCTTTCATATACTCGATAATTGATGCCGCCTCAATCTTCCCCCATACAGGAGATACATATATTTGAGCCTTTGTAGAATATTTACCAATTATGTGACGCATACGATCCAAATCTTCTGGAGAACCAACGACAAACTTAATCAAATCACGTTCTGTAGCCACCTTGAATATATCTATATTCATAGACTCTTCAGCTAAAGAGGACGGCGTTTTATAATCGTAGGTAAACCACACATTATCTCTATGAAAGCTCGGTACAATTGTGCCATTTGTTTCAATATTGAAATCATAATAGCTAATATTAGGTATCTTTCGTTTATCAAATTTATCTACATCATTGATAGGATTCAAATCACTTTGACTTGATGGACTGTTTTGTATCTTTAAAGCCTTCCGACGATTTAATTCATCAATTAACTCTACAACAGCAGCTTCTTGTAATAGAGGCTCCCCACCAGTAATAGTAATGCGATGATTGCCTAAGCTTTCAATAACATCCGCCACCTCACATATAGTCATCTCTGTGAAAACACTATCAATGCCATAGCTATAAGTCGTGTCGCAATAGGAACAGCGAATATTGCAATCATGGAGGCGTAAAAATGTAGTCAGCAAGCCTTGCCGACTACCTTCCCCATCAATAGAGGCAAAAATCTCAATCACGTTCATAAATAGCTGTGTTCCCTTCAGATTCTTGAATCTCTACTTTAAAGCATTTTGGGCCCAATTCATCAGCGATCCATTTTGCCATATTCTCCGCAGTAGGATTTATATCGCCTAGTACATCGTTGATATGGCGATGGTCCAATCGACCATGAATTTTTTCTTTAATAATCGTAAAGTCGATGACCATCCCATTATGATCTAACTCTTCAGAACGTGCATGAACTGTAATAATCCAGTTATGCCCATGAAGATTTTGACATTTACTCGGATAATCTAGTTTTAATTGATGAGATGCACTCACCTCTAACCGTTTAGTAACTGTAAACATTATATCTCCTATCTATTACATAAGCTTTCAACTTATATCTATTACATAAAACTTATCGCTATTACATGAAACGCTTGTCTATTACGTAAGTCTTATCATAAATTACTTTTTATTGTAAGATATTACCATTTTTTATTATAACACAAAAGGGTTGCAATACAGTGCTATACAACACTGCATTACAACCCTTAAGAGATTCAAAATATTATAAGAAATCTTTGATTTTATCACGTTTACCGCGGTTGCGCAATTTAGTAAGCGCTTTACCTTCAATCTGACGAATACGTTCACGTGTAACATTGAAATGTTGACCAACTTCTTCCAATGTACGAGGCTTACCATCCTTCAAACCAAAACGTAAAATCAATACTTGTTGCTCACGATCAGTCAAGCATGTAAATACATCTTCAATTTGTTCTTGCAATAAAATGTAGCTAGCTGCATCATCTGGAGCAATTGCATCTTGGTCCTCGATGAAGTCCCCTAAATGGGAATCTTCCTCTTCACCAATCGGAGTTTCCAAGGATACTGGCTCTTGGGCGATCTTTTGAATTTCACGTACCCGCTCTACAGTAATTCCCATACCTTCAGCAATTTCTTCTGGCAATGGCTCACGACCTTTGTCTTGCAACAATTGTCTAGAAATACGAATCAATTTATTAATTGTTTCTACCATATGTACAGGAATACGAATCGTACGAGCTTGGTCTGCAATAGCACGCGTAATCGCTTGACGAATCCACCATGTAGCATACGTTGAAAATTTATAACCTTTAGTATAATCGAATTTATCTACCGCTTTAATCAGACCTAGGTTACCTTCTTGGATTAGATCCAAGAACAACATACCGCGACCTACATAACGTTTCGCGATACTTACAACTAATCGCAAGTTAGCATCTACCAATTTTTTCTTAGCCTTTTTGCTAAGTTGAATATCTTTATATGTAGCATCCTCTTGTGCACCAGCTTCGATTTGCTTAGCTAATACGATTTCTTCGTCAGCTGAAAGCAATGGTACGCGACCAATCTCTTTTAGGTACATTCGTACAGGGTCATCAATATTAACACCAGAATCAACACTTAAATCGATAGAAATTTTCTTCTCGCTAGAAACTTCGTCTTCATCTTCATCCGTTTCAATTGTATGACTATCTGTATCATCAGCATCAATATCTGCCACAATCTCAACATTCAATTTACCCAAAGTCGTATAAATATCATCTAATTGTTCCGCAGTAATTTCCGTCTGCTCATGAAGAGCATCTGAAATCTCGGATTGTGTCAACACACCGCTCTTACGGCCTTTTTCAAGAAGTTGCTCAACAATCTCCTCTATTTGACTTTTTTGTACTTTCTTAGCCACAGCGCTCTCCTTTTTAACCATTAATGATTTACTTAGACCATTCTCTAATTAAATTCTGTATTTCCTGACACTTATGTAATTCGCTAATAAACGTCGAATCTCCTGCTCGTTTTAATTGATCCGCCATAATTGAATGCGCTTTATACTGTTCACGCAATGAATGGAGCCTTATCTTGCGGATTAATGCAGGCACTTGTACCTTGTAGTCATCGTCACTCATGACGACCAACCTAGAGTAAATATCGTATTCTTGAGAAGATAAAACAGATTGAATTGCAGTTTCATCTAGACGACCTTCGGACTTATACAAGGTGAATAGCTTTTCTATTATACCTCGATATTCAATTTTTTCAAAGTCCTCTAATGGCAAATAGCTCATCATATGTTGTAATACTTCGCCATCTGTGAAAGCTAAGGACAATAATTTTTCCGCATCCCCCTTTGGTAAATCCTGTGTTGGCAAAGGTGTTGATGCAGTATCCACTAATTCAATTTGTCCTTTTTTCACATAATCTCTAAAGTATCTAAAAATAGTACTATTATCAAGCCATAATGGCAATGCCAATGTTTTTAAAGCATCATCTCTCTGTGTTTGACTATCTATATTTGCAATATATGGGAAAACATCTGCCATAACAGCCTGCTTCCCTTCTGTATCATTTGTATCGTGTTTAATCAAAGACTCACTTAATAGATAATCAAGAGGTTTAACAGCTTTAGCAACTAACTCCTTAAATGCCTGTCCCCCATGATTACGCACATAATCATCTGGATCTTTACCGTCTGGCATGGCAAGGACACGCACCTTAAAATCCGTATTTTGCAATAATTCAATAGCCCTAGCAGCCGCTTGACGACCAGCACCATCCATATCATAAGCTAACACGATTTCTTCAGCTTGCCTCATCAAGATATGCCCATGATCTCTTGTATAAGCAGTCCCCAATGATGCGACTACATTAGTAACACCATGATTATGAGCGGATATAACATCCATATAGCCTTCTACAAGAATAGCTTGTTTTTCCTCACGAATAGATTTATAAGCCTTATCAAAGGCAAATAAGAGTTTACCTTTTTCAAAGATTGATGACTCTGGAGAGTTTAAATATTTTGGTGTACTATCATCCATAACGCGTCCACCAAAAGCAACTACTCGCCCTTTACCATCCATAATAGGGAACATAATTCTATTTCTGAAGAAGTCATAAAATTGACCCTTTTGGTTCTTTCGGACAAGATTCAACTCTAAAAGAATGGAATCATCAATGCCACGCTCATGAAAGGCACGATATAACTTATCCCAACCATCAGGAGCAAAACCAAGCTTAAATGTTTCTATGGTCTCTTGTGTGAGCCCTCGCTTTTTCAAATAATCTAATCCCACTTTACCAATAGACGTTTGAGTGAGACAGTTATGGAAAAAGGTAGACGCTAAATCAGAAGCTTCATACAGTTTTTTGCGCCTTTCATCTCTAGCTCTTTGTTCAGGTGAAAGTTTCGCCCCTGGCAATGGAATATTAGCTCGATTAGCTAGCCGCTCTAGGGCTTCTACAAAGGTTAAATGCTCTAATTCCATAAGAAATTTAATAGCATTTCCTGATGCATGGCACCCAAAGCAATAATAAAAACCCTTTTCAGGGGCTACACTAAAGGATGGCGTTTTTTCATTATGAAATGGACAACAACCCCAATAGTTCTTGCCGCGTTTCTTTAAGGCTACATGCTCGGATACAACTGACACGATATCATTAGCATCTTTGATTTGTTCAATCAACTCATTTTCAAAATATCGGCTCATAGCCAACGCCTCCTTCCCCATATATATATTAATTCTATATACAAATAAAAAATCCTCTATTTGTAAAGCATTTCAATCAATTAAATTATTAAAAAAGTATAAATAACTTGATACGAATCATAGGAATCATCATCTACAACGCAATGTAAATGATGATTCCTATACGCCGTATATAGCAATATATAATTACCGAAACTTTGATAACAATAGGCTGCAATGAAAACATTGCAGCCTATACTTATCGCTTATAGCATATTATTTTGCGTAATCCACAACGCGAGTTTCACGAATAATTACGACCTTAATTTGGCCTGGATATTCAAGTTCTGACTCGATGCGTTTTACGATATTCCGAACAAGTAATGTAGACTCAGCTTCATCAATCTTATCCGGTTTTACTACAACGCGAATCTCACGACCGGCTTGAATAGCAAAACATTTTTCAACGCCTTCGAAGGATTCAGCGATTTCTTCCAATTTAGATAAACGTTTTAAGTAGTTTTCTAATGTTTCTCGACGTGCTCCTGGACGGGCAGCGGAGATAGCATCAGCGGCAGCTACTAATACAGCTTCTACGGTTTGGAACTCTTCATCACCATGATGAGCACCAATACAGTTAATTACTGCTGCACTTTCACGATATTTACGAGCCACATCAACACCGATTTGAACATGAGAACCTTCAAGTTCACGGTCTAATGCTTTACCAATATCATGAATCAAACCACCTCGTTTAGCCAAAGTTACATCACAGCCTAGTTCAGCTGCCATTAAACCTGCTAAATGAGATACTTCAATGGAATGTTTCAATACGTTTTGACCATAACTAGTACGATATTTCAAACGGCCTAAAATCTTAACAATTTCAGGATGTAAGCCATGAACATCAGCTTCAAATGTCGCTTGTTCACCAGCCTCTTTAATAGTTTGGTCCACCTCTTTACGAGCTTTACCAACCATTTCTTCAATACGAGCTGGATGGATACGACCATCTACAATCAATTTTTCCAGCGCAATACGAGCCACTTCACGACGAATTGGATCGAAGCCGGAAAGAATAACTGCTTCTGGTGTGTCATCGATAATCAAATCAATACCTGTTAATGTTTCGAGTGCACGAATGTTACGGCCCTCACGACCGATAATGCGCCCCTTCATTTCATCATTAGGCAATGCCACTACGGATACGGTAGTTTCCGCTACATGGTCAGCTGCACAACGTTGGATAGCAGAGGAGATAATTTCTTTCGCTTTTTTCTCCGCTTCATCCTTAGCTTGCTGCTCCATTTCCTTAACCATAATCGCCGTTTCATGACGGATTTCTTGTTCCACATTCGTTAACAAGATATTTTTTGCTTCTTCGAACGTCATGCCAGAAATACGTTCCAATTCTGCCATTTGTTTTTCATACAAAGCTTCTACCTTTTCACGGCTTTGGGCTAAGTCAGCTTCTTTGCGATGTAAAGCTTCCTCTTTGTGCTCAATATTGTCTAATTTTTTATCCAAAGATTCTTCTTTTTGAAGAATACGACGTTCCATACGTTGAAGTTCAGAACGACGATCTTTATTTTCTCGTTCTACATCAGAACGGAGCTTATGAATTTCTTCTTTCGCTTCTAATAAAGCTTCTTTCTTTTTAGACTCAGCTGTGCGTTCACCATTTGCAATGATGCGAGCAGCCTCTTGTTCAGCTTGATTCAGTTTTCCTTCAGCAATATTTTTTCTTAAAAAATAGCCTACCCCTAGTCCAATCAGTACCATTACCACTGCAATTAGACTATACTCTAAAATTTCTTTCACCTCCTTTTTATTTCTCAAAATTGAGCTTTCATGCTCCTTTTTATGCCCTTTATGCATTAAATTATCAATTAGCCATATCATCATATAAATAAATAAGGCTATTATTAATTTTAGACTTCAAAGCCCTTTCTGTCAAGATTTTACAAGCCTACCAAGGCCTCTCAAAAAGCAGAATTTATTCATAAAAATCATTGCATACAACTTGAATTGTGCTTGTTGAGAACCCCCTGTATTTGAGAAAACTAAAAACTTTTACCCGAGGAGTCTTTTCTTCATTGAGAATAGATCCAAATTTTTTCTCTACCACCCGATAAGCAGCTTTTACCTCATCATAAGCAGAAATTTCTTGAGGAATCGCAAGTCCTCTAAGTTTCATTTTTTGCTTAATCATATAAGCACCGTATTTCTGTTCTTTCATCAAATACGCTAATACCTGCTCAGATAAACGTTCATCATTAATGTAATCATAATCTCTAAGGCGCTCAAGGACCCTCTCAATGATAGGGTCCTCGAATTGTTTACGTCTCATTTTTTTCGTCAGCTCATAAGAACTAAGGAAGCGTTGGGCTAGGAAGCGATACGCTTGATCCATAGCAGCTTGCATCGTTTCGTCACTCATGATTATACTTCTTCAGTTACTTCTTCACCAATTACATCGATTTCTTCAGTGCCAACAGCCAATGTATCACGAATAATGCGATCGATTTCATCAGCTATTTGTGGATTCTCTAACAAGTATTGTTTAGCCGCTTCCTTACCTTGCCCCATACGTTCCCCATTATAGGAGTACCAAGCACCAGATTTATTAATAATTTCCATATTTGTACCAATATCAATAAGTGTGCCAGTTTTAGAGATACCTTCGCCATACATCAAATCAAATTCAGCTGTCTTAAATGGAGGTGCCACCTTATTTTTGACAACTTTGACTTTTGTTCGAGCGCCAACATTTTCGTTATTTGCTTTAATTAATTCCCCTTTACGAACATCAAGTCGCACGGAAGAATAGAATTTCAACGCACGACCACCAGTTGTTGTTTCAGGATTACCGAACATAACACCTACTTTTTCACGCAATTGGTTGATGAAGATAACAACTGTTTTGGATTTACTGATGATACCAGTCAATTTGCGCAAAGCTTTACTCATCAAACGAGCTTGTAAACCTACGTGAGCGTCACCCATTTCACCATCGATTTCCGCTTTAGGAACCAAAGCCGCTACGGAGTCAACTACAACGATATCTACTGCACCACTGCGAACAAGAGCTTCTGTAATTTCTAGAGCTTGTTCTCCATTATCTGGTTGAGAAATCAACAAATTATTGATGTCTACCCCCAAGTTGCGAGCATATACAGGATCCATCGCATGCTCCGCATCAATAAATGCCGCAATACCACCTTGTTTTTGAGCTTCTGCTACAGCGTGAAGAGCCACTGTTGTTTTACCAGAAGATTCTGGACCGTAGATTTCAATTACACGGCCACGAGGGAAACCACCTACACCAACAGCAATATCGATAGCAAGAGAACCAGAGGAAATCACCTCTACATTCATGCGATCTGCCGCTTCACCAAGACGCATAATAGCACCTTTACCAAAATCTTTTTCGATTTGTTTTAACGCGTTATCCAACGCTGCTTGTCTGCCATCTACAGCCATTATTTTATTTCTCCTTTTCTGTTATATAAGTATAAACATAGTATAGTGCTAGCTCTGCCGCACTTTGTCTAATATCTTCTCGATTGCCAATTAAATTAGCTTTATGGGCCACTGTGCCATGTGGACCAGTAACACCAAACCACACTAGTCCAACGGGCTTTTCTTGAGTTCCTCCACCAGGACCGGCTATCCCCGTTGTAGAAACAGCATATGTTGTTTGGCCAACAGTTCGTGCCCCCTCTGCCATAGCCTTAGCCACTTGTTCACTAACAGCGCCATATATATCTAACATATCTTGTGGTACACCTAAAACACGATGTTTCAAATCATTACTATACGAAATGACACCACCCATATAGTACTCACTACTACCACTGACATTAGTAAGAAGCTTACCAACTAATCCTGATGTACATGATTCAGCAGTACTAATAGTACTATGTTTCTCTAACAAGGTTCGGCCTAGAGTTTCCTCCATAGAAATCGTTAAGTCGCGTCCTACGCGAGAACCTAATCGCTCTCGTATGATTGCATCCCATGGATTTAGTAGGTCTTGGGCCGCTTCTAATGTTTCAGCTTTAGCCGTAATGCGTACTTCGATATAACCTTTTTTAATGAGTAAAGCTATGGTTGGATTTGATTGCTGCTTAATGAGATCCATCAAGGTGCTTTCTAAATCGATTTCACGAATATCATACACACCATAACGATAAGATGTAACAACACCTTGAGAACCAAATCGGTTATTCAAATAAGGAACTACGCTCTCTTGGAACATACCCTTCATTTCACCAGGAGGACCTGGCAGAAGTATGTATGTAGTATCTCCATCTTCAACGACGACACCTGGTGCAACTCCAACAGGGTTATATAATACTTTCGCCCCTTCTGGTAATTGTGCTTCTCGCCGACTCGCATCAGGTATAGTACGGTTTACACTTTTAAAGAATCTTTCAAGCTCATCCATGGCCTCTTGATTAAATACAATAGGTCTGCCAATTGAATCGGCAAGTACATTACGTGTAATATCGCCCTGCGTAGGTCCTAGCCCACCAGTACTAATAATAATATCAGCCCTTGTACTAGCGAGCTGAAAAACTTCAGCCATTCGTTTCGGATTATCACCTACCACCGATTGATGGGCAATGGTATATCCTAGTTTATTCAACTCTTGTGCTAGCCATGATACATTCGTATTTACTGTATCACCTAACAATAATTCTGAACCTGTAGAAATAAGTTCTACAATCATCAGATCACCTCCACAATCGAATATATCGAACTGTGCATTATTCTACAACTGTAGCTACTACATCATAAGCAAAGCCTTGCTCTACTTGTACCTTAAGAATATCACCAGGTTGAATGTCTTCACCGCAGTCTTCAATGTACATATTACCATCTACATCAGGTGCTTGAGATTTCAATCGACCTTTTGCAAGCAATGTGTTATTCTCGCCTTCTTCGATTTCCTCTACCATCGCATAATCAATGGTACCTTCTAAATTGCGATTATTCTCTTCAGAGATAGCAGCTTGGATGGACATAAGAACGTGATAACGCTCTTCTTTGACCTCTTCTGGTATTTGGTCTTCACGAGCACCAGCTGGTGTACCATCCTCTTGAGAATACGTAAATACGCCCATATTATCGAATTTGATTTCTTTTACAAAGTCACAAAGTTCCTCAAATTGTTCATCTGTTTCACCAGGAAATCCAACGATGATAGAGGTGCGCAATGTAATATGAGTCGGTGCATTTCTAATCTTCTTAAGCAAGCGCTCAATATCATTGCGATCGTCTCGGCGATTCATTTGTTTCAAAATATCGTTATTAACATGTTGCAATGGAATATCTACATATTTACAAAGCTTTGGCTCATTAACGATAATATCTAACAATTCATCAGAGAAGAATGTCGGATATAGGTATAGCATGCGAATCCATTCTATACCTTCTACAGTTGTTAATTCCTTTAACAATGTCGTCAACAATGGTTTTCCATCATTAAGGTCAATACCATAACTTGTTGTATCTTGAGCGATAAGAACAATTTCCTTAACCCCTGTCGCAGCCAATCGTTCCACTTCAGCCTTAATAGACTCGATAGTACGACTACGGAATGCACCACGTACCTTAGGAATAATACAGAATGTACACCCGTTATTACAGCCTTCTGCAATTTTTACATATGCACTATAACGAGGTGTTGTTTGAATACGAGGCATGCGCTCATCATAGATATTCGTAATATTTTCCATGATACAACTGCGATTGCCGTGCTCAATAGCATCAACGGCTACCATAACTTGATCCCATGCACCGGTACCGATTAATGCATCAATTTCAGGAATTTCTTGGAATAATTCATCCTGATACTGTTGGCTAAGACAACCTGCTACGATGAGGCCCTTACAAGTACCATCCTCCTTATATTGGGCAACCTCAAGTATAGTATTTATAGACTCAGCCTTAGCTTTTTCAATAAAAGTACAGGTATTTACAACGATAAGATCTGCTTCGCTTAAGTCTTCTGTAATCGAATAGCCATTATCTCGCAATAAGCCTAACATTACCTCTGTATCTACTAAATTTTTAGCACAACCTAGGCTAACATATCCTAATTTTTTCCCCATTCTATATCCTTTCGTCACTAGATTCTTATTTATTTCTTGGATTTATACAACTGACTTAGTCCTTACGGAATCGTACTTGGCTAACCCAATGATTTAATAGTAACTTTTTACCTTCTAGAGTATAACCACCATTCACAGGCCATAATACTAAATCATGCCCCATAGAATCTTTTGGCTCATCCATCTCAGGATTAGTAAATATATAAGTAAAATTCTTTTCTACCATATATTTCGCCGTTTTAGAAGATAGTAACCAATTAATAAACTCTACACTATCTGCTTTATGTTTTGAATTTTTTAAAACGGCAGCACCAGTCACATAATAAGACGTACCATCTTTAGGATAAATGATCTTAATTGGATACCCATGATGACTATATTGCGCCGCATCAGACAAGTTACCAATACCAATATTTGTCTCCCCTAGCGCAGTTAGTCGTATTGGAGTAGACAAAAATTTAGCATGTTGAACCACATGGGGCTTCAAACTATACAAGTATTCAAGAGCCTCTGGTTCCCCTTTATACTCTACCATATTATATAGCAAATTGGCCGCATTCTGAGATGCTACAAAATCAGTCATAACGATAGAC
Source organism: Veillonella sp. AF36-20BH (assembly GCF_003602765.1). Lineage (NCBI taxonomy): Bacteria > Bacillati > Bacillota > Negativicutes > Veillonellales > Veillonellaceae > Veillonella > Veillonella sp. AF36-20BH. The sequence continues at coordinate 133,727 of NZ_QTLR01000003.1, forward strand.
CAATCACCTTGTTTTCCCAATGTATCCCATGTAGTAATATATTTACCAATGCCATTATGGAAGGTATCATTCTGAACAAATACGATGGGATCATACCAAATACCAACCCAATAGCCATTTGGATCCTTTAGATTATCACGTACCTCGTCAATACGTTCATTGACGATGGGCATATATTTACCTGCATTGGCACCAATTACGAGATTATCTTCAGAAGTTAGCACCAAATCACCAGAAGTATCAGCCACTGTAGAAGCCGACCGTTGCGACATTTGTTCCTCTGTAAGAGGCATTACAGTGACTTTTACCTTTTGTTCCTCTTCATAACGCTCAGCAAGCATAGCTGTCAAAGTATTAGGTAAGTCCGTATAGACTATAATTTCACCACGAATAGGCTCTTTGGCCTGTTCTATTTGTTCTTGTTGGTAAAAGTTTATGCCATAGATCAACATTCCTACCACAAATAATGCTAAGATGCTCGGAGCAATCCATCGTTTCATATATGCCTCCCATAAGACATAAAGTATCTTAAAATGAGAGTAGCTAGAGCTACTCCCTACATGTAACGACCACCAAAACTTTTATTAGATGTACGAACTTTAGTCACATCTCTACTACGTTTTTTTCCAGTCTGGCATCGATTCCTAGATTCGCAACCTCGTTTGCCATTACGAGATTTACTAGATTGGCTAATACGCTTAGAATTTCCACCAATTGGTCGGGGTGGAATTAAACATTCTGGGCCAAAGCCAATTAAATCACGTCGATTGGCTTCTATGAGAGCCTCTTTAACAAGGTCATAGTTTTCAATATTTTTAAACTGCATCAATGCGCGCTGTTTTGCTTTATCTCTACCCTTTTTAGCAACATAAACAGGTTTTCCATCTAGTGGATTAATGCCCGTATAATACATACAAGTAGAAAGGCTACCCGGCGTAGGAATAAAATCCTGTACTTGCTCTGGGTACATATGGTGATCTCGTAAAAATTCCGCTAATTCAATAGCATCCTCTAGGGCACAACCGGGATGAGAGCTCATAAAGTACGGCACTAAGTATTGTTTCTTACCAAGCTTTTTATTTGCCTCTTCAAACCAAGACTTAAAGGTTAGGAATTCTTCTTTACCAGCTTTCCCCATCATATTGGTAACCCGTTTAGATACATGTTCTGGAGCTACCTTTAGCTGCCCACTTACGTGAAACTCGCAAAGTTCCCGCACAAAATCTTTATTGTTATCGGCTAGTACATAGTCATAACGCAAACCAGAACGAACAAATACCTTTTTTACACCTTTTAGTTTACGTAATTTACGCAGTAAAGCAATATAGTCATCATGATTTGTATTCAAGTTTTCACAAGGCTCTGGAGCCGCACAAGTACGACCTTTACACGCACCATAGACAGCTTGTTTATCGCAAGCTAGATGGCGGAAGTTTGCCGTAGGACCCCCTACATCATGAATATACCCTTTAAAATTGTCCATCTTGATCATCATGTGAGCTTCTTCAATCAAAGACTCATGACTACGATTCTGAATGATACGCCCTTGGTGATTAGTAATAGCACAGAAAGAACAACTGCCAAAGCAACCTCGTTGGCTCACAAGGCTAAATTGAACTTCGCTTAATGCTGGCACACCACCCTTATCATCGTATTTAGGATGCCACTTTCGAGTATATGGCAAGTTATAGACACCGTCCATTTCCTCCTGTGTCAATGGCAAGGCAGGCGTGTTCTGAATGAGATATCTATCACCATGCTTTTGGACTACAATACGTCCATAGAACGGATCTTGTTCATCGTATTGAATGCGGAATGCATCGGCAAAATCCATCTTATCCGCCTTAATAGCTTCATACGATGGGCACTCTACATAGTCAATGGTTGGAATTTCCTTTGCCATGTAGCAAATGCCACGTATAGATGGCAAAGACTCTTTAAATCGACCCTGATCTAAGGCATCAGCTAGTTCAACGATTTGAAGTTCTCCCATGCCATAGACGAGTACATCGGCCTTAGAATCTACTAAGATGGATCGACGCACCGTATCTGACCAATAGTCATAATGACCAAAGCGACGCAAAGACGCTTCTATACCACCAATGATAAGAGGTACATCACTGTAAGCCTCCTTCATACGGTTAGCATATACCAAGGTAGCACGATCTGGACGATGACCTGACTCACCACCTGGAGAATAATCATCTTGACGGCGAACTTTCTTTGCTGCCGTAAATTTATTAAGCATTGAATCTAAATTCCCTGCCGTAACAAGGGATGCTAGACGTGGTTTACCTAGTTTTTTGAAAGCCTCTACATCATTCCAATCTGGTTGATCTATAATGCCTACACGATAACCTTTGGATTCCAAGTATCTACCGATAACTGCAGGCGCAAAGGATGGATGGTCCACATAAGCGTCCCCACTGATGAGAACGAAATCTAATTCAGCCCAACCACGTTCCTTCATATCCGAAGGTTCTGTTACTAAAAATCTATCCATTGATTGTGTAAATGCCTTTCTATCATGCCTAATCAGATACTAGAACAGGAATAACCATAGTAAAAATAATGCCATACAAACTAAAATAATCCCTAAAATAATGCGTTCTTGTACAATAGAGCGTTGACGTTTTCGTTGACGCGTTTCTAAGGACATACGCTTTTTAGATGTTTGATATTCAACAAACTCACTTTGTACCAAATTAGGAGTTGCTTGAGCCTTCCGTCTTGTAACAGAACGTAAAGAAAAGGTATCTATGTCTCCTACTTGGCCCTGATATACTTTCACCAAGCGATCCCCATCAAGATCTAAGTAGTTACCATAATTTCGAATAAAACCTTTTACGTAGACTTGACCAGGAATGATATCATAGTTACCATCTTCGATAGCCTCTAAATAGGTTGTTTTAATGTGCAGCACTTGCTCCACATCTTTAAAGGTTAGATTACGTCTTACCCGTTCACGTCGTAATTCTTCGCCTAATTCAGCCATTTTCGTTCCTTTCTAAATCTACGTAATATTCATATAGTAATTAGCTAATTATTGCTCATCATTGGAATTGGAGAAATATCTAGCCTTAGCTTGTTCAGGGCTCATTAAAATTTCTCGAGCCTTACTGCCCATGCTAGGGCCAACGATTTTAAGGTCTTCCATTGTATCTACAAGACGTGCCGCACGGGTGTAACCTATACGGAAACGACGTTGCAACATCGATACGGAAGCTTGACCAGATTCCATAACGAGATTGACAGCTCGCTCTAATAATTCATCGCGGTAAACATCATTAGCATCATAAGATTCTTTTTCAGCTTCCTTTTCCACTTCTTGAGTTACCGTATTATCATATTCTGGTTCTCGTTGAGCTTTCACAAACTCTACAAGTTTTTCTACCTCATCATCAGAAATGAAGGCCCCTTGTACACGAATAGGTTTATTAGCACCAATCGGAGCAAATAACATATCCCCTTTACCCAATAGTTTCTCTGCTCCTGCCATATCAAGAATGGTACGGGAGTCAATTTGAGAGCCTACAGCAAAGGAAATACGGCTTGGTACATTAGCCTTAATAGAACCGGTAATAACGTTAACAGATGGCCGTTGTGTCGCAAGAACCATGTGAATACCTGCGGCACGAGCCATTTGTGCTAAACGACTAATAGATTCTTCAATATCATCAGGAGCCGTCATCATAAGGTCAGCTAACTCGTCGATAATCAACACGATTAGCGGCATAGCAGCCTTAGGATGCGCTTCATTGTAGCTCTTGATATCACGTTTACCAGATGCAGCAAACGCCTTATAACGAGCCTCCATTTCACGAACGGCCCAACGCAATACAGCTGCTGCTTTTTTCATATCCGTTACAACTGGAGCCATCAAGTGCGGGATCCCATTGTAAATAGACAATTCAACCATCTTAGGGTCGATTAATAATAACTTAACCTCTTCCGGTTTGCGGCTAAAGAGAATACTAGAAATTAATGTATTTACACATACGGATTTACCAGAGCCAGTTGTACCAGCTACGAGCAAGTGAGGCATCTTCGCAAGATCCGTAATAACAGGCTTACCTGCAATATCCTTACCAAGACCGACAGGAATACCTCCACGAGCATCTTTAAAGTCACTGCAATCAAGTACATCGCGTAAATGAACGGCTTCTGTCGTTTTATTAGGGACCTCAATACCGATGGCAGATTTCCCTGGAATCGGAGCCTCCATACGAATATGTTGCGCTGCCAAATTGAGGGCAATATCGTCTGTTAAATTAACGATACGACTCACTTTCACGCCTGGTGCAGGTTCAATTTCATAACGTGTAACAGTTGGCCCTTGTGTAGCATTAACAACCTTTGCAGTAATACCAAAGTCACTCAATACATGTTCAAGCATCATCGCATTTTGTGCTACTTCTTCACCATTATTTTGACTCCCCTTCCCTTTCGCCAAAATATCTAGGCTTGGGAAATGGTAAGGTCTATCATAGGACCGATGAATCTGTCCATCTTTAGATACAGCTACTTGCGCCGTATCTTCTGTAGTACTAATAATGGACGGTACTTGTAACCCCATACCTGCCATACCAGCTCCAGCACTTACAGAACTTGCAGCTGCACCCGTTCCTGGCACAGCGGAGGCAATAGCACCGTGATTCGTTTCCAATGGCTCTATTGTTGTATTTTGATAAGAGAATTCTGGTTCTTTATCATCAGAATTTTCTACAATTCCAACCTCATCTGAATACTCTTCATCTGGTGTATATGCATAGTCCTCATCTGGAACATATACATAATCATCACTCGTAGTTCTATGTGTATCAGAGAATTGTTCAAAATCATCAGCTTCATAAGACTTCGCATCACCAGATGCTTCAGATATATTAGCCAATTGCTCAGCCGCACGATTACGTGCTTCTATCTCAGCCAATTCCTTCCAAGATGTAGGAGTTTTTTGTGACTCCATAGTAGTAACTGTATCTTCAATAGGATCAACATCTATAGCTGTGGTAGAGTCAAAGAGGTCTCTACCAGTAGCAATACCTTGTTTTTCTAGTGCATCTAATGCTTGATCTGCTGCATCAGCAAAGCGTGTATCTTTTTCCCTGTTATAAGCTTTACGCTGTTCTGCCGCTTCTTTACGTTGTTCATTCCAATCTTCAAACACTTCTTTTGCAACAGCAACCTTCTCAGCAGCTACCTCTTTTGCAACATCAAGGCCAACCTGTGTTTTGTCCGCAGCCTTTTGTAATCCACTACGCAAAGACAAACGTGTCACCAGTAATCCAAAAGCTATGAGTAAGAATACATCAAGAATAATAGCCCCTAGGTTACCTAATAGTGTACGAAGGAATGTAGCAATTGCGCCACCTACGAAACCACCTTGATTAGCTAGTTGCGTAGTTATGAGTTCCTGCCCCTCAGGAACTCGCCACAAGGGAACAAGAGCTAACAAAAATAGGAAAAACAAGGTCATTACAACCCCTCGTTTTGTAATGGAAATAAATGTATCCTTATATAATAATCTCCAACCTAACCAGAAAACGCATAAACAAGGAATAATACCACCTAGGCCAAAGCCATAACGGAATATACCTGTTAAAATCTGTCCTACAAGGCCGAGTTCAAAGCCAAAAAAGCCCAGAAAGGAAATCACAGCAAAGGCAATGACAATAAGGCCTTTCACTTCGCTGCGCAAAGAAAAGCTTTGCGACTTTGATTGCTGTTTTGTACTTGTTCGCTTACGGCGTGTGTTGCGTCTTTTGGTGGAAGTATTTTCTTCTGCCATAAATCTATACAAACCCCTTACTTATATAACATTACAGTAAATTAACTTATCATTATATTATAGCATATATCGTAATATTAAGTTAATTTTTACAACGTTTCTCCCAGTCGTGAAGTAACTGTTCCTCAGTCCCTCTCTTTATGCCCTTATAGTAGGTTGCATCGACTAGAGGCGTTGGTAAATACTGCTGTTTTACAAATCCATTAGGATAATTATGAGCATACTTATAAGCTTTCCCATGGCCTAATTTACTAGCCCCGCTATAGTGACTATCTTTCAAATGATCCGGTACTTGTCCACAATCCTTATGTCGCACATCAGATATCGCGGCATCAATAGCTACATAAGCAGAATTACTTTTAGGTGCGAGAGCAACATAGCACGCAGCCTCAGATAATATAATGCGCGCCTCCGGAAAACCTACCATATGAGCCGCTTGAGCTGCTGCATTTGCGAGTATGAGAGCTTGTGGATCCGCAAGACCTACATCCTCTGCTGCACAAATAACAATACGACGAGCAATGAAGTTAGGATCCTCTCCGGCTTCAATCATACGCGCTAAATAATGTACTGTTGCCTGCACATCGGAGCCACGCATACTTTTAATAAAAGCTGAAATTGTATCGTAATGACTATCACCTTTTTTATCATATGTATATATGCGACGACCTACGACCTTTTCGAGAACTTCAATAGTAATCATCCCCTCATCAGGAACCATAGCTGCTGCTTGTTCAAGAATATTGAGAGCCATACGCCCATCGCCATTGACGAAAATCCCCACATCCTCCAGAACTTCATCGGTTACCTGTAGATGGCGTTTGCCAAGGCCTACCTCTTCATCGGTAATGGCGCGACGTAAAATTTGACCGATAGCCTTTGGTGTAAGTGCTTCTAATGTAATAAGACGCAAACGAGATAAAAGTGGTCTATTAACTTCAAAGAACGGATTCTCTGTAGTAGCGCCAATAAGAATGATAGTACCATCCTCTACACAGGGTAACAACACATCTTGTTGGCTTTTATTAAAGCGATGGATTTCATCGAGGAATAGAATTGTTCGTTGCTGTAAAGAACGAACCCGTTTTCGCGCGTCTTCAATGATAGTACGCAACTCACCAATACCAGCGTTAGTAGCATTCAGATTTACAAAATAACTATTGCTCACCTTAGCTATGATTCCGGCTAATGTAGTCTTACCCGTTCCACAAGGCCCATAAAAAAGCATAGATGGTATTGTATCCTTCTCTACCATAGCTCTCAAGAAAGTCCCCTTACCTACGGCCTTCTCTTGACCATATAAATGATCTAGTTTAGTAGGACGCATTCGTACAGGAAGCGGCTCGTATGTATTTGTAGGTGTCATATCAAACAAACTATCCATTCTATCACCTCAATTCTCACTCAGTTTAACTGTCGTATTTTCATATCTATAACTATTCAATCAAAAAACAATTACTTCCCCGTCATAAAAGCCTAATAACATCAGTAACTCGGTAACACTGATAATATTGGCAAGACATTTATGACGTTTATGACATTTAGGACTCTTAAGATTTTAAAAAGTTTAAATTCTTACCAAAGATATATTTATAGTATATGATATTTCAGTCTATTTTTACACGCAAAAAAGCCCCACCATGCCGTAATGTACCGCGTTTTGATCCTGCAAGGGCAGGTGGGTGTCCTCCTCATCCTGCAGTTGTCCCGTAAGGGCGTAACGTTCAGACGAGAGTTCAGACTCCCAAAGTAAATGTGTTGGCTCAAAACTGCGATATCACACGCACATGGCAGGGATATCTTATACATAAATAGTATCAGAAAGATTAGCAATTAACAAGTCTTGACATTTCAAATTTAATCAATTCTTGCCTATGTTTTTACACTAAAGATTGCTCTTGTTCTTCTTCTACATCTGGTTTAATATGCAACTCTTTTAATTGCTTAGGTTCTACTTCAGATGGAGCTTGGCTCATGATATCAGAAGCAGATTGAGTTTTAGGGAATGCGATTACGTCGCGGATAGATTGACGTTTTGCCATCAACATAACAAGACGATCAAGGCCAAATGCACAGCCTGCATGAGGAGGTGCACCGTATTGGAATGCATCAAGCATGAAGCCGAATTTAGATCTTGCTTCTTCAATAGACAAACCAATTGCTTTGAATACTTTTTCTTGTACGTCAGCTTGGTAGATACGCAAGGAACCGCCACCGATTTCTACGCCATTCAATACCATGTCGTAAGCAATCGCTTTTACACTGCCAGGATCGGATTCTAATTTATCAAGATCCGCATGGCGTGGCATTGTGAACGGATGATGCATTGCAACATAACGTTTTTCGTCTTCGTTATATTCGAACATAGGGAAATCAGTTACCCATGTGAATGCCAATTTATCTTGGTCAATCATGTTCATACGGCGTGCCATTTCAAGGCGTAACTCGCCTAATGCACGTGCCACAGTTGCAGGTTTATCAGCAATCATCAATACAAGGTCGCCACCTTTAGCGCCCATTTTTTCACCAATATTGCGGATTGTATCTTCACCTAAGAACTTCATGATTTGAGACTTAATAGAACCATCTTCATTGAAGCAAGCCCACGCAAGGCCTTTAGCGCCGTAACGGTTTACATACTCAACAAAATCATCAAGTTCACGGCGAGGAATGCCAGCGTCACCAGGCACAACGATACCTTTAACTACGCCACCATTGTCGATAACAGAGCGGAAGACTTTGAATTCTGTATCTTTTACAAGATCAGTTACATCAGTAAACGCCATATCAAAACGAAGATCCGGCTTATCAGAGCCGTATTTATCCATTGCTTCGTCCCATGTAATACGAGGCATAGGCAAAGAAATTTCTTTACCTAATGCAGTTTTAAATACATGAGCAATCATCTCTTCAAGCAATGCATAAATATCTTCTTCATCAACGAAGGACATTTCTAAGTCAAGCTGAGTGAACTCAGGTTGACGGTCTGCACGCAAATCTTCATCGCGGAAGCAACGAACGATTTGGAAATATTTTTCGTAACCAGCAACCATCAAGATTTGTTTGAAAATTTGTGGAGATTGTGGCAACGCATAGAATGTACCAGCATTTACACGGGACGGCACTAGATAGTCACGAGCGCCCTCTGGCGTAGATTTAGTAAGCATTGGAGTTTCAATTTCCAAGAAATCGCGGCTATCAAAAAAGTCGCGCATTGCTTTTGTTACCTTGTGACGTAAAATCAAGTTACGTTGCATTTCAGGACGACGCAAGTCAAGGTAACGATATTTCAAACGAATATTTTCATCTACATCGATATCATCTTGAATATAGAAAGGAGGAGTTTTAGCGGAGTTCAATACGCGCAACTCTTCACAGAACATTTCGTATGCACCTGTAGGAAGGTTAGGATTAATAGCAGAATCATCACGTTTTGTAATAGTTCCACGCACGCAAAGCACATATTCATTACGAACATCCTCTGCTTTGTGGAACGATTCTACGTTGTGATCTGGGGATGCCACTACTTGTACTACGCCAGAACGATCGCGTAAATCTAAGAATATCAAACCACCATGGTCACGACGGCGTTCAACCCAACCACATAATACGACCTCTTTACCTACCTCTTGTTCAGAGATGGTGCCACAACCGTGCGTACGGTGTAAGCCTTGCATTGTTTCCATTCTAATTGTCATCCTTTCACCAAAGAAGTTATACGTTCAGCCACTGTATCAAGAGATACAGTCTCTTGTTCACTAGTATCCATGAATCGAATTATGGCTTCTTTACGAACCAATTCATCATCACCCAATATAATAACATATTTCGCATTAATTTTGTTAGCGTATTTTAATTGTGCCTTCATACTTTTGCCCTGCCCGTCCATTTCAACAGGAATATCAAGACTGCGAAGTTTTTGGCAAATTTTGAAAGCCTCTACCTTAGCCGCATCACCAAGAGCTACTACGAATGCAGATGGTTCTACAGTTGGTTCAGGCAATAGGTTTTGTTTTTCAAGAGCTAATAATAAGCGCTCCATGCCCATAGCAAAACCGATAGCTGGGGTATGCGGTCCATCGAGCTCTTCTACGAGACCATCGTAACGACCACCACCGGCTACGGCACTTTGAGCACCTAAAGGAGTATATTGTACCTCAAAGGCTGTCTTTGTATAGTAATCAAGGCCACGTACGAGACGAGGATTTAAAGTATATTGCACATTAGCTGCAGTTAAATAGGTTTTCAATTCTTCAAAATGATCATGACACTCTTCACATAAATGTTCGTGAATTTCAGGAGCACCTACGGACAAGGATTTGCATGTTTCATTTTTGCAGTCCAAGATACGCAAAGGATTTTTGTACAAACGCTCTTGGCAATCGCTACATAATTGTTCCTTTTTAGGTTCAAAGAAAGCGATTAATTTTTCTCGGTATACAGGACGACATATTGGGCAACCTACGGAGTTTACTTCTACATTGAGGTCTTTAAGGCCAAAGTCTTTTAATAACTGTACAACCATACAGATAACTTCACTATCTACCACTGGAGATTGCGAACCTAGTACCTCTGCACCAAACTGGTGGAATTGACGATAACGACCCGCTTGCGGTTTATCATGACGGAACATAGGGCCCATGTAATACCATTTTGTGAGACCTTCTTTACCATATACTTTATTTTCTAAGTATGCGCGCACAGCAGACGCCGTATTTTCAGGGCGTAAGGTAAAGCTAGAACCACCGTCATCACCAGTGGTAAAGGTGTACATCTCTTTTTGTACTACATCTGTAGTCTCACCGATACCGCGTAAGAATAATTTAGTTTCTTCAAAGGCAGGTGTGCGAATTTCATTGAACCCATATACTTTACAAATTTCGCGCATACGTTGTTCAATATAATGCCAATGTATCATCTGTTCTGGCAAAAAGTCTTGTGTACCTCTTGGTTTTCTTATAGCCATTACACAACCTCCCAAAATCTTTCACAAATTCTATGTCGTTTCTCTAAAAGTGCATCTATCGTTTCGTGATAAACATCTACGTCTTTTGGCATATGCTGTTTAAGTTGACGATATTCAGGGGCGCGCATCCACTTGGATGAACTGCCAGGCCCCATAGATAGAATACTCTGCCGTTCTTCCATAATCTGGATATTATATTCACACGCTTTGCCAGGCAAGGTATAGCCAATATTCTCTAACTGCCCTCTCATATATTGTTGGCGATATAAATAATATGGCACATAACCAGCCGCTTCAAGACGCTCTTTACCATATTGTACCATTTCCGCCACAAGATGTTCTTCAGGAATATCATCTTCCATATGTAAATCGTACAACGGGCTACCACGTTTTAATGCTAACGTATGAATTGTAACATTTTCCGGCAGATTTTGACATACATAATCCATATTCTCTATCATGTTTAACATCGTTTGATTAGGCAAGCCTGCAATAAAATCCATATTTACGGCTAATGATGTATTGTTTTTTACATATTGTAAAAGTTCATCAATATCCCGTACACTATGGCCGCGTCCAATACGACGCAAAATATCATCTTGCATTGTTTGCGGGTTAATGCTAATACGATTCACACCTAGCGCAAGCATGGAACGTAGCTTTGTAGGATTAACAGAATCAGGTCGTCCTGCCTCTACAGTAAATTCATGACCTTCTGGTACGAGTAGAGACAACTGTTTTAGAACCTGGTGAAAGTCTTCATCCTTTAGCACTGTCGGAGTACCACCGCCCATATAGAGGGTATCTACGGTTAGATTATAAGATTGGATAATAGCTTTCATATCTTCTATATCACGGGTTAAAGCCCTTAGAAATTGACTTTTACCAGCATAATCCTGATAGAGACCATATGGAAACGAGCAATATACGCAACGCGTGTCACAGAAAGGAATACCACAATAGAGACTTACCTTTTTATCATCTGTATCAGATAGAAATGGACGTTGATACTCGCCAATGGCCCCCAAAGTAGCAAGCTTTTCTATAGACACAGAAAACTCGTCCCGAATGTGACGAGTTGCTGCGTGGACAGAGCCATATGTATCTATATATTTATGTAGTAGCTTTGTAGGGCGCACACCTACCATGGTTCCCCACGGAGCCTCAGCAGGTAAGCCTTGATATTCACGCAAATAGCGCAACAAGGCTTGTCCAATTTGACGACGCCCCATAGAGGAAACAGGTCCTTCAAAAATCTGAACCGAATCACCAATAGTAACAGTTAATGTGTACATCCCTTCCATTTCATGCGCTTCAAGGATAACCTCTGGATGTACCTTATCAGAAAAGAGTCCTGCCGCGCCACAGTTATGAGCTACTACGGAGCCAAGTGGTAATGGCCCCGTATATAGATAACCATTAACCATGATGGGACATACGCTCAAGCTTTTCTAATTCTGCTTCAGTCATATGATTTTGGCAATCGCTACAGTAACCATATACTTTCAATTGATGATCAATGGTACGGAAGTTTAATTTCTTAGCGATAATAGACTCCAATGTTTCAAGCATGTCGTCTTCAAACTCAGATACTTTACCACATTTTACGCAAATCAAATGATGATGGAAATGAGCGAATTCTTCGTCATTTAATTCATAGCGATTACGGCCATCACCAAAATCAAGACGTTTTAACAAATCAAGTTCTGTGAAGAGATCAAGAGTTCTGTAAATTGTTGCCAACCCGATATCAGGTGCCACCTCTTTTACAAGAACATATACATCTTCAGCACTCAAGTGATTTTCATCAGCATCGATGAATGCTTGCAAAATTGTTTGACGTTGAGTTGTCAATTTGTACTTTTTGTCTTTAATGCGTTCTTTTAATTTTTCTAATGTTGTGTTCATAATAAATTTCCCCTCGACTGTAAAAAATAATTCGTTTAAACCTACTGACCAACGAATGGGTTGTATTGTTTTTCATACCCTATATTTGTTTCCGGTCCATGACCAGGATAAACCATTGTATTATCAGGCAATGTATAAAGCTGAGTCTTAATAGATGATATCAGGGTCTCATAAGAACCATTTGGAAAATCTGTACGGCCTACGGAATCTCTGAATAGAGTATCCCCTACAAATACAAGACCTTCCATATAATAACACACCCCTCCTGGCGTATGACCTGGTGTTTCAAGCACCTCAAGATCGATATCACCACATGTAATGTGATCACCTTGTTTAACCTCGATAATTTCCGCTTTTACCTTAATTGGCGTTGGATTGCTATAAGCACTAAGATTAAGTTCAGGATCAGATAAATACGGTACATCGCCTTTATGAATATATACAGGCACATGATAGATGTTTACAATCTCTTGAATGCCACCAATATGATCTCCATGACCATGTGTCAGTACAATCGCCTTCGGCTTTAAGTCATGTTTTTTTAGCGCATCTAGTACTTCAGCTGTTGCAGGATCGATAATGAAAGCTTCACCTATCGCTTTATCACCGATAACATAGCAATTTGTTCCTAGTGGACCTAAAGGCATGCGCATAAGCACTAATTGTTGTTCGCTCATTAAGCCCCTCCTTTACTACGTTGAACAGTATACACTTCACGAATACGACGCAATTTAGTCATTACGAAATCTAGTTGCGAAATATCCCGAATATCAACCACCAAATTGATGCTTACATTTTTTGTATCTTCTTGAACCTTAGCATTGATGTTAGTAATGGTGATTTTCAATTCTGAAAGCACCGCCATAACCTCCATGAGAATGCCAGCTCGATCATAAGCTTGAATATCAATGCCTACGTGGAAAGATTCGCCAGAAGAACCGTCCCAAGAGACTTCTATCATCCGCTCTAAATCTTCAGGTGAATGGCCCATGCTAGGGCAATCACAACGGTGAATAGAAACGCCACGACCACGGGTTATGTAACCTATAATATCATCACCAGGTACAGGATTACAGCATTTTGCCATACGCACCATCACACCAGCTTCACCTTTTACGAGAACACCAGTGCCATTTTTAGTTTTCTTTTGTCCTTGAGATTTTAACTTCTCAATAATTTGCTCTGTACTGCGCTTAGATTCCTCTACCTCTTTAGACTTTTTATAAAGTTCAATTAAACGCAAGAGAACCGTGCTTACAGGAATACCGCCATAGCCACAGGCTGCAAACATTTCCTCTTCTGTACCGGCTTTAAGTTGTTTCGTTACATGTTGTAAACGGTTGTCTGCACATAATTCTTTCCAATTATGATTCAATCGTTTTGCTTCTTTTTCAAGAGCTTCTAAGCCTTTTTCAATATTTTCAGCTTTATTTTCACGCTTGAACCAATTGCGAATTTTGCTCTTACTTTCAGAAGAACCTACGATATTCAACCAATCAAGGCTAGGACGACCTGTTTTGGATGTGATGATATCAACAATATCACCATTTTGCAAGGTGTAATCCAGCGGTACAATTTTACCGTTTACCTTAGCACCTACACAATGATGACCTACATCGGTATGAACTCGATAGGCAAAATCAAGAGGTACAGAGCCTATTGGCAACTTAACAACGTCACCCTTTGGCGTAAATACAAATACCTCACCAGAGAAAACGTCTAATTTCAAAGCATTAACGAGTTCCGTTGGATTACTAGTATCTTGCCATTCAAGAACCTGGCGCAGCCATGCAACCTTTTGATCAAATTCTTTATCGCCGTTTTTATTTCCTTCTTTATATCGCCAGTGAGCGGCCACACCATATTCAGATACACGGTGCATTTCCCAAGTACGGATTTGAATCTCTACCGGTTGCCCCATCGTGCCGATAACGGTTGTATGCAAGGATTGATACATATTAGACTTCGGCATGGAAATATAATCTTTGAAGCGATAAGGCAATGGCTTCCACAAGCTATGTGCAATGCCAAGTACTGCATAACAATCAGGGATGCTATCAACGATCACACGAACGGCAAGCAAATCATAAATTTGGGATAAATCACGATTATCCTTTTTCATCTTCTTATAAATACTGTAGAAGTGTTTTGGACGACCTTTGATATCCGCCTTGATATGGGCTTCACTTAAGGCCTTTGTAAGTTGCCTCATCGTATCATTAACGATGTCTTCCCGGACTTGGCGTTTTTGTTTCATTTGATCGACTAGATCATAGTATTTTTCCGGCTCTAAATAACGGAAGGATAAATCTTCCAACTCCCATTTCACATTGAAGATACCAAGACGATGTGCCAAAGGTGCAAAGATTTCTAGGGTTTCCTTAGCAATACGCTTTTGTTTGTCACTACGCATATGCTTTAAGGTGCGCATATTATGTAAGCGATCACCCAATTTAATAACTACGACACGTACGTCCTTCGCCATAGCTAAAATCATCTTTCGATAGTTTTCCATTTGGCGATCTTCTTTGGTTTCATACTGGAATTGGTTTAATTTTGTTACCCCATCAACGAGGAATGCTACTTCAGAGCCAAACATCTCCTCTAGGTCTTCCTTCGAGTAAGATGTATCTTCAACCACATCATGCATTAGAGCTGCCATGAGTGTAATATGGTCGATTTGTAAATGTGCCAAAATATCAGCTACAGCTAGAGGATGCATGATATACGGTTCACCGGAAGCTCTAAACTGACCTTCATGAGCCTTATCAGCAAGCTCAAAAGCTTTCAATACTTGGTCACACTCATCATCTGTTAAATACGTATGGATATACTCCATAAACTCAGCTAAGGCTTTACTTTTATCAAATGTACTTTGTTCTACCAAAGCTTTGCCTTCTTCATTTACAGTTGTCATGATGTCACCTCCTATACACTATAAGTAAGGAATGTTACGGATGTGACAAGATCTAATTTTCCTTCAATGGCGTTCCATCTAAGCATTAATTGACCATCATCACTTGTATATTCTTCAACAATGCCCAATTCTTTAAATACATCAATAGATGTTAGAGCACTGCGATTATTCTGATCTGCCGGCTTACGGCGCAATATATCTTGTTCTACATTATAAACCGATTGACTACGACCTCGCATGGACTGTTTTATTATGACATACATTTGTCTAAGCCCTTCTGTAGAAAGCTTAATCGGCTCTTCAGTCAATGGTTCAATAGCTTGAATCATGAGTTGCGGAGAAACCATGCCTTGCCATTCATTCTTTTGCAAAGAAAATGCCACTTTTACCACAGTTCCCACAAAGATAAATTTAAATAAGTCTGGACGATTCCAAGCTATAGCATCTAATGTACCATTCGAAGTTTCAAATATTATCTTACAATGATTTTTTAATTGGCCCATGAGCATAATATCTTGCACGGTAGCTTCCATAATAGCAAAGACTGGCGTGCTATTGGCCATTCCATAAGGTTCAAGGTCTGATACGCGGTCAATGATATCGACATCGATATCATCAACAGGTAGTTCCGCATCAATAGCAACCACAGGAATATATTCCTCATCTGTAATAACTGCTTTGCAATACTTGGTTAACCGTTCTCGTAACTCATCAATACGATTTGCATCGATGCTAAAGCCTGCTGCCGCAGCATGCCCGCCAAACTGTAGCAAGATATCCTCACAAGATTTTAATGCATCATATATGTTAAAGCCATCTATACTACGGCACGAGCCTTTACCAACGCCATCATGAATACTGATGACTAAGGTTGGCTTGTAAAACTCCTCTACTAGACGAGAAGCAACAATACCAATGACTCCTGGATGCCACTCTTCGCCGGCCACAATAGTTACATAATCAGCTTTATGTCCTTGATTAGCTACATCAACACGAGCCAACTCATGAATATTTCGTTCTAACTCTTGTCGTTCACGGTTCGTTTCATTTAGTTCCTCCGCAATTGCCTCTACTATATCCTCGTCATCGGTCACAAGTAATTCAACTGCACGCGTTGCATGCGTTACGCGACCCGCTGCATTAAGACGAGGTGCTAAGGTAAAACCAATATGTCCAGATGTAATAGTTCGTTCATGAAGCCCAGCTACATCAATAAGCTTTTTAATCCCCAAGTTAGGTTCCCTATTCATCTTCTCAAGGCCTGATTTTACAATGATACGGTTCTCACCGACCAAAGGCACTACATCTGCCACAGTGCCAAGTGCAACGATATCTAAATCATCTAAGTACCATTCTCCGTGCTTTGTAAGCCACAAGGCTTGGCATAACTTAAAAGCAACACCTACTCCAGATAAGTTTTTATCCTTATATGGACAGTCCTTTTGCTTATGATTTATAACGGCCTTGGCTCGTGGAATCATATCAGGAGCCGTATGGTGATCCGTAATAATCATATCGATGCGGTCTCGTACAGCCTCTACAATATCGTAAGAACTAATGCCGCAGTCTACAGTAATGACTAAAGCCGTTCCCCGTTCAATAAGGTGCTCTAAAGCCTCTAAATTGAGGCCATACCCTTCACTTTGACGTTCTGGTATGTAATAGGTAACATCGGCACCTAATTTCTTTAAAAATCGATAAAGTACTGATGTTGCAGTAATACCATCTACATCA
Source organism: Veillonella sp. AF36-20BH (assembly GCF_003602765.1). Classification (NCBI taxonomy): domain Bacteria; kingdom Bacillati; phylum Bacillota; class Negativicutes; order Veillonellales; family Veillonellaceae; genus Veillonella; species Veillonella sp. AF36-20BH. Next base: position 151,040 of record NZ_QTLR01000003.1, read on the forward strand.
TAATCACCATAAATGACGATTGGTTTGTGACTTTCAATTGTTTCCAGAACTAGTGAAACAGCCACATCCATATCTTTTAATGTAAATGGATCTAACAAATCTGACAAAGTACCTTGTAAAAACTGACGACCTTCGTCTACATCAATGTGACGATTCACCATTAATTTAGCCACAATAGGGTTTACACCAAGTTCACGGATTAAGATATTCTCTTTCTCTTGATCACCTTTACAAAGGCGCCAACGTTTTTTCTTAATCATCATATCCCTCAGTAGTTTATAATCAATATTATTCTTGAATTCAACGTATTATCATTATCATTTTTATTTATTATACCTTAAAATGCAAATAAAATAAACTATTTTATATATTTTATTCTCATTTAAAGCTTGCTATTTTCTCAACAAGAAAGAGCCTCCTATTATCAATAGGAGGCTCCATATCAGTGAATTCCTTAGAACCGGAAGTCCCGTTCGCCGTCTTTCATCTGTGCAATATAAGCTTTAGCTTTATCTTTAACTAAATCATTTTTGATATTTTCTAACTGTTGTTCAATAACCTTAGAACCATGAGCCTTAGTTTCATCATTGCCGTAATCCATGATATATTCGTTCAATGTCATCAACGCATTTGGTTGACAACAGTTGTGAATTTGACCGGATTTTGCAAGAGCCATGAATCGATCCCCAGTTCTACCTGCACGATAACAAGCAGTACAGAAGCTTGGAACATACCCAAGGTCTAGCAACCAGTTAACGATTTCATCTAATGTACGCGTATCACTACGATCGAATTGTGCCGTATTATCTTCTGGCTTTTCTTCTTCTTTGTAACCACCTACACTAGTACGAGATCCACCACTAATTTGGGAGATACCTAATGCCAAGCCACGTTCACGCATGGATTGACTTTCACGAGTGGACATAATCATACCTGTATACGGTGTGGAGACGCGGATAAGAGCAACAATTTTTTCAAATACATCATCAGGTACAGCATTACTGAAATCATCTACATCGATATCATCCGCTGGACAAATACGAGGTACAGAAATAGTATGTGGACCTACCCCATACACAGCCTCTAAATGTTCTGCGTGCATCAACAAACCAACGAAATCGTATTTATAATGTTCCAAACCATAAAGAACTCCGATGCCTACATCATCAATACCACCTTGCATAGCGCGGTCCATCGCCTCTGTATGGTAGGCGTAGTCGCTCTTAGGGCCTGTAGGATGTAAAGCTTCATAGTTTTCTTTATTATATGTTTCTTGGAATAATGTATACGTGCCAATACCAGCTTCATGTAATTTTTTGTAGTCCTCAACGGAACAAGCTGCAATATTTACGTTTACACGGCGGATTTCACCATTTTTATTTTTGATACTGTAAATCGTCTTGATGGATTCCAAAATATATTCCAGTGGATTATTAAGAGGATCTTCACCAGACTCAATTACAATACGCTTATGGCCCATCGCTTCTAACGCAATAACCTCTTCTCTGATTTGGTCTTGCGTTAATTTTTTACGTTTAATATCGCGGTTTTTGGAGTGGTACGGACAATACACACATCCATTGATACAATAGTTAGACAAGTATAACGGTGCAAATAGAACAATACGATCGCCGTAGATAGCCTTCTTGATTTCCTTTGCTAAAGCAAAAAGCTTTTCCTTATATTCAGGTAACGGACATTCTAAGAGAACTGCTGCTTCTCGGTGGTTTAATCCCTTAAATGTAGCAGCTTTCGCTAAAATAGCATCTAACAACTCCCTATTTTCCTTGTTTTCCTCTGCATAGGCAAGTGTGTCAAGGATTTCCTGATGGGAAATAAATTCCTCCGCCTTTGGAGATTTTACATCATACATAGTACTTACCTCAAATCTTTCTAGTGGCAATGCCACCCCTCTTTAGGTTTATGAAAGTATATGACAACCAGTCTTCTGGTATTTCACTGATACTGTACATAGTATACCACTATTCCTACTAAAAAGCACAGGAATTTGATACATGCAAAAAGGTTGCCACCTCATAAGAGGAAGCAACCTTTATATCATGGGAGTTTCTAATCTATATCGATTATCTATATCGAACATGACTAAAATGTATGTATGTATTTTTACACGAGATAAACCCTTACATAATAGTACTAACTATATATTACAAATGTATTTAGTCCTATTCTCCCCATGTATCATACAGCTCTTTCATAGCACGTTCTTTCGCAATAATACCATGGGCCATCCACAAAGTACTATCCACTTGCAATACATGATCGGCTTTTACAGCAGGCAAATTTTTCCACAACTCATCTTTTTTAAGATTTGCCAATCGTTGGTCTGCTACACCTTGATTATTAGCACTAGAAGCACCGTAACCAGCAGAAACGATTAAATAGCCTGCATCAAGATCGGGTAATCGCTCTAAAGAAATCGCATTGTTCGTAGGGTTAAGTTCTGTTTCTAATACCATATCAGGCGGTTTAATATTAAGTAATTCAGCCATAAAGACATTCAAATCGCTTTTCATATACGGATACAATCGTATTTCTTTATTTAAAATTCTTAGAAAAGCTACGGTTTCCCCTTGCATATGTTCAGCTAAAGCTATCCGTGTTTTCTTAGCCTGTGAATAATATTCTTTCAAACGAGCTTCCCCTTTTTCAGGGACCCCAAGTGCTTTAGCAATAGTTAGTAGTGCAACTTCTTCCTTATTTACGTTGACAGAAATGGTTGGAGCAATTTTAGAAAGTGCATTATATGCCGCTTTGCCATAAGAGTCACGCATAATAATCAAATCCGGTTTTAAAGCCTGAATCTGCTCATAGTTGATAGTCTTTGTTTCATCATTAATACTAAAATTTTGAACATTACGATTACTTAATTCATTATAAAGATAGCTTTTTTCATTAAAATTTGCCCCTATAAAAGATTCATCTAATGCAATCATAGGATCTTCTGTCCGAACAACCACGATACGTTTATGTTCTTTGGGCATAACTGTTGTCCCGAGCTTATGAGTGACAATAATCTTATCTCCTTCAACAGTAACAATTTTATCTGCTGCCTTTTGGATAGCCGTTAATCGCTTCTTAAACTCTTTATCAATGTCTTTCGGATCATTTGACCGTTCAAGGGCTGTTTTTACCTTATCATCAAGATTAGCATAGATAGCTTCATGAGTCATACCATTTTCCTGTGGACCACATCCTGCAATTCCCATGAGCATACAAGCCCCCAAAAGACCAGAAATTAACAAACGCTTCATACTACACCTCACGTGCCGTATGGCCATAATTTTTCATAGAATAAGGAATACAGAACGGACGATCTGTCTTAGGGTCATTCATGATTGTAGAATCTACACCAAATACATCCTTCAACATTTCATTATGGAAGATAGTATGAGGCGTACCTTCGTATTGAATTTTTCCATCCTTCATGGCAACTAAATTATCAGCAAAACGAGCGGCTTCATTAAGTTCGTGAATAACCATAACAATCGTTTTGTTATAAGCTTTATTCAAATGCTCTACTAAATGTAATACATCCATTTGGTGAGATACATCAAGGAAGCTAGTAGGCTCGTCAAGGAATAGAATGTCTGTATTTTGAGCGATAGCCATGGCAATCCATGCGCGTTGCCGTTGCCCCCCAGACATATTTGTAATGCCACGATCTGCAAACTGAAGTAATTCAGTCTCCTTCAAAGCCCACTCTACAATTTCTTTATCCTCTTTTGTAGTACGGGCAAATAAGCTGCCTTGATGCGGTGCACGACCGTACATAACAAGTTCACGAACTGTAATTTCACCAGGTGCCGTTGGATTTTGAGGCAAAATAGCAACCTTTTTTGCTAGTTCTCTACTACCATAAGAACCGATAGATTTACCATCTAGTAAGACATCGCCATCCATTGGTCGAATAATACGACAAATAGTTTTTAGTAAAGTAGATTTACCACAACCATTAGCACCAATTAATGCTGTTACCTTGCCTTCTGGAATCGTAAGATTTAAGTTCTCTATAATTTTTGTATCACCGTAACCAGTAGTTAGGTTTTTAACTTCTAATTTCATTTATATTTCCCCTTTTACGCTTTTGTTTTTGCTAGAATATACAAGAAGTATGGTGCCCCGATTAAAGCTACAATAATCCCTAAGAGGATTTCATCAGGCGCAATAATGGATCGGCCAATCCAGTCAGCAGTGACCACTAAAATAGCTCCAATTAGACCTGTTAATGGCAAGAAATAGGCATGATCGGCACCGACTAAGCGGCGTGCAATATGCGGGGAAATAAGCCCTACAAAACCAATGCTGCCACCGATAGCTACACAGAACCCAGATAAAAGAACTGCAATAATAAGGTATACAAATCTAGAGCGATTTATATGTACACCAAGCCCAATCGCTGTTTCATCAGCTAGGCTCAATAAATTTAGCTCCATATAACGGGCATAGAGAATGAGTGATAATACAATGACAACTGGCGCAAGCACCCATACATGCTCCCATGTATTACCCGAAATAGTGCCGATGGTCCAAGTATTAACTAAATAAAATTTATTAGGGTCCAAACGCGTTACGAGTAAGACTTGCAATGCATGGAGTCCTGCACTCATAGAGATACCTGTTAAGATTAAACGATATGGAGAAATAATATCTCTACCGCGACAAGATAGAAGATAAATTAAAATCGCTGCCACAACAGCCCCAGCTACGGCAACAGTAGGTAATGTCCAAATCCCCCACGCCGTTGTAGAACCTGCAAAATATACTAAAAGAACTACACCTAAACCAGCACCAGCATTTACGCCTAACAAGCTTGGACTAGCCAATTCATTCCGAGATATAGTTTGAAAAATTGCACCAGACATAGCAAGGCCCATACCAATAAATACAGCCAAGATGGTGCGAACTAAACGGAAATCAAAAACTGTGAGTTTTTCTACATCATTACCACCGCCAAAGAGAATGCGAATAAGATCAGATGTAGACATATCACTAAAGCCTGTATGAAGATGTCCATACATGGCACCTAACAACATGAGCGTCATAACGAAAGAGTAGGCAAAAAAGCGTTTTTTCATCTTATTTTCCTCCCTTACGATTTGCTAAATAAATAAAGAATGGAACACCTACAAGAGCAGTAATGGCACCTAATGGTGTTTCGAATGGAGGATTTACGATACGAGCTACAACGTCAGCAATCATAACAAGTACTGCACCAAAGAGTGCAGAGAATGGAATTACAAGACGATAATCGATGCCTACCAGTTTACGTGTTATATGTGGAATAACGAGACCTACAAAGCCGATCGGACCGGCTAGAGCAACAGCAGAACCGCTAAGAATAAGTACAGTCAAACCAGATAATACACGTACACGATTTAAATTACTGCCAAGACCAATAGCTACCTCTTCGCCAAAGCTTAAGAGCGTAACAGATTTAGATACGTACATGGCAATAAGAATACCAATGAGTGTCCAAGGTAATACGAGTAATACTTGTTCCATACGAATACCACTAATACCGCCTGCAGTCCAAAAGCTTAACTCTTGTGCCACTTGGAAGTACACAACAAGCATATGTGTAACAGCCACAAATACTGCACTAATAGCCGTACCTGCAAGTGCAAGATATACAGGAGTAGCTTTACCACCTACGCGTTTAGCAAGAGCTAAAATGAACAGTGTTGCCAATGCGGCCCCACCGAAGGAAAACAAAATACTTCCATTTAAGGTTAAATAAGGAAATAAAATCATCCCAACAGCTAAACCAAAACTGGCACCTGCGTTAATCCCCAAAATAGAAGGACTTGCCATAGGATTGTTGGTAACACCTTGCATCAGTGCACCTGATACGGCAAAGCTGATACCTACAACGATACCTGCTATCATACGTGGCAAGCGCAATGTTTGAACGATCATCTGACCTATACTATTAGGATCATAGTTAGTAAAGGATAAAATAATATCATCTAGGCTGATATAGCGTATCCCAATGAAGAGTGAACCAAGAGATGTGGCAATTAAAATAGCTAAAGCCAGTATACCTAGTAGCGTAGTTTTAGCTGCGCGCCCTCCCCTTGTTTCTACGTCATAATTGCTCATAAGAACTCCTTACAATACAAAATACTATAGAATTTACTGATACATTATATCAACAATGCTCTATCTATTTCAATAATAAATCTCAGTATCATTTATAGCAATAATGCAATGTTAAAAACAAAATAAGTAAATCTTTATAACTATACAGAATTATATCCAACAATTTTTATTCCTATAATCATATATAAACATTATTTCTATAAAAAAAGAGCAGTAACCTTAAGGCTACTACTCTAAGTTATGAGTAAATATTCTGATTTGATGTACAATAAAATATATTTAAAGTACTAAATTTACCTATTTAATTGATTCCTATTATTAAAAAATGCTCTATACGCTAATTGACAAGTAATAAAGCAAGCAATCGATATAGTAGATAAACTCATAAATGTCACGATCATTTGATATTTTACAGCTTCAAGTGGAGGCATTCCCGCTAAGATTAGACCTGTCATCATTCCTGGTAAAGCCACGATTCCTAAAGTCTTAGCGCTATCTACAGTAGGTTGCAATCCAGTCTTTATAACATCTCGCACGATGGCTTTTGACGCTTGCTTAGGCGTACTTCCTAACGCTAGTTTAATTTCCACCTCTTGTTGGCGTAACTCAAAATTTGATAGCATTTGTCGATAACAAAGGCCAATTGCCACCATAGCTCCACTAATAACCATCCCTCCAACAGGAATCACCTGATAAGCAGTAAAGTTAAGCACACCTGTTAGAAGCAAAATCGATAATGTAATGCTTGCACCTACGGTTATGGCAAACCAAGAAATCCACAATGCATATGGTATTCCCTTACCGCGTTTAGAAGAATTATAGGCTGCATTAATAGCCATAAAACCTAATAATCCGATTATGAATATAGGACTTTCAGTACTAAAAATATAAGCTAAAATAAAGCCTATGGCAAATAACTGTATGGTAGCTCGTAAAGCACTTATAAAAATATCTTTCTCTAACTTCAACTCCTGCCGATAGGACATAAACATACTTATAATAACTAATATAGATGCAAGACATAATGACATGGCTGAAATAGCATGAAATTGACTCACCGTAATACCTCCTCTTTAGCTAATGATCCATCTACAATTGTAATGCGGCGATTAGCCTTACGTAAGCTTTGTTCCTCACTATGTGTTATTGCTATGATGGTCATCCCATTATTATGAAGTTCATCGATTACCTGTTCCACGATAGCCGTGTTAACAGCATCTAATGCAGAGGTAACCTCATCTAAAAGCAATACTTTAGGTTCAAAGATAAGGCTTCGAATGAGACAAATCCGTTGCATTTCTCCACCAGATAGTTCATCATTATGGCGCTCAAGATATTCAATAGGCATATGAAGTAAATCGAAAAGATATTTGATACGAATCATATCAGGTTCCATACCTCGAATATCATAAGGGAACAAAATATTACGACGCACCGTTTTTGCAAACAAGTAAGGTCTTTGAAAGCAATAACCTACCTCTTTTCGATAACTTTCTGGATCTATAGTGGTTAAATCACGTCCATTATAAGTAATAATCCCTGAGGTAGGACTAATCAAATCACTGCATAATTTTAAAAGTGTACTTTTACCACTACCAGAAGGGCCTACAACAGTGAGATACTCTCCTTCATGTACAGATAGAGACACATCACGGATAATAGACTTTTCGTTTACAACATAGGATATATTAGATAACTCTAATAGTGCCATAATGCCTCCGATCATATTTCAAGACTCTATGATATATTTAATAATCACTTTAAATTATATTATATTATACCAATACAACTTACACCATAATAAACAATAAAAAATCCCTAGTGGAAACCACTAGGGATTAATAGTCTTGTAAAATTAAGCTTCTACAGGGTATACGCTAACTTTACGGTTATAACGACCAGCACGTTCAAATGCTACTTTACCAGGCACAAGTGCGAATAAAGTGTCATCTTTACCGATACCTACATTAGTACCAGGGTGGAAGTGAGTACCACGTTGACGAACGATGATGTTACCGCTCTTTACGATGGAACCATCATGGCATTTAACACCAAGACGTTTAGATTCACTATCACGACCATTACGAGTACTGGACACACCTTTTTTATGTGCGAACAATTGCAAATCAAAAGTAAACATTAAGTTCACCTCCTATATTTCGTGAATTTGGACAAACTCTGGATATTGACGGCTAATTTCCTCTAAACCGAGAAGCATAGTCCCCAGAATATCCTGTCCACTCTGATTAATCGTACCAGAGAGAACTATATCACATTGACCTTCGCTATTCGTATACTCACCTTCTTGTTGAGCAATTTGGGTGAGGCCTAACATCGCCGTTGCCGATAAGGCAGACACTGCAGCACATACGATATCGAAGCCATGTTCATCATATCCTGCATGACCGGACATATGACAACCAATAACTTGACCATCACTATTCCGCTGGATTCCAATGGAAACCATAATTAAGCTTGGATAGATTCAATACGAACTTTTGTGAACGGTTGACGATGGCCTTGACGACGACGGTAGTTGGATTTAGCTTTGTATTTGAATACTAAAATCTTTTTACCTTTACCATGCTCAAGAACTGTACCTGTAACTTTTGCACCGTTTACAAGAGGAGCGCCAACTTTAACGTCGCCGTCATTCACTACAGTCAAAACTTCTTCGAATGTAACGGAATCGTTAGCAGCTGCTTCCAATTTTTCGATAGTAATTACATCGCCTTCAGCAACGCGATATTGTTTACCACCAGTTTTAATAATTGCGTACATGAGAACACCTCCTTGTTATCGAACTCGCTGAATTCGGTATCCCGACCCGAACTTCGGTCGGGCGTTTAAACCTGCTTCACGCGGATTGCAAAGTTCAGAAAACCGAACTAATACTGATATAGTATATACTATTTACACTATCATGTCAAACCAAAAACTACAGAATTCGCCTAGTTTTTAACACTTATATATACAGAGCTTTAAAATTCTCCGATAATTCCAAGGTGCTGTAAGAGTATCTTTGTACCGATGAGAATTAATACACCTCCACCAACTATATCTGCATATTTTCCAACAAATTGGACCATAAATTTACCTAAGTACACACCAATTAAAGAAATGCCAAAGGTAATAATACCAATCATGGTAGAAGCTTCCCATACATTAATAGGTAAGAACGCAAAGGTCAACCCTACAGCCATCGCATCGAGACTGGTTGCTACGGAGAGCATCACCATCTCCCAGACACCTAAAAATTGCTTATCATCGTCCTCTTCATCATCATCGCTAAGCCCTTCTCGAATCATAGCGATACCTAAATAGCCAAGAAGACCAAAGATAATCCAGTGATCCCAATCAGATATGACATCGATAAATTGACGTCCTATGAGCCAACCGATGAGGGGCATTAGGAACTGAAACAAGCCAAAGAGAAAGGCCAAAGTGACCTTCCGACTATTCTCACCTACAGGCATTGTCAGCCCCTTACCAATAGATACGCCAAAAGCATCCATGGCAAGACCAATACTAATTAATACAATTTCAAATATAGACACTATACTCACCTATAAACAAACTACTTACTTATTCGGCTATAGCCATCAAGGAATATCCTTCTCGACTAATTTGTGGATTTACTACAATAGAAATCTTGCGACCTATAGACCCACCTAAATCCTCGACAATAGCTTTTGTTAAATACTGAGCCACCTCCGGATGAACTTCGATTTCTAGATTCGTTTTAATACGTCCTGATTTAAATAACTCGCGGATGCGACGCACAATCTGCATATATACAGTACGACCCGACAACATATAGCCCGTACCACCGCATTGAGGGCATGTATCAAACATCAAGGTTTGCAAGCCTTGGCGAGCTCGTTTTCGCGTCATCTCTACGAGGCCAAGCGAACTAATGCCGCATACAACGGTTTTCATTTTATCTAACTTAGCTTGTGCCCCCAACAATTTTAATAACTCTTGTTGATGTTCTTTATCTTTCATATCAATAAAATCGATGACGATAATACCACCGATATCACGCAAGCGCAATTGACGACAGATCTCTTTTGCCGCCTCTTTATTGACTGTAAAAGCTAAATCTTCTAGTTTATTAGATTTACCAGTATAATGAGCAGAATTTACATCAAATACGGTGAGAGCCTCCGTATGATCAATACGGATTGACCCTCCAGAAGGAAGATTAATATCGCGAGAGATAAGATCTTCTAATTGCGGTTCAATATGGTTTGCTTTAAAGATAGGTGTGCTATCGCGATGACGTGTTACTTTAATTTGTTGCGATGTAGGGCCATGACCTAAGAGATCCATCAATCGATCTTCACCCATATCGGAATCGACGATGATTTCTTCTACATTGCGATGAGCATAGTCCCGCACAAGACGGAACCAGAAATCTGCGTCACTATATAAATCTGTACCGCTCTTAGCCACCTTAAAGCGCTTCAACACATGTTGCCATGTACGCCACAAGTAATCCATGTCACGGCCTATTTCATCAGCACTAGCCTTAGCTGCCGCAGTGCGAATAATAAAACCGCAACCTTCTTGTACATAAGGTGCTGCTAATTCTTGCAACTTTGCACGCAAGGCTTCGTCAGTAATCTTTTTAGAAATATGCATGCCTTCAGAATACGGTAAAAGCACCATAAAGCGGCCCGCCAAACTGACATCAGCAGTTACGCGAGCACCTTTACCAAGCATTTCTTCTTTCACTACTTGAACGAGAATTTGTTGCCCCACAGATAAGCGTGGCAAAATTTTCTGTTCCTTCCCTTGTTGTAAGTTCAAGTACGCATTTTGAGAGCCCCCAATATCAACAAAGGCCGCTTGCATACCATTCAATACATTCTTTACTGTGCCTTTGTACATATGATTTGCCATATGAGACTCATCGGTACGCTCCAAGACAAAGTCCACTAGCTGACCTTCTTCGTCTATAACAGCCATCCGAATTTCTTCGCGCATAACATTGACCAAAATTTTATGCATCCTATCCCTCCCTTCTTTGTCATCTAAATTATAATTAGTAATTAATCTCTAAAGGCGTATAACGGCCTTCTTCATTTTCTACCATAATTGCTTTACGGTGAACTTCGTAGCTAGTTGTAATAGGCCAATTATATTGGTCCTTACCTAGATTCCACACTTCGCTAGGTTTAATAGTACCTTGCGGATAAATGCCGATACCCATTGTAAGGGTCACCATACCGTCCTTAACGGAGGCTACGATGGGTTCTTTTACAAACTCTTTTACATCAATGGTACGAGTTTTCTTAGGTGTTACCTTTTCATAAGAAATTTCCGTTGCTTCATTAAAAGGTTTGAGTAACGCATCCCAATCAGCATTTTCATCTGTCACAGGACCTGTTACCTCATAGATAGCAAAATTACAGATGGCCATCATCTTTTTCACCTTTTCAGGCATTTCTTTACCGTCTAGTACTTCAAGTCCTGGAGGTGCTACGCGATTTAAACGGTCCATAATGGACTCTAAACTATCCTCTTCAAGCACATCCATATCGATATATTCAGCCGCTGCCGTTACGCCTAAAGCAAGAGCAGAGGAAAAGCTAATTTTCATATGAGGGTTAAAGCCTTCAGAATATGCCATTTTAATTTCTGCTCGACGTATCATCCGCTCTACAGCTTGAGCATAATCAAGGTGTGACAGGAATCGTAATTCTTCGCCCTTATTTAAGGCCAAACGTAACTTTTTCAACTCTGCCACCCTCCTTATAGTCAATAATAGCTGTATTGAGCTCTGGACATACATTACAGCCCTTACATGGAGCTCGACGACAATCGCCTGTAAGATTAGCTGCTACCGCTTGCTCCCACTCACGCTTTAAGAAAGCTTTACTTACAGTACAATCTAAATGATCCCAAGGCAATGGCTCATCGAAATCTCGTGTACGACGTGCAAAATACGCAGGATCCAATCCGCAGTCAGCGAATGCTTTCAACCAAGCTTCATAGTTAAAGAACTCAGTCCAACCATCAAATTTACAACCAGCTTTCCAAGCCTCTACGAGAACTTTAGATAGTCTACGATCTCCGCGAGCAAAAGCGGCTTCCATGTAGCCAGTATAACCATCATGATAGTGATAAGAAATGTTACGATTATTGATGAGAGACTTCAAGTAACGTTGTTTACGATGAATCTCCTCCACATCTTCTTGACCATACCATTGATATGGAGAATGTGTTTTTGGTACGAAGAAGGATACGCTCACCGTTACAGAACCATTACGTTTGCCTGTAATATCACGGTGCAAGTCAAGCACCTTGTACGCAAGATCTGCAATACCAGCCAAATCTTCGTCTGTTTCTGTAGGAAGCCCCATCATAAAATACAATTTAACCGTGTTCCATCCTGATTTGAAGGCATTAGTACATGCGGCCAACAAATCTTCTTCACTAACGCCCTTATTGATAACGTCACGCATCCGTTGCGTACCTGCTTCAGGCGCAAAGGTAAGACCACTCTTGCGCACTTGCTGTACCTTTTTCGCAATATCGATAGAGAAGCTGTCGATACGCAATGACGGTAAGCTAACGCTAACTTGTTTATCTTTAAACTCTTCCATGAGCATATCTACGAGTTCAGGCAATTTAGAATAGTCCGCAGAGCTCAAACTCATCAAGGATATTTCATTGTACCCCGTATTGGCAATTGTATCTTTAGCAATCTGTAACAAACGTTCTGGCGTCTTTTCACGAACCGGACGATAGAGCATACCGGCCTGACAGAAACGACAACCACGCGTACAGCCACGGAATAACTCCAATACAGCACGGTCATGCACTATATCAAGGAACGGTACAACAGGCTTTGTTGGATAGAATACATTCTCTACATCCTCTATAATACGTTTCTCAACGGTTGCAGGTACGTCTTCGAAACGCGGCGTAATCGATTTAAAATCGCCTTGTTCGGTGTATTCTACATCGTATAAAGCCGGGCAATATGTGCCAGGAATTTGGGCTACTTTACGCAAAAAGCCTTCTTTGCCACCTGGGAAGCCTTTGGCTTTTTCTGCTTTAAATAAGTCGATGAATTCATCGCCCCACTCTTCGGATTCACCGAGGGATACGATATCAAAGAAATCAGCAATAGGCTCTACATTATACGCACAAGGGCCACCGCATACAAGCAGTGGAAAATCTAAATCACGCTCCTTAGCATACATAGGAATGCCTGCTAAATCGAGCATATTTAAAATGTTAGTAAAACTCATTTCATATTGAAGCGTAAATGCTAACACATCAAAGTCTTTAATAGGCGTACGTGTTTCTAAGGAAAATAATGGAATATTACGCTTGCGCATTTCCTCTTCCATATCGTGCCACGGTGCAAATACGCGCTCGGCTACCGCATCTTCACGACGGTTTACGAGACCATACAAAATCTTGATGCCCAAATGACTCATGGCCACTTCGTACACATCGGGAAAACCTAAAGCCATAGTTACATCAACAGTACTGTGATCTTTCACGATACTATTGTATTCGCCGCCCGTGTAACGAGCGGGCTTTTGGACATGTTGTAACCATGACGTATCTAATTGAATCATACATCCTCCGTCTTTAATGAAAGACTTCTTTCACAATCAATCCTATGAAAGGATATTAAAATATATATTTTGTCCGCTGTCTAGCAATATTTAATAAAATGCCAATGCTCAGCATATTAGTTGTTAGCGCACTAACACCATAGCTAAGGAATGGCAACGGAATCCCCGTTACAGGCATGATACCAATCGTCATGCCTACGTTTACGAGCACTTCAAAGGCAAACATCGTACCAATACCCGTTGCTAATAACATACCGAAATTATCATTGCAGGTATATGCTACTTGAATGCTGCGATAAATAAGCATAAACAATAATAGCAATACTACAATGCATCCTACAAAGCCAAATTCTTCGCCGATTACAGAAAAGATAAAGTCCGTATGATTTTCTGGTAAAAAGTTCAACTGACTTTGAGTACCATTAAAGATACCTTTACCAAAAATCATACCCGACCCGATGGCAATCTTAGATTGAATAATATGATAGCCAGAACCAAAGGGATCGATATCTGGATTTAAAAATACTAGAATACGTTGCTTTTGGTATTCTTTCAGTACAAACCAGCCCAAAGGCATCAAGAGTAAAGCCACACTCGCAATAATTTTTATAAGCTTAGTTTTGATACCAGATATAAAGAGCATCCCTACAAATATAGCAATATATACGAGGGATGTCCCCAAGTCAGGTTGTAAGAATACGAGAAGGATAGGAATCCCTACATATAACACTGGCATCAATAGGGATTTAAAAGTATCTAACTTGCCAATGCGCGGTTCTAACATTTTAGCCATACAGATAATCATCAATAGTTTAGAAAACTCTGAAGGCTGAATAGTAATTGGCCCCAGTTGAATCCAACGCTGTGCACCTAGTGCGGAGGTACCAACTACCATAACTGCAATTAACATAAGCATGGTAATCACATAAATCATATTCCCCCATCCTTTAAGGCGATGGTAATCTAGAAATTGCATGCCTATAACGACAGCTATATTTGCTAAAAAGAATACGAGTTGTTTTACCACTAAACTACCAAAACCGATAGCCTCATGATTCACATGGGTAGCACTACCAATAGCTGTAAGACCAATTCCGACAAGTAATATAGTACATATGATGATAGTCCAATCGCTATCTGTCCATATTTTACGCCACATCATATCACCTATTTCAACTTGCTACGGCGCCACAAGCTTTGTTTCCCTTGCACCAATAAGCGTTGCGTGGTCCAACCGCCACGATTAATGTAATGAACATTGTTAGAATCCTCAAAAATAGACTCACCTACTGTTGCAAGACTTGGTGTACTATCTTGCTCCTTCGATGTTTTTTTCTTAGTTACATAAGCATCGAAGTGCTTTTGTACATCGTAGTCTTCCCAACACTCACCGGTAGTTACATAATCAACAAGAGGTGCTAACATAGCTTTTAGTTCGCTAGAAACAAATTCTAACAAACGACCATCTTGTGTATAGGTCAAAATATCCTCATCATAAGGGATTATAGCCCCTACATATTCAGCGCGAAGGACTTCTAACATATCATATAAATTGATATTCTCTCCATCGATAGGTACTGCATTAAAAGCAATAGCATAATCACGAATATTATGTTCTTGACATACTTGAATCATGCGCGCCCCATTACGTAAGGACACCCATAAAGGATGCGTCACCACGATGCAGCGATTTACTAATTCTAAAATAGACTCTATGCCCTTACCGATACCAGCAGGAGCATCAATTAAAATATAGTCATATGTCTCAGAGAGGCGACGAACTAATTTTTTATATTTTTTACGACCTATATCTTCCCAACGAGCACTTTGGCTAGCTGGTAGAAAATCTAAGTTTTCAGCAATTGATACGATGGCATCATCCATATAGTCTTTATCTTCGCTCGCATCTAATGCGTCGTAAATAATTTCATTTGCCACTCCTAACACAAGGTCTAAATCGCGCAATCCAAAATCTCCATCACAGAGCAATACGTGATGCCCTGCATTGCTTAAGGCTGAACCCAAGCAAGCGGTAATCGTAGTCTTACCTACGCCCCCCTTACCGGATACAACGCCGATTATCTCGCCCATACTAATCCTTTCTTGGTTGTCCACTAGTTACCGCATTCTGAGGTTTTTGCCCTTTATTAATACTTGTCCCCGTAGCAGTTTCCTTATTGCTCTTACTATTTGTATCATTAGATTTCTTATTCACTGGTACATTGAAGTACGCAGCCAATATATCTCGTACGATAGGCCCTGCAGAGCCCGCACCAAAGCTACCTTGCTCAACAAGTGCAACCACTACAATTTGTGGCTTATCATATGGTGCATAGGCTACAAACCAGCCGTGATCTCTGCCATGTGCATTCTCTGAAGTACCTGTTTTACCAGCTACATCAATAGGGAATCCTTTAAACAACTCCCCTGCTGTACCACCTTCATTAGTAACATCACGCAAGCCTTCGCGAACAAAATCCATAATATTTTTTGGTACAGGTAAGATACCGAGCTTGTCTGGGCCAAAGATTTCTTTTGGCGTGCCATCCTTATTATCAATACGGCTCACTACATATGGGCGGTATTTAATGCCACCATTTGCTACTTCACTGAGCATAACAGCCATTTGTAATGGTGTCACCAAAGTAAAAGACTGACCTATGGCCGCATCAAAGGTTTCACCTAAATACCAATCTTCATCATACACTTTGCGTTTATAAGCAGGACTTGCCATATTACCAGAGGCCTCACCAACAAGATTGATGCCTGTCTTTTCGCCAATACCAAAGTAGCCAGCATATTTTACAAGTCCTTCTATGCCAACGCGATTGCCCATTTCATAGAAGTAAACATTATCTGATTTTGCAAGAGCTTTATTAAAGTTAAGCCACCCTAATGCTTCACCTTCTGCATTTCGTTTATCGATAAGCCAATGTTTACCACTATCAAAAATCATTTCTTCAGGGGTAACCTTTTTCAGGTCTAAAGCCGCCGTACCTGTAATAATCTTGAACGGAGAACCTGGTGGATATTCACCAGAAATAACCTTATTATCAAATGGATGATTCTTATCGTTATTCAATTGATTCCACTGTGCCGTTGTAATCCCTTTCGCAAACCAGTTAGGATTAAACTCAGGGGCGCTGACCATGGCCAAAATGGCACCCGTATTTGGATCCATTGCTACTACAGCAGCTCCTTGAGCTGGAATGCCTTGGGCACGCAACTGTTCTAATTGGTTCTTAACAGCTTCTTCAGCAGCCTTTTGTAGATTTGCATCTATTGTCAAATGGATATTAGATCCAGGCACTGTATGCTTTCTATCTACCTCCGCAACCGGTCGGCCTGTAGCATCAACCTCTACCTGTTTACCACCATCAGTACCACGCAAGATGGAATCATATAGTTTTTCAAGACCAGAACGGCCTAAAATAGTACCACCACTAATAAGGGTATTTGGATCTTGCTGTTTTAGCTCTTCTAATTCTTCTTCGCTCACTTCACCCACATAACCAAAGAGCTGAGAAGCCATCGTTTCATATGGATAATAGCGAAGTGGTTCTACATCTATGGTAACACCTGGTAATTCATGACGATGCTCTTCGATGCTTGTAACTACATCCATAGAAATATCATTAGCAATACGAATTGGCTCATAACCATATTTATGATCATTTACCTTTTTTGTAATATCTTCTGGTTTAATTTTCAGCAAAGTTGCCAACTTAGCAACTTCACCTTCGTCTAGAGCCTTCCCCGTAGGCAAAATGGAGATAGTGTATGCCGGTCTAGAACCTACTAAGATCTGACCATTTCGATCGTACATAATACCACGAGCAGCTGTCATGGATACCATGCGCAAACGGTTGCCTTCTGCCTTAGCTTGGTAATAACCACCAGACAAGATTTGCAACGACATCAGGCGTAATGCCAAGACTATAAATATGCCGGCTACAATGTAAAAGAGTACATCAAAGCGATTCGTTTTTCTTCGTTTATAGAGGCCTTCAAGCACTCTTTCACCCCCTTAATCCTTACCAAATATAACCTTGTTGTTCATCATCTTTACGCCATAACAAACCATGCACAATAGCGCCTAACAAGCCATTCCAGAACATCACGGGTAATACCATATGCCACAAGTATAGTCCAAAGTGCAAATCGCCACCACTAGCTAATATCATAAAGCTACGAATAACGCCATCTAGTAGCGTACAAATAGCTACTATACCGCTAGACCAATACCAGCGTTCTTCATAGATACGATGCTTTACGGCAGATAGTAGGTATACCACAATTACGTAAGGGAATAGATGGAGCCCAAAAAAGTTAGATATCAATACATCATGTACGATACCCCCAACAACAGCGGATATCAGCCCCATACGACGACCTTTAAATAAAGTAATCATAACAATTATCGTCAAAATTAAGTTTGGTAACCAATTTGTATGAAAAATAGTAGGCAATAATTGCGCTTGTATAAAATATATTAAAAATCCAGAGAGAACTAAAGCTAGACGCATCATTGTTTAACGGCCCCCTTTGCACCCTCTACTTGATCTCGTTGTGTTTGAGGCACAAGTTTAGGTTCAAGTTCTGGTTTTTGTGGTGCACTTAGAGAAGACGAGGTAAGCACAAAAACTTCTTCTAAACGATGAAAATCTACACTCGGTGTGACTACCGCATTTTTAACAAATCCTTCCGAATCATTTTCGATAGATTGCACGTTGCCAACAGGTAGACCTTTCGGATAAATGCCTCCATATCCAGAGGTAATCAACTTATCACCTACCAATACATCACCATCGCGAGCAATATTTACCATAGATGGTGTACGAGGTGTATTGCCATTACCTTTTACAACGCCAGACAAACGAGATTCAGGTCGTTGTACAAGGATACCTATTGCGCTACGCGGATCAAGAATGGTTTGAACGCGAGCAGAATGCGGATATACATCTGTAATAAAACCAACGACACCACTAGGTACAACAACAGCCATATTAACTGCCATACCTTCTTCACTCCCTTTATCAATGGTGAAAGTATTTGTCCAAGTACCGTAATCCTTTGTAATGATACCTGCTAGGGTCATGGAGAATTCTGGATGGCTACTCTTATAGTTTAAAAGCTGACGAAGGCGAATATTCTCTGCTACTACTTCATCGTAGTTAACTACCTTTTGTTCCAATGTAGCTTTACGAGATGCTTCCTCTTCACGTTCGATAGTAGAGAAAATAGCATTATTAAGTACTGTAAAGCTAGTTTGGACGCCCTCTAATAAACGAGCTGACCCATAAGAGAAAGGCGTTGTAATTCCTTCAAGGGTAACCGTAACAAAGGGAATACTAGTCCGTTGCTTCCACGCAAAGCCGAGCAATGCCATTAGGATACAACCAATGACAACGATGATAATTAACTTTTTATCTGACTGTATCATGCTAGTCTCGGCCCTTTCTATTCTTAGAATTTACAATAAAACGCGATAAGCTCACCAAATCAGATGAGGCCCCATTAAGGCCTACCACAACTTTTGTTTCAGGTGCTTCAGGAACGTGAACAGGTACACCTACTTCAGTACCAATCCGATCCGCTAAGCCAGATAGTCTTGCCGTACCGCCAGTAAGCCATATGCCATGTTGCATAATATCAGCCACGATTTCTGGTGCCGTAGCACGAATCATTTGCTTAACCTCATCCAAGAGTCCTATCAAACATTCATTTACAACTTGGTACACTTCAGATTGATGAATCACACAACGTCTACCTAAGCCGTTCATCATATCGCGCCCCTGAAAGGCATACTCTGCATCCTCTAAAGGAGCGATAGCTGTACCTAATGTATGCTTAATATCTAATATGGTCTCATCAGATACGATAACGCCAAAACACTCACGCACATAGCGCAATAAGGCATTATTAATATCAGAACCACCAAAACGAATTGTTTTGCTATCTACGATACCACCTAAAGAAACAATCCCCATATCAATAGTGCCACCACCGATGTCAATAACCATAGATCCTTGCGCTTCAAAGATAGGCACACCACAACCAATAGCAGCTGCCACAGGTCGTTCAATGAGGAATACCTCTCGAGCACCAGCTTGAATAACAGCATCCATCATAGCTCGTTGCTCAACATCGGTCATGCCACAAGGAACCCCTACGACAACGCGGGCTCGACGCAACGCATTAGACACCTTATTAAGAAAGTAGCTAAGCATAGTATGCATAACACGATAGTCAACGATAAATCCATCCTTTAAAGGCGTTAACGGACGCCACATATCGGGCATGCGCAATACGAGGCGCGCCGCTTCATCACCAACGGCTACTACTTTTTCTTGTTTTGTATCAGTTGCTATAATCGATGGTTCGCTTATAACAGTCCCTCGCGTCCCCCCCATGAGGCGCGTTTGTATGGAACCAATATCTATACTTACATCTTTTCCTAGAGTAGGTAAAATGGAACTCATAGTAATTTCTCCTTCATTACATCATCATTCCATTTTACCATATATAACGCGACTTTTTCCATTGATATCAGTACCTTTCCTTTTGTTAAAAGCACAGATAACGCATAATCCCTGTACTCATAAGTCATACATAAAAATTACATAACTTCATACATATAATCTCATACACAATAAGGAAAAGCACTCATTTATAGGAACTTACCCATGCGTCAAAATTAGGTATAGTTCAAAATGAGTGCTTTTAATAATCTTACTTGGCTTTGTTCAGTTTATTTAGGCTCAGCTCAATTTACCAATTTCGCTGAGGCTCGTAAATTCATTATCCCCTATAACAATATGATCAAGTACAGGAATCCCCATAAATTGACCAGCACTAACAAACATTTTCGTTAGCCGTATATCTTCATCACTTGGTCTACTATCACCTGACGGGTGGTTATGGATTAGAATAATAGCCGCCGCATTGCATGCTATAGCTTTTTTAAATACTGCTCTTTGCTCTACAAGGCTTGATACCAATCCACCATTAGAGATATGCTCCAACTGAATAAGCTTATTTCGAGATGTTAGCATGGCAGCCCACACATGTTCCACATCTTCGTGCCGCAGTCGTTCCATCACATATTGAGCTATTACAAAAGGTTGCGAAAAATCTTCATAAGTCTCTTTAATCTTAAGCTCCCCTAGACGCCTACCCATTTCAAGTGCTGCACATAGCGTCACTGCTTTATCTCTACCAATACCCTTGATTTTGGTTAGATTATCTACGGTCATTCGGTTAAGACCATATACGCCATCATCAAAGGATTGTACGATATCACTTGCCAAAGAAATCGCAGATTGCCCCTTTACCCCTGTACGCAATAAAATAGCCAACAACTCCTCCATCGCCATATGTGAAGGGCCTAAGGCGAGAAATTTTTCTCGCGGGCGCTGGAATGGTAGCATATCTTTTACACTTACTGTTGGTACTTCCATAGAATCTCTCCATTCAAATAGATAACACCATTTGTAAATCAAACAATAAACACATCTACTCTCTTAAAAATTATTCAGCACAGCACAGCACAGCACAGCACAGCACAGCACAGCACAGCACAGCACAGCACAGCCAATTATATCACTATCTGTCTAATACGCTAGTACTATTTTGCCCCTAACGCCTTGCACAGTTCCTCGTATACATGTTCAACTGGTAACCCTACCACATTAGTATAAGAGCCCTCTATTTTATCTACCCATAATGCACCTTTTCCTTGGATGCCATAAGCTCCAGCCTTATCCATCGGTTCCCCACTAGCAATATAAGACTCAATTTCAAAGGGTGCTAATTGTTTAAAATATACTTTTGTTTCATTGTGAAAAACTATCTCCTCCCCTTTGATGAGTAACGCGACTCCAGTGATTACAGAATGTGCTCTACCCGATAAATGCTCCAACATATGGCGTGCATCGGATTCATCATGTGGCTTTCCTAATACTTTATTATCAAGGACAACAATAGTATCTGCGCCTAACACAATACTTCCGTCTGGAACACCTACAGCACAACGAGCCTTACCTAATGCTTGGGCTTTCACCATTTCAATAGGGTTGTCGTAACCCTCATTAGATTCCTCATAAGTACTGGATACAACAGTATGATCAATCCCAACCTGTGTTAATAATTCAGTTCTACGTGGTGATTGACTCGCCAAATATAATCCAGCCATATACGCTCCTTCGTATTAAAAAACTTGTACATAAAATTCTTGGTATAACTAAACTATCCTGCCTATCCCCCAGAACTTACCATCCCTTACATAGTTGTTCCTTTATCTTCTTTTGAAGAAATTAATCTTTCATAATATTCTTGTACATCTTCCCCATGTTTTACCGCATCAGCTCGCACCGCTGCATAAAATACAATATCCGCTTGAGGCACACGAATACGGCCAGGCACATGCTCTTCTAATATTTCAAAGAATCTATCGTCGGCTTTCAACAGCAAACGACCATTTTTAACTTTATTTCCATCTACAATAGAATACACAAGAGACCAAATCGGGCGCGGGTCAGAGGTAGAACATTTTCTATATTTATAGCGGTATTTAATATTTGTCAACAACTCACGTTCAAACTTGAACACCCCATCAATCATGTTATAATCTACTTCAAAATGACGATTTCTAAAGATAGAGTGCTCTTCAATCACAAGCTTTGTATCTGTCAAAATATATGTATATCTACTAACAGCCTGTTTAACCATAACAATGATGGCCATGATTTCAATAAAATACTCAGCTAATAAAACCGTATGTAATTGAATACTGCGATACGTTGTATAAGCTGCTGCACACAACAATAAAATCACAAAAAATACTACCAATAACTCTGCACTTCTGGTGCGCTGAGATTTTTCTTCATATAATACTGTCATGCTTTACCCCTTTTAAAGAAATCACTAATTAATAACTATACATCCTATTATAAGATATTCTATGCATAAAAACTACAAAAACCCCGTCCATATCCGAGATATAGACGGGGTTTTATGACTCTATTAGTCACTCAGTTCAGATGCGAACTATATTATTTTTTCAACGCTGCTGTAATACGTTGAGTATCACGAGCAATCATGATTTCTTCGTTTGTAGGAATTACAAAGATTTTAACCTTAGAGCCTTCAGCACTGATTTCTTGTTCTTTACCACGAACATTATTGCGTTCAGAATCAATACGAGTACCTAAATATTCCAAACCGTTACAGATTGCATCACGGTTACCAATACCGTTTTCACCAATACCAGCAGTAAAGATGATAGCATCTACACCGCCCATAACAGCAGCAAAGGCACCGATTACACGGCGAACTTTGTAATGGAACATATTCAATGCCAATTGTGCGCGTTTATTGCCGTTAGCAGCAGCTTCTTCAATCACACGGAAGTCATTGGATACACCAGAAATCCCTAATACACCGGATTCTTTATTCATAACTCTATCGATTTCTTCATAGGTCATACCTGTTTTTTCCATCAAGAATGGAACGATAGCAGGGTCAATATCACCTGTACGCGTACCCATGATCAAACCGGACAATGGAGTAAAGCCCATTGTAGTATCGATGGAGCGACCACCTTTAATAGCAGCCACAGAGGAACCATTACCCAAGTGGCATGTGATGATACGAAGATCAGTCATATGTTTACCCATTAATTCTGCACAACGTTGTGCTACATATTTATGGGACGTACCATGGAAGCCGTAACGACGAATACCATAATCTTCATAATAAGAGTAAGGAAGCGCATACATATATGCTTCTTTTGGCATAGTTTGATGGAATGCAGTATCAAATACAGCAACTTGAGGTACACTCGGCATAATAGCTTCACAAGCTTCAATACCTTGAATGTTTGGTGGGTTATGTAATGGTGCAAGAGAAGCACATTCTTCCAACGCTTCCATAACTGCTGGTGTAATCAATACGGAATCAGCAAATTTTTCACCGCCGTGTACTACACGGTGACCTACAGCATCAATTTCATCCATCGAAGAGATAACACCAAATTCAGCATCAACTAAAATATCTAGCAAAATACGAAGCGCTTCTTTATGGTTCAAAATTGGTTCAACGCGTTCTAATTTATCTGCATTAGGACGTTTGTGAGTGAAGATAGCATCTTGATCACCAATCTTTTCAAAAAGGCCTTTTGCCAATTCTGTTTCAGTTGTCATATCAAGTAATTGATATTTCAAAGAAGAACTACCGCAGTTAACTACTAATACGTTCATCGATTAACCCTCTTTCTGTTGTGTAACTTGAATCTTGTTTTGAATTTCTTTGCTGATATCAGCACCTACCTGATCCTTTTCAGGATATTGGTAGATTATATTCCACAATACGCCATGATCTAAGAATACGTATTGAGAAAAGCTAAATGTTTGCCCTTGTGTTGTATACGTCACATCAAGCTTCTTTGCAGATGTACCTTGTAAAGCTACAGATTCTTCCTTGATGGTTGCGCCCATCTTCGTGAATTCAGACTTGCTGCGATTTAAAAACTCATCAACCGTAGGCAATGGTTTATTGTCACCAGCACGCAATGCTTCAACTTCAATCACCATATGTTCTGTAACGGAACCATAAATATCAATTGGATACCCATCATCAGTCATATTTTTTGTACTTTTACCCATTTCATAAGGCAAGGCAATGGTAATTTCAGATTGACCAACACGGATAACTTGATGGCCAAAACTATATGTATCCATTACATTTGTAGAGCCACATCCCGCCATTGCTAGCAGCACAGCACCGAGCAGAGTCCCTTGTAATGTACGTTTCCAATTTTGTTTCATCATATACCTCACATCAATTCAGCATTTACAGTTAATTATAGCCTATAGTGTCAAGAAAATCTATACTAAACTTAATATTTACACATAACATCATTTCTATAAACAAGCCTTTTATATGGATATCATGAAATGTAGTTTACAGCATTTCTTCGCTTTGTTACACTAACAATAATGAAAGGAGTCACTATGAAAACAATCGGTATCATCTGTGAATATAATCCATTTCACAATGGACATGCGCATCAATTACATACCTTAGCACAAGAGCATCCTGAAGCGCTGCGCATTTGTATCATGAGTGGTTCCTTTGTACAACGAGGAGAACCTGCTATTTTTTCTAAATTTGACCGTGCTCGTTGGGCTATTCTCGGTGGTGCAGACATCGTTATCGAGCTACCTACACTCTATTCTTTGGGTAGTGCACAACTGTTTGGAACAGGCGCTATTCGCATGGTAAAAGCTTTACATATCGATGCACTCTCCTTTGGTTCTGAAACGGCTGATCTAGATACACTCGTTGATATAACTAAACGTATGGATTGTGAAAGTACTCAAATAGTATTACGGACCTATATTAACGAAGGCATGTCCTATGGCTCTGCCTTCCGTAAAGCCCTTAATACAGAGATGCTCAACACCCCTAATGCACTGTTAGGACTTGAATATATTCGGGCAGGACTTACCTATTATCCTTCCTTAAAATATATACCAATCTTACGCACATCAGATCATCACGACGCGAATATTACAAAAGATTTTCCTTCTGGTACAGCATTGCGTAAACTCATAACAGAAATGGCTACAGGTAGTAACAATTGTAATAAAAATAGTATCTACACTTTTACAGATATAGATACAACGACAAGTACAAATTCAAATTCAACTGCAACTGCAACTACATTAACAAAATTAAATGCACTAAATAGTAAAATAAAATTACAACTTCAGTCAATCGTTCCTAAAACTATTGCAGACGATATGACTAATATAATTTCTAATGGTGCTTATGTAAACTATAACCGCTACTATGATATGGTCCATACCTTAAGTCGTCGTACTTCAACTAAGGAGCTAGAAAGCTTTGGAGAGTTCAACGAAGGCATTGAACACTTATGGTCCAAAGCGGCCCAACAACCTACGTGGAACTTGGCTATGAAGCAAATAAAATCAAAGCGCTATACCTATGCCCGTTTACAACGAATGGGAGCCTATCTCACCTTAGGAATACAAAAAGATTTACTACAAAGTGCTATACAGGAAGCGCCACAATATGCTCGCTTGCTAGCCTTCAACGATAGAGGTCGTCAATGGCTTCGAAATGATTTTGAAATACCACTTATTCAAAAATGGGCCAAAGCACCTAATGAATTAAATACGTTGGGACAAACGATGCATCAAATCGATACATTAGCTACAGATATACAGGCCTTATGCTTACATAATGAAGTTAAACGAATAGGTCATATGGACTACACCTATACGCCACAATACATAAAATAAGCAGAACTACAATCTGGTAGAAACATTCTGCACATAAATATAAGAGTCAAATAATTTAATTTTATTAAGTTAATCATCTTATTATATAGTAATACTCAAAAAGAAGAAGGGGTTACAATACAGATTATTCCTGTATTGTAACCCCTTCTTCACCATCCAGATCAGCGACGGCAACGCGTACACTTTCAAGATGTGATGTAGGAATATTTTTACCTACATAGTCCGCTCGTATAGGCAATTCACGATGACCACGATCGACGAGGACGGCCAATTGAATAGATCTTGGTCTGCCAGCCGTCATTAATGCATTTAAAGCAGCACGAATAGTACGGCCCGTATACAAAACATCATCTACAAGGATAATTGTCTTTTCCGTTGTATCAATCGTACACGGTTCCCCCTCTTTAGGACGAGCATCACGATCATCACGATACACTGCAACATTCAAAGACTCACAATCAATATGAATACCTTCTATACGCTCAATTTCCGCTTGTAAACGTTTTGCCAAAATGACACCACGCCGTTCAATACCTACAATTAACGCATTAGATAAACCTTTATTGCGTTCTAAAATTTCATGACTAATACGACGAATCGCACGCATTATAGCGTCTTGATCCATTAATAAGCGTTTCTTTTCCATATATACGCCCTTACAGCATAGGATTGTTCTATGCCCCTATATCCAAATAAGTAGTAAAAATAAGTACTTAAACAATCAATGTAAACATTTAGACTATTTTCGTTTATCTTCACGGTAGGTCTTAGCAAATTCTAAGCACGCCTCAAAATCAGCTGGTACCGGTGCTTCAAAGTGCATTTCTTCACCTGTAATAGGGTGTTTAACATCTAACGATTTAGAATGTAATGCTTGCCCTTCTATAGGAAAATCCATACGTCTATATCCATAAAATGGGTCATTAACAACAGGATGTCCAATATGAGCAAAGTGAACACGAATTTGATGGGTTCTGCCAGTCTCCAAATTACATTCAACCAATGTTTGATGACCATAACGCTCCAATACTTTAAAATGTGTTACTGCATCTTTACTGTTTTCAAAGACAACAGCCATTTTCATACGGTCCTTAGGATGGCGTCCAATAGGCGCCTTTATAGTCCCCTTTTCTTCTACAATATTGCCTTGTACTAGCGCCCAGTACGTACGTCTTGCAGAATGTGCTTTTACTTGTTCTGCTAAACCAATGTGCGCTGCATCATTTTTTGCCACCATCATAACGCCAGACGTATCTTTATCTAAGCGATGCACAATACCTGGCCTAATTTCACCATTAATGCCTGATAGGTCCTTACAATGGAATAATAGAGCATTTACAAGGGTTCCAGAATAATTTCCTACTGCAGGGTGCACCACCATGCCACGAGGTTTATTAACAATAACAATATCGTGATCTTCGTATAAATAATCTAAAGGGATATCCTCAGGTTTAACCTCAATCGATTCAGGCTCTGGGATTTCTACATGAATTACGGTATCAGGTGTAAGCCGAAGATTAGCCTTCCCTACTTTATCACCTACTGTAACATGACCACCTTTAATTAAACTTTGAATATAGCTACGAGATCCTTCCATCTGTTCAGTTAAAAATACATCTAGTCTCATGCCTTCTTGCTCAGCACTTACAATATATTCATTCATCCTCTATTCCTCTTTGAGTCAAGTATAAGATATATATTTATTGACGAATCAAGTCAATGATTTATAAAGGGTCCTAATGATGAAAGTTATTCATGGTCCTCTTTCAATGAAAACAAATAAAATACAACAAAAGCTACACCTATACAAATACCAATATCTGCCACATTAAAAATAGGCCATACACGAAAATCAAAAAAGTCCACTACCCCATGAATCATGTATCGGTCAATGCCATTACCAATTGCACCTGCGACTAATAAGGCGGATCCGATTTGCAAAGTCCAATGGCCCTTAGCTAATCGCTTCCAATAAAAAGCACAAACAGCTAATAGAATAAAAGCTACTAGTAAAAAAAACCATCGTTGATTCGCTAACATGCCAAAGGCTGCACCGCGATTGATAATATAGGTAAGATGAAATACATTAGGAATAACAGGTAAAGATTCACCTAACAAAAAATGATTCATTACATAATATTTAGTTAATTGGTCCAATAATAACCAAATGATAAGTACTGTATAAAACAAGATTAACTCCCTTACTATAATATAATTCTTAATAGTCCTATTATACTAAGTTACGCAAATTTAGGCAAAATAAAAAGCCCCTCAATGAGGGGCGTGTTTTATTTGTGATTACTCAGCGGAAATTACAGAAACTGGGCAAACGGATTCGCAAGAACCACAATCGATGCAAGCATCGCCAATTTCGTATTTAGTTTCGCCTTCAGTAATGCAGGAAACTGGGCAAACAGATGCGCAAGAACCACATTTAATGCAACCATCAGCAATAACTCTCATAATTAGGACCTCCATCAAAATATAGATCAGAACTTTTTATTATCATTTAGAAAGGCACTTGCCTCAACTTATGTTCTCATTATCACACAGTTCAAATTGAAAGTCAAATGAAAATGATAAAAAATTATATAATATTTTGCATAATAATTGTTCCTTTTTATCATAAAAAGCCTATATTTATATATATTTTGATATTTCTTTTCATTTATGTAATTGAGTTTAATAATCAATAATTGAGAATACACTAATTATCATTTCAATTAAAATACGTACTACTATACTAGGAATTCAATTATCAATATTTATTATCATAAAAACTATTTTTTTATTACAACAGATTTAACGCTTATCTATATTTTAATCTAACATATAAACTTCACTCTAAAAAAGGCCGAATCATACGATTCGACCTCATTTATATTTATAAAGTAAAGTAATATCTTTACTATTATTCACTATATAACAATAATACTATTTTTTTCTTATAGCACTTAGAAAGATGTTAAGAATGTTAGTGTACCTAAAATAACGCCTGCAAGGTTTGGTACGATTAAAATATAATCACGTTTAGGTGATTTTGTCCAACCATATAATACCCAGATCAAACAGGATACTGCTGCAAATAATGGTTGCCATGGTTGACTAGGTTGACCATGAAGATTAGCAATTATTTGTGGGATATAGGCTAAAAATACAAATACACCAATAAATGCACCAATAGAACCAACTAACATGTTAAATCTTTCTTTTGTCATAGATGACCTCCTTATTCAACATTACATTATTATATCTTACACAATATACTATATCATATTTTTTCGATGTAGTCAATTGTGTAAAATTAATCATGCAAATTAGTTTAATTCATATTGCTTTTGATTACACTTATATGTAATCTATATTAAAATCATATAGACTAAAATCATAAAAAACGAGGCCGAATCTTACGATTCGACCTCGTGTGTGCTTGTATAGTAGAGTAACCTATTCCCTATTATTTACCAGGGAAGAATGGCCATACCATTGGAATGATAATTAAGCTTACTACGAAGCAAACTAAAATCAATGGAACGCCGGCTTTTACATAATCTGTAAATTTGTATTGGCCAGGACCAAGTACTAGTGTATTTGGAGGTGTACCTACAGGTGTACCGAATGCACAAGATGCAGCAACGCCGATAGCCATCAATACTGCATGAGGGTCAGCGCCCATACCTTGAGCAATGGAGATACCGATAGGTGCCAATAATGCACAAGATGCAGTGTTAGACATGAATTGAGTCATGATACAAGACAATGCAAATAATACTGCTGTTGCAAAGTAAGGGCTAGGATCAGACCCCATAACACCGATTACTGCATCAGCAATCATTTTACCTGCACCAGATTGGTCAAGTGCAGTTGCCACTGGCATCATACCAGCGAATAAGAAGATTGTTACCCAGTCAATAGATGTGTAAGCTTGTTTTTCGTTCAAGCAACCAGTTAATACGCAAAGCATTGCGCCAATAACTGCAACCATGCTCAATGGTAAATTAATACCAAAATATGTTTTTAGAGGATCCCCTAAAATCATAGCAATGATTACACCTAAAAGAATAAGACCAGAGTATAATTGTTTCTTAGGATCATTAGAAATATCTTCAGCAGCTACTTCTTGTTCAACATCACCAGCATCAGTAATTTCATGTTTAGGTAATAGATGTTTACCAACGAGCATCATGAATACGATAGTAGCGATAGTCAAAGGAATACCAATCCAAGCAAATTCAAAGAAACCAAATGGTTCAATGCCAAATTTAGATAATGTACCACTTACAATGATATTAGGTGGTGTACCAACCATTGTAATGATACCACCGATACCTGCAGCAAATGCTAAAGGCATTAATTGGCGAGATGCAGGAATCTTAGCAACAGCACAGATACCAACAACCACAGGAAGTAACGCAGCTGTTGTACCAGTATTAGATAAGAATGCGGACATGGTAGCTGTTACGAGCATAATCGCAAGCATCAAGCCATTTTCGCTAGTCCCTGCATGAGATACTACGGTTTCCCCAATTTTTTGAGCCAAACCAGTGTAGAATAATGCAGCACCAACAACGAACATGCCTGCAAACAACACAACTGTACTATCAGATAAACCAGAGAATACAACCTTAGGAGTAATAATACCCATAAGGCCTAATGTAATTGCGCCGCCTAAAGAAGTAATAGCTAGAGGAATAATTTCCGTAACGAATAAAACAGCCATGACTGCAAGGACGATTAAGGTTTGTTCTGCAGTACCCATACATCATCATCTCCCTTCAGAGAAATGCACTGATATAGTTATAATAGGTATAAAATATAACCTACGATACCAATGGCAGAGGCCATTATAAAAGTAATCCCATATCCCTCTCTTGTTTTAGGATACCCAAATAATAAAGTTTCACCAAGAAAACCTCGGCGATTAAACCAAGAATATTTAGTTCTCTGCTGAAACCATTTAGCTTTACCTTCAGCACCGATAATCAGTGCAGTAATAAAAAAAACAATAAATGCCCAAACAAAACAAATCAGTATTTTTAATTCAATTGATAACAAGTGACCACCTCTACTATATTTAAAGCACTAGAAGGTTATTCTGTGAAATCTTGCTAATCACCTAATGACCGATCTGAAAAGCATTTATTGCAAATATTCCCTTTTATGTATGATTACATAATGACCAAGGGCTTTTTGATTCACCAATAGGTGTACCTATTTAGGTACACCTGGGTGAATAATTATTAAATTATTAGTGGTTAGACAACATAGCAAGCATTGTACCTGCAGCTACTGCTGTACCGATAACGCCAGCTACGTTAGGACCCATAGCATGCATGAGCAAGAAGTTAGCTGGGTTAGCTTTCGCACCTACTACTTGAGATACGCGAGCCGCCATTGGAACCGCGGATACACCGGCAGAACCAATAAGTGGATTTGTTTTACCACCATCTACTAAGCTCATCAATTTACCAAATAATACGCCACCAGCAGTACCACCGATAAATGCAACTAAGCCTAAGCAGATAATAAGAATTGTTTGTACGCTTAAGAAATGTTCCGCACTCATTGTTAAACCAGTACCAGTTGCCAAGAAGATTGTAACAGTATTGATTAACGCATTTTGAGAAGTATCGGACAAACGTTCAGTTACGCCAGATTCACGGAACAAGTTACCTAACATCAACATACCTAAAAGGGATGTAATGGAAGGAAGCAATAAGGAAATGAAGATCGTTGCAACAATTGGGAACACGATTTTTTCAAAACGTGTAACTTCACGCAATTGCTCCATAACAATTTCGCGTTCTTTTTGCGTAGTGAATAATTTCATTACAGGCGGTTGAATCAACGGTACCAAGGACATATAGGAATATGCGGCAACCGCGATAGCACCTAATAAATGAGGAGCTAGTTTAGTAGCTAAGTAAATGGATGTAGGGCCGTCAGCACCACCGATGATACCGATAGCAGCTGCTTCTTGAGCTGTGAAGCCAAGCATCATTGCGCCACCTAAAGCAACGAATACGCCGATTTGAGCGGCAGCGCCTAAAAGCAATGTTTTAGGATTAGCAATGAGTGGACCAAAGTCAGTCATTGCACCTACACCTAGGAAAATTAAAGGTGGGAAGATTTCTTGGGAGATACCTGCGCTAATAAGTGCCATAACGCCTTCTTCGAAACCATTACGAGGAATATTGGCAAGTATACAACCAAACGCAATCGGACCCAACAATAAAGGTTCAAACTCTTTAGCAAATGCCAAATACAATAGGATCAAACCTACAAGAATCATAATAGCATTGCCTGTTGTAAATGCGAGGAACCCGCTATCTGTAATAACGGATTGAATCGCAACAGCAAAAGCCTCCATATGCGTTCCCCTTTCACAAATATAAAATTGTTAGATGACGTGGCGCAGCCACGTCATACAACACTTGGTATTAGCCAAGAACAACCATGTCATCGCCAGTGGATACAGTTTGGTTAGCAGATACGCGAACTTCGGAAACTACAGCATCATGAGGAGCTGCGATTTCATTTTGCATTTTCATAGCTTCAAGAATCAACAAAGTTTCGCCTTTTTTAACTGCTTGACCAGCAGATACTGCTACAGATAAGATTTTACCAGGCATTGGAGCTTTTACAGTTTCAGCACCTGCTGGAACTGGAGCTGCTGCTGCAGCAGGAGCTGGTGCTGGTGCAGGAGCTGCTTTAGGAGCTGGAGCTGCTGCTGGAGCTGCTTTAGGAGCTGCTGCTGGAGCCGCTGCTTTCACTTCATTAACTTCTACATCATATGCTGTACCATTTACTGTAACGTTGAATTTTTTCATTTTAAATTCCTCCAAAATGTGTAATTTCTACACAAAACTTATAAATATTTTTACACATATAATTGAGTAATCCTATGGATTATCAAATTAGCCAATTATCTTATCGATTACCACGCAAACGGCCTTCCATTTTCCAATTGTAGCTTACGATTGGACGGATATGCGCGATTTGATCAGCGGAATAACCCATTGCCGCTAATGCACCAACGATTACTGCCACTACATCTTGAGATGGAGCTTTACCGTTAGTTGTTGTAGCATTGCTCATTACAAATGCCTCCTAAAATTATTTTAACCTCTACCGCTTAAGCGACCTTCCAAGCGCCATTTAGCACTAGTTGCTGTAGGTCGAATAGATGCAATTTGTTCAGATGAGTACCCCATCGCCACAATGGCACCTACGATAGCTGCTACCACTTCATCCTCATTTTGAGCAGATGCATTTGCTGGAGCTACAGGAGTAGCTATTGGAGTAGCAACAGGAGCAGTTGCTGCTGGTGCTTCTTTTTTCTTCCTAGTAGGATCGATTAAATGTACGATTTCCATAAGAATACCTAAAGCTATCAATACAGCAAATACAACTGTCATATTAATCGCCATGATTAACCAAGGATTGGTAGTAACTGCTTGTCCTTCCATAATCATTCCCCTTTCTAAAAAAGTAGTAAAGAAAGGTATCTCCCAAATTCGATGATATGTTTACCGAATCGAATTATAATGGAATATTACCATGTTTCTTTGGAGCACGGTTTTCGCGTTTACTTGCAAGCATTGCCAAAGCGTTGATAACTGCTGGACGAGTTTGTTTAGGTTCGATTACAACATCTACGAAGCCACGTTCTGCAGCTTTGTAAGGAGTCGCAAACTCTTCTACATATTTAGCTGTTTTAGCATCTTTATCTTCGTCTTTCTTGAAGATAATATTAGCTGCACCAGCAGGACCCATTACAGCGATTTCGGATGTAGGCCAAGCATATACTTGGTCTGCGCCTAAATCTTGGGAACACATAGCGAGGTAGGAACCGCCATATGCTTTACGAGTGATAACAGTAATTTTTGGTACTGTAGCTTCAGAGTAAGCATATAACATTTTAGCACCATGACGAATGATACCGCCCCATTCTTGATTTGTGCCAGGCAAGAAACCAGGAACGTCAACGAAGTTAACGATTGGAATATTGAAAGCATCACAGAAACGGATGAAACGGGAAGATTTGTCAGAAGCGTTAATGTCCAAGCAACCAGCCATTACTTTTGGTTGGTTAGCAATGATACCAACGGATTGACCATCAAAACGAGCGAAGCAAGTAATGATATTAGTAGCATAGAATGGTTGTACTTCATAGTATTCGCCATTATCTACAGTAGCTGCAATAACATCTTTCATGTCGTAAGGCATGTTACTGTTATCTGGCAACAAGCTATTCAAGCTTTCATCCTCACGAGTTGGATCGTCACCAGTATCTACCAATGGAGCATCTTCCATATTGTTGGATGGCAAGAAGCCTAATAAGTAACGAATTTGAGCGATACAATCATCTTCATTTTCAGCTGCAAAGTGAGCAACACCAGACACGGAGTTGTGAGCCATTGCACCACCAAGATCTTCAGCGGTTACTTCTTCACCAGTTACAGATTTGATTACTGCAGGACCAGTGATGAACATTTGAGAAGTATTTTTAACCATGTAGATGAAGTCAGTCAATGCTGGAGAATATACAGCACCGCCCGCACATGGGCCCATGATTACGGAAATTTGTGGAATAACACCAGATGCATTTGTATTTTCAAAGAAAATTTTACCGTAACCAGCAAGGGCATCTACTGCTTCTTGAATACGAGCACCGCCGGAATCGTTGATACCAACAATAGGAGCACCCATTTTCATTGCTAAACGTTGTACTTTAACGATTTTAGCAGCATGCATTTCACCAAGAGAACCACCTTCTACAGTGAAATCTTGTGCGAATGCATATACTAAACGACCGTCGATAGTACCATAACCTGTTACTACACCTTCGCCTGGTAATTCTTTCTTGTCTTGACCGAAGTTAACACAACGATGTTTAACGAATTGATCAAGTTCAACGAAGGAATTATCATCGAACAATTTAGCCAAGCGTTCGCGAGCAGTCATTTTACCTTGAGCATGTTGTTTCTCAACGCGTTTTTCGCCGCCACCAGCTTTAACTTTAGCTAGTTTTTCGTGCAATAACTCGATTTTTTCCTGCACTGTTGCCATTATAGCACCTCCAAATAAAACTTGTTACAGTATCATTTTATTTCATAAATGAATAAAGTTCAAGAAGCATACATATTTAATATATAACGTAGGATTATATGTATATGTATATCTACAACTCATATATAATGATGTGAATTGGATACTGTATTATTTCATACGTTGACATAATTCAAGCAAAACACCGCCAGTTGCTTTTGGATGTAAGAAAGCAATTGAGGAGCCGCCTGCACCATAACGAGGTTTTTCGTCAATCATACGAACGCCTTTAGCCATCAAATCAGCAATAGCATTTTCAATATTATCAACGCGCAATGCAACGTGTTGGATACCATCACGACCGCCATTTTTTTCGATAAATTTACCGATAGGGCCATCTGGAGTTGTAGTTTCTAAGAATTCAAGTTCAGCATCACCACAAGGGAAGAAGGATACTTTTACCTTTTGTTCTTCTACGATTTCGTCTTCAGGAAGATGTTCAATGCCTAATGCATTTTTATAGAATTCTTTAGTTGCTGCTAAATCATTAACACCAATACCGATGTGATCCACTTGTAATACTTTAAAAGCCATTTTGATTATCTCCTTTTCAAGGCTAAATCTCTAATGCTATGTAGTCGCCGTCTACTTTAGCACGCTTGTCATTACGCCATTAACAACTGTATATGGATCGCTTTCGCGTTCATTAACAGCTGCCACTTGGCTATTAAATTCGTCGCTTGTAACAATTTTATCAGCTACATAACGACCAATTTGTTCATTAATCATTGCGATGATTTCATCACGAGTACGTTCTGCCCGACGAGATTCCAATTCACCAGAATCTTCAAGATACTCAAAATGTTCATCTAAAGCGTCGATAAGTTCATCTACGCCTTGGTCTTTACTAGCAATTGTGCGCTTAATTGGTGGGCGCCATTTTACTTCACGAGAATCTAGGTCAAGCATCATTTCAATTTCTACATTCAAACGATCGCAACCATCTCGGTCAGCTTTGTTGATAGCAAATACATCGCCAATTTCAAGAATACCCGCCTTGATAGCTTGGATATCATCACCGAGACCAGGAACCAGTACAACCAATGTAGTATCAGCATTTTTTACAATATCTACTTCAGATTGACCTACGCCTACAGTTTCAATAATTACTAAATCCATGCCAAAGGCATCCATGAGTTTTACAACGTCTGCAGTCTTCTTAGATAATCCACCAAGACTACCACGCGTGCCCATGCTTCGAATGAACACATTTTCATTTAATGTTAAATCATTCATTCGAATACGGTCCCCCAAAATAGCACCTCCAGAGAATGGGCTAGTTGGGTCGATGGCAACGATGCCGATTTTTTTACCTTGATCTAAATAATGTTTAACCACCTTATCGGTCAAAGTACTTTTACCAGCACCAGGGGCCCCTGTAATACCGAGAATACGTGCGTTCCCCGTTTTAGGGTAAATTGCCTTCATAATATCGATGGCATTATCATACTCGTTTTCTACAGCTGTTATGGACCGTGCTAAGGCTAGTCTAGAACCTTCAAAAAGGCCTTTAACTAAATCCATTCGCCTCACCACCTATCTTCGAATATGGGAATAGAGGGGAGCCAACTATTAGAGTTGCACCCCTCTTTGCCCAAGCAATTATTTTACGTTTTCTTTAATAAAGTTAACGATATCGCTAGTTGGTGTGCCAGGTGTGAATACTGCCGCTACGCCAGCTTTTTTCAAGCCAGGGATATCAGCGTCAGGAATAACGCCACCACCGATTACAAGAACATCCCCCATGCCTTTTTCTTTCAAAAGTTCAACAATTTTAGGGAACAATGTATTGTGAGCACCGGAAAGAAGAGATAATGCAACTACATTAACGTCTTCAGAAAGCGCTGCTTCAACGATTTGTTCTGGTGTTTGACGAAGACCAGTGTAGATTACTTCGAAACCAGCATCGCGAAGTGCGCGTGCTACTACTTTTGCACCACGGTCATGACCATCAAGACCTGGTTTTGCTACAATTACTCTAATACGTTTTTCTGCCATGATATATTACCTCCGAAATCAGCCGATATTATAATGTAGAATGAGCTTCGTATTCACCGAATACTTCGCGCAATACATTACAAATTTCACCCAAAGTAGCATATGTTTTAACTGCTGCAAGAATTAATGGCATCAAGTTAACAGATTCGTCAGCTGCGCCAGCTTTCAAATCAGCTAAGGCTTTATCAACTGCGGCTTGATCGCGGTTAGCACGAACTGCTTGAGTTTTCTTAGATTGGTTAGCACCTACGGAAGCGTCTACGCGAAGCAAGTCTTTTGGAGCTTCTTCTTCAACTTGGAATTTGTTTACGCCAACGATTGTGCGTAAGCCAGATTCAACTTCCATTTGCCATTTGTAAGCGGATTCTTGAATTTCTTTTTGGATGTAGCCTTTTTCGATTGCTACTACAGCGCCGCCCATTTCATCAATTTTCTTGATGTATGCCATAGCTTCGTCATAGATAGCGTTAGTCATAGCTTCAACATAGTAGGAACCGCCCAATGGGTCAACTACGTCAGCCAAACCAGATTCGTAAGCCACGATTTGTTGAGTACGAAGAGCTACTTGTACAGATGCTTCTGTAGGAAGAGCCAAAGCTTCGTCACGAGAGTTTGTATGTAAGGATTGAGTACCGCCCATTACAGCAGCTGCAGTTTGAAGAGCAACACGAACGATGTTGTTATCAACTTGTTGCGCAGTCAACATGGAACCAGCTGTTTGAGTATGTACACGAAGCATCATGGATTTTGGTTTTTTAGCACCAAAACGTTCTTTCATGATTGTTGCCCATAAGCGACGAGATGCGCGGAATTTAGCAACTTCTTCAAGTACATTATTATGAGCATTCCAGAAGAAGGAAAGACGACCAGCAAATGTATCAACATCAAGACCAGCTTTCAAAGCTGCTTCTACGTATGCGATACCATCAGCAATTGTAAATGCGATTTCTTGTGCTGCTGTGGAACCTGCTTCACGGATGTGGTAACCGGAAATAGAAATTGTATTCCATTTTGGAACGTATTGAGAACAATATTCGAAGATATTAGTGATCAAACGCATAGATGGTTTTGGAGGGAAAATGTAAGTACCACGAGCTGCATATTCTTTCAAAATATCATTTTGAATAGTACCTTTCAATTCTGTGGAAGGTACACCTTGTTTTTCAGCTACTGCGATATACATTGCCAACAAAACGGATGCTGGAGCGTTGATTGTCATGGAAGTGGATACTTTGCCAAGGTCGATGCCATCGAACAAGATTTCCATATCTGCCAAAGAGTCAATCGCTACACCTACTTTACCAACTTCGCCTTCAGCCATAACATCATCAGAGTCATAACCGATTTGAGTTGGCAAGTCGAACGCACAGGAAAGACCTGTTGCACCAGATTCGATTAGGTAGCGGTAACGTTTGTTAGATTCTTCAGCTGTAGCGAAGCCTGCATACATACGCATTGTCCAGAAACGACCACGGTACATAGTAGGTTGTACGCCACGAGTATAAGGGAATTCGCCAGGCATTCCCAAATCGCGTTCATAATCAAAGCCTTCAATATCAACTGGTGTATACACACGGTTGTATTTTAAGTTTTGACGTTCTGGAGTTTTTGCGCATTTTTCGTCACAAAGTTTGTTGTACTCAGCAATTTGGGCTTTTAAGTTTTCGTAAGCCATGTTTTCATCATCCTCCTAAAAAAACAGGTTATTTTTTCATGCTTCCAGTTTCTGTGAAGCGTTTATGCCAAGAAAGAGCTTCATCAAGCAACATTGGTGTATGGGCATTCTTTGTTGCAGCTAATGCTTTTTCTAGGTATTCAGTTAACATAGGTTTGTAGTCTGGGTGAGCACATTTTTCAATAATCAAACGAGCTCTTTCCACTGGGCTCAAACCACGACAGTCAGCAACACCTTGTTCTGTACAGAAAATCATAGTGTCATGTTCTGGATGATCCACATGGGATACATATGGAACGATAGAACTGATGTCGCCATTTTTAGCAACGGAATTGGTACAGAAGATAGTGAGATATGCACTACGTGCAAAGTCACCAGAACCACCAACACCATTCATCATTTTGCTACCCATAATATGAGTAGAGTTTACATTGCCAAAAATATCAAATTCGATAGCGGTATTCATGGCAATGACACCAATACGACGAGCAATACCAGGGTTATTGGAGATTTCTTGCGGACGAAGAATAATTTTTTTACGATATTCATCAATATTCGCATAAAAACGTTTCAATCCATCTGGAGAAGGACTCAATGCAGTACCGGAACATACAGTTACTTTACCAGCATCGATCAAGTCAAACATACCGTCTTGAATTACTTCTGTATAAATAGATAAATCTGTGAAAGGCCCTTGAGCCAAGCCACTAATTACCGCATTTGCTACAGAACCTACGCCGGATTGCAATGGAAGCAAGTTTTTAGGCAAACGACCTTCTGCAATTTCTTGTTCAAAGAATTTGATAAGATGTTGACTCATTGCCTTTGCATCATCATCAATAGCAGCTAAAGGTCTTGTTGTATCAGGTACATCACTTGGAACCACAGCAATAATTTTGCTAGGATCACAAGGTATTGCTTCTGTACCGATGCGATCGCCGGCCTGTTCCAACGGAATTGGTTTACGATGTGGCGGATCCAACGGTTCATAGATATCATGCATACCAACTAAGGATAATGGTTGAGATACATTTACCTCTACGATAACCTTTTTAGCTTGACTAACAAATGTTGGAGAATTACCAACAGAGGTAGTCGGTACTAAAGAACCATCTTCGTTGATTTGACATACTTCAATTATTGCTACATCTAAATCTCCGAAAAATCCATAACGAATATTTTGTGCCATTGTGCTTAAATGCATATCGATGTATTTAACATCTCCACTATTTAAAGCCTTTCTCATATCTTTATTGGTTTGATATGGAAAGCGGCGATTAATACCATTAGCACGAGTTAACGCACCATCAGCTTCATCACCTACGGAAGCACCTGTCCACAAATCGATTTTGAATGGTTCTTTTTCCATTCTTTCTGCCAATGCCAATGGCACAACTTTTGCATAACCCGATGGTGTAAAGCCGGAAATACCAACTTTGTCATTAGGGTTAATCAACTGAGCTGCATCATAAGCAGTGACAATTTTACCTTGCAGGTCCACATTTTTTACGCGGTCTTTGATGTCTATCACCATAACCATCTCCTTTAAGAGTAACATTGTTAAACGACAATTGAATCTCTTTGGTC
The DNA here is from genome assembly GCF_003602765.1 of Veillonella sp. AF36-20BH. Lineage (NCBI taxonomy): Bacteria > Bacillati > Bacillota > Negativicutes > Veillonellales > Veillonellaceae > Veillonella > Veillonella sp. AF36-20BH. The sequence continues at coordinate 191,455 of NZ_QTLR01000003.1, forward strand.
TAATACGTTCCTTAAACCGACTTCATCGTAGTCCACATCCAATGTATTGTCAACTTATATGACTAAAATGTATTTTTTATCACACTCCGACTGTGCATTATGACCAAAACGCATAGGTTTTTACATTTTCACATAAGTTTTATTCACACCGATATAACTCACAGGAATTATCAATTTAATAGTATATATTGTTGTTTTTTATGTATATCGAACTATCTCAATACAATATATAGAGCCTTATCAATATAATAAAAAAATAATATATACAGAAACTGACCGCTACACCTCCTATAAAAATATAGATATACAAAAAACCGGTTTTCAAATGCAAGCAATAATGTTCAATTATTCTAACATTAGAAAACCGGTTAAATATACTTAAGCTTACCCTGCTAAGGTATGTATAAATTATACCATACTATGAAATTGTATCGCTACCATAAAACTTACTAATTATACAAAATATACCTTTTACATATGGGCCTTTGTGGAAAGTTGTACTTTCACAAAGGCCCCAACCCAACCAAGGAGTTGCCAAAAAACAATAGTAACTTGATGGCTATAGAGCTCAAAATCAGACAATCCACTAAAAAGAACTCCGATAGCTAAAGCGCCTATACCTATCTGTGCAGCTTGTCGGAACATATCCCCTTTCAAACGAACAGATGTAATAACATGACCGACGATAACTGCTAGGAATGATAGCAAGCCAGGAATACCTGTTTCAGCCAATATATTTAAATATAAATTATGGGCATGATACATCAACACATTAGGACCTTGAATGTAATAGTTATACTCTGGATAAACTAAGTAGAATGTATTCCACCCAATACCAAAGATTGGATTTTCTCGTACGATATACATTGTGCTATCCCATAGAGCCCAGCGAAGATCTGATGACGTATCATGACCTTGGAATATAGACCAAAGTCGCGAAGCAACTTCCCCTTCATAGAAGTATAGAATTAACGGTACCACTAACAAGGATAAGAATAGTCTTCGTTCTACGAAAATAACCCAATACAGAATCATGGCCGCAAAACTAATCCAAATACCACGCGAATAGGTTAATAACATCGTTAAAAATAATACAACACCAATAATCAGCATTGTAACAACTTCACGAGTACGATTCTCTTTCATATAAACAAGAATATAGCTAATACATACACTTAGTACCATCAATAGATAAGCCCCTAACAAGTTAGGATTTTGCAATGTAGACGCCATTCGACGCATCAATTTAGGGAATTGTGCTGCATCTACCCATTCTTTTATATGTATATTAGGAACAAATATATACTGATAGGCCCCAATAATGCATACAAGAACGGCTGTACCTAAAAAGGCACGAAGAAAATAGTTCCACTGTTTAGGTGTTCGGATATAGGTACGAACTAAATAGTACATGCCCCCACCCGCTACAATTTGGTAGAACCAGCTCTGAATAGACCAATCCCAGTTTGGGGACATTAACGACGATATACCTGTCCAGATAACAAAGATCATAACAGTCCAAGATAAATAACCTGTCGGCAAACTCAATGATTTACTAGAAATCAAATCATATAATGCTAGACCTATAGCCAACCAGAGAAGTACATCTCCCACCATTGGCTGAAGTGGCATCGCAATGACAACACCATAGATTAATCGTTCAATATAAAAGGTAAGTCGTTTCTGATTAGGAATGAGTGAGAGTTCCATATTCTCACCTCAATGGCTCATCTCATGGAAAAACCACTGACGAGCATCTCCTAGAATATATAAAGAACCACATACAGCAATGATATCACCAGTCTTTGTATGTTTATAAGCCAATGCTAATGCAGCCTCAACAGATTCTGCAGTTTGAGCCGTCACCTTAGGTACAGTACGACGAATCACTTCAACCAAGTTTTCAGGTACCTCTGTTCTATCTGTTGGTGCAGGTACAGCGAGGACTGTGTCGCCAGATTTAATTACTTCACGAATAATAGCCTCTTGATCTTTATCTTTAAGGATAGCCATTACCACCGTTTTCGGTGTGTCCTTAAATAATTCATTGTACGTCATGGCAAAAGACTCAGCCCCTGCCGCATTGTGAGCACCGTCAAATATAAAGGTACGATCTAAGCCTCGTTTAACTTCAAAGCGCCCCGCCCACGTAGTGCGGGCAAATCCTTCACGCATCGTTTCTTCACTGATGTTCGTATCCTCTTTCATCAATAAACGTACGGCCATCAATGCACAAGCGAGATTTACAGATTGGTGAATGCCAGCCATCGTCGTAAACAACATAGCAGGTGCAGCATCGTTAGAACTAATCGTAATCATTTGACCACCCGTTACAGCGCTGCGGCTATCAATACCAAAATCTTTATTAAAAACATAAAGCTTGGCATGTCGTTTTTTAGCTACGTCCTCAATGATATTAAGAGGTGTATCTTGTGCAGCTGTCACTACAGGCACCTTAGGTTTAATAATCCCCGCTTTATGGCGTGCAATTTCCTCGACAGTATCACCACAATATGCTTGATGATCTATTGTTACATTAGTAATAACAGATACTTTTGGAGTCACGATATTAGTAGAATCTAGTAAGCCACCTAAACCAACTTCTACTACAGCATAGTCGACACCTTGCTCCTTAAAGAATAAAAATGCGGCAGCTGTTAATATTTCAAATTGTGTTGGCGCTTCTATTCCATTGTTAATAATAGTATCTACGGCAACCTTTACGCGACTAATTAATTTTCCAAAGGCTTCCTCTGTTATATTTCCATCATTAATTTGAATACGCTCCGTATAGGATTGAAGGTGAGGCGATGTAAATCGCCCCACCCGTAATCCACTTGTAAACAGTGCGTAGGAAATATATGAGGTAACCGAGCCCTTACCATTTGTACCTGTAACATGAACAATTTTATAATCTTCTTGTGGATTCCCTAACACATCCATAAGAGCCGTAATTCGTTCAAGACCAGGTTTAATACCAAATGAAGATGCCTGCTCCAAATAGGCTAAGGCCTCCTGATATGTCATATAAACCTCCTATTATAAGGTTTCAAGGAACGCTTCACGTTCCAATAACGCTTGTTGTTTTTGTTTATATTCTTCTAACTTTTCTTTTTCTTTTGCTACTACAGCTTCAGGAGCTTTTGCTAAGAAGCCTTGGTTAGACAATTTACCTTCCAAACGAGAAATTTCTTTTTCCATTTGGATTTTTTCCTTTGCAATACGCTCTCTTTCTTTTTCACCGTCAATCAAGTCTTTAAGTAAGAGATATACTTCCATACCATTGACAACGGTTACAGTCGCATTTTCTGGTTTTGGATCATCGATACTAAGAATTGTTACTTTCTCAGCCCAAGCCAATGTTACGAAGTAGTCACTATGTTCTGCTACAGTTTTAGCTAATGCTTCATCTGTTGGCGCTACGATAACCTCAGCTTTTTTACCTAAAGGCACATTCATTTCAGCACGCATGTTACGAATACCTTTGATAGCATCCATCATAACTTCCATTTGACGTGCTGCCCCTTCAAGATTATCGAATTTCAATGCTCCAGGCCATTTAGTAACAACGATGCTGTCCCCTTCGTGTGGCAAATGTTGCCAAATATGTTCAGTTACGAACGGCATGAATGGATGTAATAATTCGAGCATATGACGTAAGATTGTTACAAGTAAATATTGAACTGTACGACGATCACGTTCGTTGCTTTCACTATACAAACGAGGTTTCGCTAATTCAATGTACCAATCGCAGTACGTATTCCAAATGAAATCATATACGGAACTTGCCGCTTCACCAAGTTCGAATTTATCGAGATTAGATGTTACGCTTTGTACTGTTTCATTGTATTTTTGAACAATCCATTGGTCTGCTAATGTCAAATCATCTGCTGTTGGAACGAAACTTTCATCATAATTTGTAAGGTTCATCAATACAAATTTTGATGCATTCCAAATCTTATTGGCAAAGTTACGGTTAGCCTCAACACGTTCCATATAGAAACGCATATCGTTACCAGGTGTGTTGCCAGTTACAAGAGTAAAGCGCAATGCATCAGCACCATATTGGTCGATAACTTCAAGCGGATTAATACCATTGCCCAAAGATTTACTCATTTTACGGCCCTGGCTATCGCGAACAAGACCATGAATAAATACATGTTTAAATGGAATTTCATGTTCAAACTCAAGAGCCATAAAGATCATACGAGCAACCCAGAAGAAGATGATATCGTAACCAGTTACAAGCACACTTGTTGGATACCATTGTTTAAGTTCTGGAGTTTGCTTAGGCCAACCCATTGTAGCAAATGGCCATAAACCAGAGCTAAACCATGTATCAAGAACATCTGGATCTTGTGTAACATGACCGTGGCAATGAGGACATTCTGTAATATCTTCACGGCTAACAATCGTTTCACCACAGTCATCACAATACCATGCAGGAATACGATGGCCCCACCACAATTGACGAGAAATAGTCCAATCACGGATATTTTCAAGCCAATTCACATATGTTTTTGTAAAACGTTCAGGAACGAACTCTACTTCGTGGTCTTTAACAACCTTAAGAGCTGGCTCTGCCAATGGTTTCATATCTACGAACCATTGTTTAGATACCATTGGTTCGATGATTGTATTACAACGGGAGCAATGACCTACTGCATGGTCATGATCATCAATTTTTTCAAGTAGGCCTAATTCTTTAAGTTCTGCTAATACTTGTTTACGCGCTTCTTCACGAGGTAAGCCATTAAATTTGCCAGCACCTTCATTCATTGTTGCATCATTGTTCATAACAACGATGGATTCCAAATTATGACGTTGGCCCATTTCAAAGTCATTAGGGTCATGAGCAGGTGTAATTTTTACACAGCCTGTACCGAAGCTAGCATCTACATAGTCATCGGCAATTACAGGAATTTCTCGATTAACAAATGGCAAGATCAATGTTTTACCAATGAGATCTTTATAACGATCATCATCAGGATTTACTGCTACTGCTACGTCACCAAACATTGTTTCTGGACGAGTTGTAGCAACAACAACAAAACGATTATCTTCACCTTTTACAGGATATTTAATATGCCATAAATGGCCATGTTCGTCTTCATGCTCAACTTCAACATCAGATAACGCAGTGGCACAACGAGGACACCAGTTGATGATGCGTTCACCGCGATAGATCAACCCTTTTTCATAAAGGCTTACGAATACTTCGCGCACTGCATGGTAATACCCTTCATCCAAAGTAAATCGCTCACGGGTCCAATCACAGGATGCGCCAAGGCTACGGATTTGTTTTACAATAGTATCACCATATTCTTTTTTCCATTCCCACACGCGCTCTACGAATTTTTCACGGCCCAAATCATAGCGAGATTTTCCTTCTTCTTTAGCAAGCATCTCTTCTACTTTGATTTGTGTAGCAATACCAGCGTGGTCTGTACCTGGCATCCACAATACATTGTAGCCTTGCATGCGTTTGAAACGGATGAGGATGTCTTGTAATGTGTTATCAAGGGCATGCCCCATATGTAACATACCAGTTACATTAGGAGGTGGTAATACGATACTAAATGGCTCTTTATTCGTGTCTACTTCTTCGTGAAAGTATCCTTGATTTTCCCAATAAGAATACCATTTGCCTTCTATTTCACCAGGATTATATGTGGTTAAATTTTCGTAGGTTTTCATCGTTCCTCCTAAAAGACTCCTTAGCGCTTCATAATCTTAGCCAATACAAATAGGCTTGTTTCATATAGCAATATCATAGGTAATGCAATCATCGTTTGAGAGAACATATCCGGTGTAGGTGAAATGACAGCACCTATGATAAAGGATATAAGAATAAATATCTTTCGCTTCGTTTTTAAAAAGCGTGATGTGATTAAGTTGAAATATCCCAAAATAATTAAGATCAACGGCAACTCAAAGATAAATCCAAAGGGCAGTACAAAGGATAATACAAAATCCATATACTGACCAATAGAAAACATCGGTTGTAATTCATCTGTAGCAAAGCCCATAAAGAACTTCACCGCTGCAGGCAATACGAGAAAATAAGAAAATACAATACCTATCCCGAATAGACCAATTGCTACTGGTAAGATCCAGTTAGATAGCTGCTTTTCTCGCACAGTTAGTGCAGGCTTAACAAATAGCCAAATCTGATGCAATATAATGGGAGCGGCTATGACTAGGCCACCTACAACAGACACCTTCATATATGTAAAAAATGCTTCAGTAGGTCTCATATAATAGAGCTTGCCAGCCGGTTTTAGGAGTATTTCCAATAATAAGTCTACATAATAATAAGAAATACAAGTTCCCACAATAACTGCTACAGCTATTATAATCAATCGTTTTCGCAGCTCTGAAAGATGTCCTACAAGAGACAATTCCCTTGCTTCATCCATCATCTTCTGCTCTATAGCCGTATAAACTGGTTCATCTTCCACATCCTCAGGAATGTGTTGAGTTGCCACCTTATATCGTTCTTGCTCAAACTTTTGTTCTGCTTCACGCCGTTTTTGACGAACTACACTATCAAAAGAAGGTTTTTGCAGGGGATATTCGAAATCCGATTTTGGTTCGAATGGTTCCATATTATACCTTTCTATCAGCCAGATTTTCTACAGCCATCACAAGGAATTCCTTCCCTGGGAAATCACGCACTGCAGCGAGTGCCGCTAGAGCATCTTTACAATATTTATCAGCTACAGCTAATGTATTATCAATTCCACCTTGAGCAATAACATAATCAATAATGTCTTGCTCATTACCACCATAATTTAAGCCTTTAATATCTTCAAGCAATTTATCTTTATTACCATCGTTAACGATGCTTAATAACGGATACGTCAATAGTCCCTCTCGAAGATCATTCCCTACAGGCTTTCCCGTTGTTTCCGCTGTTTCACGATAATCCATAATATCGTCTGTAATTTGGAATGCCATGCCTAATGCATGACCATATTTTTTCAACTCTATGATTTCATCCTCTTGCCAACCTCCTAAGAGACCACCAAGCTCCATACAGCCTTCCATGAAGTCTGCTGTTTTCTTTTGCGTCTTTGTCATATAACGCTCTATGCCTTGATCGATGCGATATACATCTTCCATTTGCATGAACTCACCTTCTACGAGGCATGTAATAATATGAGAGAATACTTGAAGATACTTCATATTCGTCATTTCAGATACGATTTTAAATGCTTTGGCAAATAAATAATCACCACTAAGGATAGCTACCTTATTGCCTTTATGCATGTGAATTGTATCCTCCCCACGGCGAATTTCAGCTTGATCTAAAACATCGTCATGGATAAGTGTTGCTAAATGAAGCATTTCAACAGCCTCAGCAATTTTAATGCGTTGACGCTCTATAGATGTACCTGCATTAGCAATCAATAGACACAATTGAGCGCGCAAACGCTTACCACCTGCTGCTGATAACGGTCGAATCAGTGCATTGAAGTCCTCTGCACCGGTATTAAAAGATGATGCAAGAGACTCTTCGACACGCTCTAAATCTAGAGCAATGCGTTCCATAATCTCTAATTCGTTCGTTTGACTCATGCTTCATCTCCTACCAAAATTTTATTGATTCGTTGTTGTAAAAGCTCACGTCCAGTATGCTTTAAAGAGCTGTACAAAATCGGCGGGGTAGCCGTTGGATATAGCTCTTTAATAATAGACAAGTTTGCAGACTTTTCTTTAGCCGTCAATTTATCGGCCTTGGTCACTACAATTTGTAACGGAACACCGGCTTCGACGAGCCAATCAAAGGCCACCTTATCAATGGCCATTTCAGGATGGCGACCATCGATAAGTAAACACAACAACATCAATCGTTCAGAATGTAAAATATAATCGGCAATAAAGGAAGACCACAGATTGCGGTTTCCTTTATTTGTCTTTGCAAAACCATAACCAGGAAGGTCAACGAGAAACCAGTTATATCTGCGTTCCTCGGTTTCAGAAATATCCTCTTTTGATTCAATATCAAAGTAGTTTATCGTCTTAGTCTTACCTGGCTGACCACTAACGAGGGCTAACCCACGATAGTTACATAAAGAATTAATCAACGAAGACTTGCCCACATTAGAGCGTCCAAGGAAAGCGATTTCTACGGTATCCCCTTCAGGATATTGATCCGCCTTTACACAGGAAGTATTATATTTTGCAGCTATAATACGAGGCCCCTTTGGTTCTTTTCGTGTATATTGTGGTTTTGGGCCCATTGGTTTAGTGGATTTTTTCTTCTTTTGCATTACACAAGTGCCTTTGCTAATACTTCATCCATTGTCTTAACTGGCGTAATGATGAGGCCTTCTTTCACAATGTCAGGTAATTCTGCAATATCCTTTTCATTGCCTTTTGGAATCAATACCTCTTTTATACCATGAGACAAGGCTGCTAATAATTTTTCTTTTAAGCCGCCTATTGGTAATACGCGGCCACGCAATGTGATTTCACCAGTCATGGCAATATCAGAACGAACCTTGCGGTTAGTCAAAATAGATACCATAGCTAATGTCATTGTAATACCTGCTGAAGGACCATCTTTAGGGGTTGCCCCTTCTGGCAAGTGAACGTGAATATCAAGCTTTTTATAAAAATCTTCTTCAATCTTTAAAGCTTTTGCATTATGGCGAATATAACTCATAGCCGCTTGACCAGACTCTTGCATAACCTTGCCGAGACTACCAGTTAAAGCCAATTTACCGGTACCATTCATAGTTGTAGCTTCACATGGTAATACTACACCACCAACAGATGTCCAAGCTAATCCATTTACATAGCCAACTTGTGCTTTCTTTTCTCGCTCTTGGTCAACAAAGATTGGTGCGCCTAAGAATTCGTGAAGATTCTTAGTAGTGACTTTTGGTGCGTCTCCGCCTTCTTCAACTACTTTAAAAGCAATCTTACGGCAAATCTTAGCAATTGTTTTCTCTAAAGTACGAACACCTGCTTCGCGAGTATATTCGGAAATTACCTTTCTTAACACAGCATCAGATAATTTAACCTTGTAATCTTCAAGGCCATTTTTCTTAATTTGCTTAGGTGTTAAGTAACGCTTAGCAATTTCTAGTTTTTCTTCTTCCATATAGCTGGACAACTCAATAATTTCCATACGATCTAACAATGGACCAGGAATATTAGATGCTACATTAGCCGTAGTAATCCAGAAAACTTCAGAGAAGTCGAACGGTACTTCGATAAAGTGATCACTAAATGTGCTATTTTGTTCTGGATCCAATACTTCTAATAACGCTGAAGATGGATCACCTTTATAATCAGATGCTAATTTATCAATTTCATCCAATAAAAATACAGGATTCTTAGTACCTACATTTTTTAACCCCTGAATCATACGACCAGGTAAAGCACCAATATAAGTACGTCGATGTCCACGAATTTCAGCTTCATCACGAACACCACCTAAGGATGCACGGATAAACTTACGATTCATTGCTTTAGCAATAGAGGTAGCCAAAGAGGTTTTACCAACGCCTGGTGGGCCTACTAAACAAAGAATAGAGCCACTATTTTTACCAGTTAATTTACGAACCGCTAAAAATTCTAAAATGCGTTTCTTAACCTTTTCAAGGCCATAATGATCGGCCTCGAGCATAGCATGAGCGCCCTTAATATCTAAACGGTCTTCCGTTAATTCGTTCCACGGTAATGCCAATACCCAATCTAGGTAATTGCGCAAAATTGTTGCTTCCGGCATCAATTGAGGCATGCGGCTGTAACGAGAAATTTCTTTATCAATACGCGTATGTACGTCTTCACTTAGATTAAGTGCTTTTAACTTAACTCGTAGTTCTTCTGCCTCCTCCTCGGGATCCCCTTTATCACCCAACTCATCGTGGATAACGCGGATTTTTTCGCGCAAGAAATATTCCTTCTGCGCTTTTTCCATAGATTGACGCACTTGATTATTGATGGAATTTTCCAAATCAGAGATTTGTAATTCCATATTTAAAATGCCTACAATCATGTTAAGACGACGAGCCACAGATAATTCTTCAAGTAACTCTTGACGTTTCAAATTATTAATAGGCAATAGAAATGCAACTTGGTCAGCTAATTCACAAGGATTGCGTAATTCCATAACGCGCGTTACACCTTCATCAGTAACTGATTTAGCTTCTTCTGCCCATTCGCCAAATTTAGCTTGAACCAAACGACGATAAGCTTCAAGCTCTACATCGTCTTCAAATTCAGACGCCACTCGTTCATAGTCTCCTATATAATAAGGGTCCATGCTAGTAATATTCATAAGACGAATACGAGTGATGCCCTCTACAAGAACACGTACTATACCACCTGGTAAGCGCAACATTTGTTTAATTTTTACTAATGTACCCATTTGGGCTAAATCATGAACTGTTGGTGCATCTACAGCATCATCTTTTTGAGTTACGACGGCTAAAATGCGGTCCTCATTCATTGCGGCTTCCACCGCCTTAATGGATTTGTCTCGACCGATATCGAGGTGAATCACGATATTCGGGTATACTACCATGCCTCTGAGAGGTACGGTAGGGATCCCAACTTCGAGTAAATTCATACTTCCTCCAGGTATATATATTATGAAAAGAAACTCATTCCTACACAGAAATGAGTTTCTTCGAATTACGATTTCAACTGGATGTCTTGGTCTGCCTCATTTTTGAGTATAGGTTCACCTGTGCTTAATACGGATTCACGATTCACAATGCACTTAGTTACTTCCGGCATGGAAGGAACCTCAAACATTACGCGTTTCATCACCTTTTCAATGATAGCACGCAAACCACGAGCACCTGTTTTTCGCTGTAATGCTTCATCAGCGATTTCTTCTAATGCATCTTCAGTGAAAGTTAATTCTACACCATCAAGGGATAGAATTTTTTCATATTGTTTTGTTAATGCATTTTTAGGCTTTGTCAAAATTTGAATTAACGCATCTCTGTCTAATTGATCTAATGTCACCATTACAGGCAAACGTCCAATAAACTCAGGAATCAAACCAAATTTTAATAAATCTTCAGGTACAACATCTTTTAAGATAGCCGATATATTACGTTCTTCTTTACGCTGTACATCTGCACCAAAACCAAGTGTTTTCTTAGCGGTACGCTTAGTAATAACCTTGTCCATACCATCAAATGCTCCACCACAAATAAAGAGAATATTCGTAGTGTCGATTTGAAGCATTTCCTGATTAGGATGCTTTCTACCACCTTGAGGAGGAACAGAAGCAACGGTACCTTCTAAGATTTTAAGCAATGCTTGTTGTACACCTTCACCAGACACATCACGTGTAATAGAAGGATTTTCAGACTTACGAGCAATTTTATCGATTTCATCGATATAGATAATGCCACGTTCAGCCCGAGCTATATCATAATCTGCAGCTTGAATAATTTTGAGTAGGATGTTTTCTACATCTTCCCCCACATACCCAGCTTCAGTTAAGCTTGTAGCATCTGCAATAGCAAATGGTACTTCTAGCATTTTCGCTAAGGTTTGAGCCAATAGTGTTTTACCACTACCAGTAGGACCAATGAACAATACATTAGCCTTTTGTAATTCTACATCATCTACTACATTATCTGTTTGTAAGCGTTTGTAGTGATTATATACGGCCACAGCTAAAGAGATTTTAGCATCATCTTGACCAATAACATATTCGTCAAGATGAGCTTTAATTTCTCTAGGCGTTGGCAATTCTTTTAAATTGAAGTCGTCCGTCTCAACCGCACCCAACTCATCTGCAATGATGCGTTCACAAACTTCAACGCATTCGTCACAAATATACACGTTAGGACCCGCCACTAATTTGCGGACTTCTTCGCTTGTGCGTCCACAAAAACTGCAGCGCATAGTATCTTTATCTTTTGCCAAGGGGCGCCTCCATTACTTGCTTTCTACAGGTTCTCTTGTGAGTACCTCATCGATTAAGCCGTATTCAACGGCATCCTGAGCACTCATGAAGTTATCGCGATCTGTATCGCGAGCTACTACTTCAATATCTTGTCCACTGCGAGAAGCTAAGATACCATTTAACTCTTCACGCATGCGAAGAATCTCACGGGCATGGATTTCAATTTCAGATGCTTGCCCTTGCACACCACCTAATGGTTGGTGAATCATGATGCGCGCATGAGGCAACGCATATCGTTTACCTTTAGTGCCAGCTGTTAAAAGCACAGCACCCATGCTCGCTGCAGAGCCTACACAAATAGTAGACACATCTGGTTTAATATATTGCATCGTATCATAAATAGCCATACCTGCGGTTACAACACCACCAGGGCTATTGATGTACAAATGGATATCCTTATCAGGATCCTCTGCTTCTAGGAATAACATTTGCGCAATAACCGCATTTGCCACATTATCATCGATGGGGCCACCAAGGAAAATAATGCGATCCTTTAACAAGCGAGAGTAAATATCATAGGAACGCTCTCCGCGTTCACCTTGTTCAACTACGATTGGTACATACATATAATCACCTTTTCATGTACCTAGTTGAGCAAACTATTATTCAGCCGCTTCAGCGCCTTTTGCATTATCAATAATGAATCGAGCTGCTTTTTTGCGAGCTACAGAGCCTGCCAACATAGCTACACGACCTTCTTTTGCAATAATATCCCAAACTTCTTTAGGATCTGCCCCAAAGTTTTGAGCCATAATGAAGATTTCACGGTTCATATCATCTGGAGTTACTTCGATACCTTCAGCAGTTGCAATAGCATCCAATACTAAATCAGCGCGTACGTTTTCAGCTGCGGAATCTTTGTATTCAGAGCGTAAATCTTCGATAGTTTTATTGGAGAATTTCAAGTAGTCATCAAGTTTCAAGCCACGGCCTTCCATATTCATAGCCAATTCTTGAATCATTTGTTCTACGCGATCTTTAATCATTACTTCTGGGATTTCTACAGTTGCATTTTTAACAGCTGTTTGAATCAAGTCAGCATTGTAAGTATCGATTGCACGACGGGAAGCTTCTTCCTCCATTTTAGTGCGAAGATCTTTTTTCAATTCTTCAATAGTTTCGTAAGAGCTTGCTTCTTTTGCAAATTCATCATTCAATTCAGGCAATTCTTTACGTTTAATATCATGGATATGAGTTTTGAATTCTGCTTCTTTACCAGCAAGTTCTGCTACGAAGTAGTCTTCAGGGAATGTTACTTTTACAGTTACATCATCACCAGCTTTAGCGCCAATTAATTGATCTTCGAAGCCAGGAATGAAGCTACCAGAACCGATTTGTAGTGGGTAGGATTTACCTTCACCACCATCAAAAGGTTTACCATCAACGGAACCAGCAAAGTCGATTACTGCGAAGTCATCTTTTTGAATTGTAGCGCCTTCTTCAGCAACAACCATTTTTGCTTGTTGTTCACGAATATTGTTCAACTGTTCTTCGATTTGTTCATCAGATACTGTAGCATCTTGTTTTTCTGCTTCTAAGCCTTTGTAATCGCCAAGTTTAACTTCAGGGCGTTTAGTTACAGTAGCTTTGAAAATCAAATCTTTGCCTTCTTCGAATTGTTCCCGTTCGATTTCAGGTTCAGATACAGGCACGATATCATTTTCACGAAGTGCAGCACTATAGTATTGGCTAGCCAATACTTCAAACGCTTCTTCCAAGATAGCTTCTTTGCCGAAGTTCATTTCCAAAATACGGCGAGGCGCATGTCCTTTACGGAAGCCAGGGATGTTCACTTGACCTGCAATGCGTTTTACAGCTTGTTTAATGCCCTTATCTACTTCTGCTGCAGGTACTTCAATAGTTAACGTTACTACGTGTTGATCAACAGGATTTACAGTTGCTTTCATTTAAAATATGTCCTCCTCAAAGGGCAATATGCCCAAATTTCTGTAGTATATTATGCACTCCTAATAATAACATAAATGCAAGGTCAATGCAATTCTTCTCAATATACACTAAAAGACCACCCCAAAATGGGTGGTCTTTACATATTTTACATAATTATGCTAATTAGTTATCTTTAGCAATCAATTTGATAATGTCACGACGAGACAAAATCCCGATCAAACGATACTCTTTATCTACAACTGGCACATTTTTCAAATGTTGATCAAGCATAACAGATACAATTTCTTCTACATCTTTATCCGGTGTGGTTGTAATTACTTCATCAGTCATCAACTCATGAACGTGAGATGCCAATAATTTTTTGAATTGAGCATTGTATTCGCCAATGCCATTGTAGTAGATGCTAGCGCCTAATACATTAACATAATGAGGCACATGAGGACGTACCTTTTTGTATAGTAAATCACCTTCAGAGATAATACCTAACAACTTATTATCATCATCCACTACGGACACAGCTGTTAAATTATATTTAACTAATAAATCAGCTACATCAGAAATCGGCGCATCTTTGCCAACAGTAACAGGGTATTTATTCATTACTTCTTGGATTTTCATAGTGAATTCCTCCTTATAAATACATCTTGCTTTATTATACTATTCGCCACAGTATAATAAAACTCCTTTTTTCTGAAAGTATTATACAAATAATTTTTAGGTATACGTCTTCTACCAATGATAAGGTTCATTGCGATTAATTTTTGATGCTCGATATATTTGCTCTACAAGTAACAATCGAACCATTTGATGTGTAAAAGTCATAGGGCTAAAGGATAATTTATAATTTGCAGTCTGACGTAATGTATCACTCACCCCAAAGGCACCGCCAATAATGAAGGCCATATCGCTCACACCATCCACCTCAAGTTTAGATACCGTCTTAGCGAGTTCTTCAGAGGACATCGTTTTGCCATACACATCAAGTAATACGGTATAAGCATTTTTAGGAACCGCTTTTAATAAACGGTCTCCTTCTTCGGCAACAACTTGTTTGCGATCCGCATCACTCGGCTTATCTCCAATTTTACTTTCATTCAACTCTGTAATTGTAATACCACCATAGGGACGCATACGTTTCACAAACTCTGCTACACCCTCACGTAAATAAGCATCTTTTAATTTACCAATACAGACTATATAAAATCTCATTTTTACCTCTTCACAGATTGGATGGACACGATTTCATTAGGTTGACCATGTTGCAGCTTCATTTCAGGTCCAATACGAACACCACCATCCACAAGCATTTTACCAATAGTTTGAGTAACAAGGACAGCGTTATTATTATTTTCAGATCGATGAGCCAATATAACTTGCATAAAATTAGGACGCTTCATCATGAGTAGAGCTTGTGCAGCCATTTCATTACTCAAATGACCTTCATCACTAGCCACACGTTGTTTTAAAAACGGCTGATAGGGTCCGAAACGCAACATATGCGGATCATAATTTGCCTCTAGCACTAACAGCGTCGTATCATCAAGCCTGCGTAAAATATCATCTGAAATCACACCTGTATCAGTAACAACAGTTGCCTTATCGTTCCCAGTAAACACATTTATTCCAATTGGATCAGCCGCATCATGACTTACCGAAAACGGCTCTACGGTGAGACCGCCCAACGTTAAACTGCCCTTTGTAAGCTCAATCAATCGATTCTTCGGTACGATTAACTTATCTTGAATTTCACGCCATGTGCCCTGCTTCGTATACACAGGAAGATCAAATCGTTTTAGTAATTGTTGTAGTCCCGCAATATGATCACTATGTTCATGACTGACGAATATGCCCTCCACCTGAGCCATGTCTATATGCAATTCTTTTAACCCATTGACAATGCGCCGGCAACTAATGCCTACATCATGCAATATGACAGAGTTCCCTTTTTTTATTACTGTACAATTGCCCTTGCTACCACTGGCAAGGACATGGACCTCCAACGGTGATGATTCACTCATCAAAACACTCCATATACTTAATCATAAATCTATTATTTCTGTAAAAGTCAATAGCTTAGTTATTTAGTTAAACATTGTATTAACTCATTTAAATTCAAGCTATTATTACGTTCTTTCAGATAATTTAGTCAAACGCTCTACAAAGTACGACATATTAGCCTCAATATCTGGTCCTCGACGGAACATGTCACCGCCAACGAGGAACATAGTATCATTTCCGTACAGCTCAACGAGTTCATTAAGACGAGCATCTGTAACACCACCACCCGGTGCCGGGCAAGCTGCTTTCATCAAGCCCATTGGTCGTTTAATGTAAGAGGAAATTCTCTTGCATTGTTCCTCTGTAAAAGTAAAGCGTCCACCATAAGATACGAAAATTGGCATATCAGCCCCAAAGATACGAGGTAATAAACCTAGTTGTAAATAGTCAGCTACTCCAGATACACCAGGGCTTACAAATCCACCAGAATAAGCTGGATGATGAATAATGGGCAATCGTAAGTTTTCATCAGTAGCTAATTTGTGTAACCAACCGAAACCAACGAGACCTGAGGCCACCATGAGAGCTGTAGCACCAGCCTCTTTGGCAAAATAAGCGCGTTCTAACACATCTGTACCATCACCTGATACGTTTGCAGCATATAAAGTATGTGTACCATGTACAGCATTCATTTCCTGTACCATAGCAGCACATCGTTTTACACGATCTTTATATTGAGAGAAGGACTGATTAGAAATACCATGATCATCCTTTATGACATCTGCACCACCACGTGTGTAAGCGCCACACATACGAGCCAATTCCTCATTTGGTGTGCCCATCGGCTTTACAACGGCTTGAATCATTGGACGCGTCGGGGTTTCCACTAATCGACGAATTCCTTGTAAGCCAAATCGTGGTCCCTTAAACACATCGTAAAGTGTTGGACATAGTTCAATATCTACTACCCAAATGTGTGGCTGTAACGAAGAATTACCAAAGACAACATTTAAAAATTGTGTAGCCTCTAAGGCCGTGGTATCTACGTGATATGAAATACGAGCCAAATAGTAACGAGAGGTGTCAATTACAGCATTTAGCATCACACCTACATTGATATAAGGAGAGTCTTCTACTATAGGTTCAAGAGATTCTAGTCGACCAGTAATAGTTTCTTTAATGTATGTATCCGTTACAAACTCATAAGGAAATTCTATAGTTTGCTCCACTTGAACAGCCCAAGCAATTGATTTTGCTTCTTCATATGTACTCGCTTCTATTCTATATGTAACTATAAATCGCTCGTCTTTCATAATGCGTCTCCTTTGCAATAATATTATTTAATTATATACCAAAGTAGTATACGATTCCATAAAAAAAGACCTCACTCCAAATCAGAGTGAGATCTTTTTAACAAACAAAAACATATATATTGATGTTTTACCTATACTAACAAGGTTTCTACTGTGAGAGACAATACATATAATCGCATGAGAGTAAACTCGTCTAACTATATCTTATTGGTAGAAATGTTTAGGATAACCTTTGAATCGTGTGAAGTGGCGATATTTACGAGTCGCACGATTAGGTTCGTTAACAGTTTTATAACCAAAACCATTAAACATTACATTTAAAATAACAGCTACTATACTACCAGCTGTGATACCAGATTTCAAAAGAATTTGAGCCCATGCTGGAAAGTGTGTATAGAATTGAGGTGCTGCAAGAGGAATCATGGATACCCCAATACTAATGGCAACTAGCATCAGGTTATAGTTACCATCGAAACTAACTTTACCAAGAGAACGAATCCCACTGGCGATAATCATGCCGAACATAGCAATCCCTGCGCCCCCTAGTACAGCATTTGGAATACAAGCTACGATAGCGGCTAATTTAGGGAAAAGGCCTAATAAAATTAAAATTACACCAGATGCTGCTACAACGAAACGACTCTTAACACGTGTTACAGCAATAAGACCTACGTTTTGAGCAAATGCTGTATACGGAAAACTATTAAGGATACCACCAATAATAGTAGACAAGCCATCCGCGCGAAGTACCGCAGCCAATTCATTTTGACCAATAGGTTTATCTACAATTTCACCTACCGCAATACTATCACCAGTTGTTTCTACCATAACTACGAGCATTACAATAATCATAGATACAATAGAAGCAAAGTCAAAGGTTGGAAGACCAAAATAGAATGGTGTTACAACAGAAATCCATTGAGAACGTCCTACCTCTGAAAAATCTGTAATACCAACAATCATAGCTAAGGCTGTACCAAGAATAAGGCCAACTAAGATTGCCAAATTACCAAGGAAACCTTTACCAAATCGATAAG
The DNA here is from genome assembly GCF_003602765.1 of Veillonella sp. AF36-20BH. Lineage (NCBI taxonomy): Bacteria > Bacillati > Bacillota > Negativicutes > Veillonellales > Veillonellaceae > Veillonella > Veillonella sp. AF36-20BH. Next base: position 209,655 of record NZ_QTLR01000003.1, read on the forward strand.
TTAATATAACGAGAACAAATGTAGCTACACCAAGAGCTATGTATAGTGGATCGCCAAAGTTTTTATTGCCTACGCCACCCCCCATCCAGTTAACAGCTACTGGCATCAAGTTGATACCAATAATAGTAATGATAGTACCTGTTACTACAGGTGGGAATAGCCGAATCAAACGACTGAAAAATGGTGCCACAAGGAATGTAAAGAGACCAGCTACGATAATCGCACCGTAAATCGTATTGATATCATGCTGTTGACCAATCATAATCATAGGGCCTACAGAAGCAAATGTAACACCTTGAATAAGAGGAATACGCCCGCCAACAGGTCCGAATCCTAATGTTTGAATCAATGTAGCTACACCACATGTAAATAAGTCAGCTGTAATCAAACGAATTAAATCTTCAATTGGCAAATGCATAGCTTGTGCAATAATAATTGGTACAGCTACTGCCCCAGCATACATAGCCAGAACGTGCTGTAAACCATAAGCGAATAACTGCGGGATTGGCAGCATACCATCTACATGGTCGACACCAGATGCACCTTTACTCATAAGAATCACCTCATATCTTACGTTTTAGTTACTAGTTAAACAATATAGTCATACTATCGTACATGATAGAGTTTAGAAATCTCATCGACTTCACGTGGGAACCTTGATGGCTAGGGGCAAAAGCCCCTACCATTAAGCAAATATTCTATTTTTTATAACCTGTATGTTTAATCGGCAAGGACCTACGTGGTTCTCCGTCGATACGACGATACGCATTTGCAATAGCCGGTGCAATCGGAATGCTAGAGATTTCGCCAATACCTTTAGCTCCGTATGCATATTGTTCTGGTGTCCCTTTTTCGATAAGACTTACATGAATTGGAGGACATTGGGTAGCTCTAAGAAGTCCTAGCGTACCGTATTTAGATGTTACATACCCTTCTTTATAAGGGAAGTCTTCTGTAACTGCATAACCCATTCCCATAATGGCGCCACCTTCGGCCTGACCCGTACAGGATTGAGGGTTCACTACACGACCTACATCGTATGCTACATGTAAATTAGCAATCTTATTGTCTTCACCAATTGTTGCTACACATGCACCATAACCATAGGCAACGTGATTTTTTGGATGCGATTTATCAGAATTAAATGGATCTGTTTCACCGAGGAACTCTTCATAAATCTCTACGCCATTCAGTTCTTCTAATGTTTTAGTATTTAACATTTCTTTTAAGCGAAGACTTGCTTTGCGCGTTGCTTCACCGGTAAAGAGTGTTTGGCGAGATGCAGTAGTTGTACCAGAATCTGGTGTGCGTACTGTATCAGGACGTTCTACAAATACTTTATCCGCCGTTAAGCCTGTTGTTTCACAAAGTACTTGTGTTGCCATAGTAGCCATGCCTTGACCAATACAAGCAGCACCCGTACGAATACGAACTTTACCATCACGTACTTCTAAAATAACGCGACCCGTATCAGGTAGTCCTACACCAATACCACTATTTTTCAAACATACCGCAAGGCCAGTACGATCAGAGGCATAATATGCATCTTTTACAGCTTCCAAACATTCTACTAAAGCGGTTTCTTTGGAACAAATTTGGCCGTTTGGTAATGAGTCACCAGGGCGTACAACATTTTTGTAGCGGAATTCCCAAGGATCCATGCCTACCAACGCAGCTAATTCATCAATATTTTGCTCTTGACCAAAGATAGTTTGTGTTACGCCAAACCCACGGAATGCACCACCAGGAACAGTATTTGTATAAACACATACACCATCAAAGGCAAAATTATCAAAGTGATAAGGGCCACAAGAATGAGTACCAGCACGTTGAAGTACAGGACCACCTAAAGATGCATACGCGCCACAATTAGAAACGATATTTACCTTACTTGCTACCAAATTACCTTCCGCATCACAAGCTGTTGTAATATCCATTTCCATCGCATGACGTTTAGTATGAATATTGAGACTTTCTTGACGGGAGAAAAGTACCTTAGTTGGTTTTCCTGTAAGCCAAGCTACGAGTGATGCATGATGTTGTACGGTCATATCCTCTTTACCACCAAAGCCACCACCTACGAGCATGCTATGAACCTTTACAGATTCATTTGGAATGCCAAGCATACGAGCAACTTCACGCCGATCATCATAAACATTTTGGCTACCTGAATACAGATGAATTTCGTCTCCCTCACGATATGCAACGGCACATTCTGGTTCCATAAATGCATGGTCGGTTTGAGGCGTGGAATAATGATTTGTTACTACAAAAGCAGCCTCTGCAATAGCCTTATCTACATCGCCACGAGATAATGTTTGACGAGATAATACATTTCCCTCTGGATGTAACTGAGGAGCATCTGGTTTTAGTGCTTCCAATGGATCTAGTACGGGTTCTAATTCAGTATAATCAACTTCAACTAGAGCCAATACTTCGTCTAAGTATTTCTTTTCTGTAGTTGCAACAAGTGCAATTGCATCGCCTACATAACGTGTAATATCACCTTCGGCGATAAGTACATCCCAATCCGGTACTAAATGACCAGTCTTATTGAATGGTACATCCTTAGCAGTCAATGCCGTTACACATGCTGGATGTTCAAGAGCTTTAGACACATCAACACGATCAACTCTAGCTCGTGGGTATTTAGAACGCAATGCTTTGGCATAAATCATGCCATCCATATAGATATCATCAGAGTATTGTCCAGTACCTAATGCTTTTTCCTCAGCATCTACACGGTGTAAACGAGCGCCTACATTACCATTTGTATCCTTTTCTGGAACTGGTAAGTTCTCACGGAACATTTTTGCAGCTAGCATAATGCCCTCTTCAATTTTTACATAGCCTGTACAACGGCAAATATTACCTAATATCGCCTTTTTAACATCGTCAGGTGTAGGGTCATTATTTTCGTCAATCAATACTTTTGCACTAATAATCATACCTGGTATACAGAAACCACACTGCACCGCTCCGCATTCACCAAAAGCATAGGTGTATACTGCTTTTTCTCGTTCAGATAAACCTTCAATCGTGACAATTGATTTACCGTCTAATTGAGATAGTTTGCTTACACAAGCCTTTGCTTTTTTTCCGTCTATAATTACTGTACACGTACCACATGCACCAGCACTACAACCTTCTTTAGTGCCCGTCAACTTTAAATCAGCTCGCAAGAAATCAATTAAACGTTGATCCTCTTGAACCTCATATTGGGTGCCATTCACTTGAAAGCGGTACATATATAGCCCTCCTCTCATTAAGGAATACATTCACCAAGATACGATTCTGTTAAGGATCCATCTTGTACCACATGGTGACCTCTAAGGATAACATCTCGAACCTTGCCAGTTACAGATATTCCTTCGTAAGGTATATAGTCAGCCTTTGTATGGGCGGACTCTTTTGAAAGCATATGTTCTATATGCTTATCTACAATTGTTATATCCCCATCACTACCTACAGCTAATGTACCCTTCTTGGGATACATGCCATATAGCTTTGCTGGGTTTTCACTAACTAATTTCATAAAATCTACAGCGCTCATATTGCATTGGTTAACCAACACATCATAAGCAATGATGCCCCGTTCTTCGGCTCCAGGAATACCTCCAGGAATTCGGGTAAAGTCATACCGACTCTTTAATTTTTGATCATTAAAGGTAAAGCTACAATGGTCGGAACCAATGGTTTGGAATACACCATTTACTAGTGCATGCTTCAATGCCATTTGGTCTTGTATCGTTCTAAGTGGAGGACTCATCACAAATTTAACCCCTTCAAAATCAGGTAATTTATATCGTGATTCATCAAGCACCAAATACTGTGGACATGTTTCACAAGTCACTTGATGTCCTAATGCCCGCTCACGTAGAACTTCATCTACGCCTTCTTTAGAACTTACATGCACAATATGCACGGGATACTCTAATGCAGCACCAATTGTACTAAATCGCTTAATCGCTTCCGATTCAATCATGGCCGGTCTTGTGAGTGGATGATTGTCTACATCTAATTCACCACGTTTACGTTTATCTGCTACAAAGGCATCGATAAGATCACCGTTTTCACAGTGAGCCCCTACAAGCGCACCCGTTGGTTTTATAGCTTCAATAGCATCATAAATTTCTCGATCTGTTAAACGGAAGCCATACGCTAAGTACACTTTAAAGGACGATACACCAGCTTCTACAACCTTTGGTATTTCATGAGATACCTCTTCATTCATTTCTACAAGCTCCATATGGAATTTGTAGTCACAGGAGCAGCGCCCTGCGGCACGCTCCTTGTGAACTTCTAAACCTTTACAAAGGGAGCCATCCTCGGGAGAAGCAAAATTGATGATTGAAGTAGTCCCACCAAGTATAGCAGCCTTCGTACCACTATCAAAATCATCCGCAGTCGATGCTAAAGTATTGGTCATTTGAAAGTGCGTATGAGGATCTATAAATCCTGGGAATACGTAGCAACCTTTTGCATCAATTACTTTAGCCCCTTCTGGAACAGGAACGTGTTCATCGATGGCGACAATTTTGTCGCCATCAATTAATAAATCTCCGGTAAGGATTCGATCAGCTAAGACCAATTCCCCTTGTTGTATGATAATCATGATACATAGTACACATGCTCTTTACAGAAGGCATGTACAACTCCTTTCAATTCTTTAGGTAATGCATCAATGTCACATACGGCTTCTTCACCTTTGAAGCGATAACCACAGCTAGTACCTTTGATGTAGAAACCATCATTTGTACTATCTGCTAAAGCTTCAGCATTGTGGAAGAATGTAATGCGATCCTTGTATGGTTGACAAGGTTCTACGCAATGACATGCACAGTTACCACACTCATTACAGCTTTGATCAACATGGACGATCAATTTAGCATCATTTACAGTAACGACTTCATTACATCTATTAGGACATACGCGAACACAAGCACCACACACTACGCGACAGTGGTAGTCAGAGCTATGTGTACCAGGGAAGGATGGCATTGCTTCGCGTTTTTTCTTCATAGCATCGCTCTTCTTGAAGATTTTGTTCTCAGCGATGTCTTTAGCGAGTTTAGCTATAAGTTCTTTATGAACTTTTAAAGCAGCATTGTAATCAGTAGATTCCACTTCGTCTGCTAAGCCTTTGAAAGTATTGTAACCTTCACCTTGTAGAAGAATTGTACATACTGTTACAGGCCAGATACCACAATCAAAGATAGCTTTGATATTTTGTTTTACAGCACCACCACTATAAGACATTGGTAAACGTTCGCCGAACTGAGCACTTAGGAGCTCAGCCACACCAATTGTTACAGGTAACAAGGATTTACCAGACATGTACATTTGCTCGCCTGGCAATTCATTATTATGAATTTGTACAGGGAATGTATTTGTCAATTTAACACCGAAAATCTTATTGTGTTTTTCACCAAGAGCTATAAGACGCTCTAACATTGGAACAGCTTTATCGAATTGAAGGTCAACTTCAAATTGATGATCTTCAAAGTCAATGTACTCAAAACCAGCGTTATCCAATAATTCTCTAATGCGTTTTGGACCTAACAATGTAGGGTTGCATTTTAAGTATAGGTGAAGACCTTTTTCACTGATAAGGTACGAACAAATGGATTCGATTTCTTCTGCTGGGCAACCGTGCATTGTGGACAATGTAATTGCTTGGCAAAGTTCATCACTAATAGAGTTGATATAATCAGCATCAATATGCTCAAATTCATCTACATGGTCAAGACACCATTGTTTACATGTATCCCACACAGGAGATTGAGATGCACTGCGCATTGTGTTAATGAATTTATCAACCATAGGGCTCTTGATACCAGCCAAATTGTAGCCAACACTCATGATGAATAAGAAGCCATCTGGATCACCTAATCCTAATTCTTTAGAGATTAATTTCAATGCGAACCAAGCTTTAATGTATTCATCAGCAGCTTCATCACAGCTATATTCAGAAGACCATTCTACGTTATATGCTTCGTCTACAGAGTAGATACAAGGTCTAGGAATACCTAGTTCTTCACCATACATAATTTGTACGGTTTTTAATTCGATGCAACGAGCACCAGCCACATAGGATGCCACAATGTTTTGTGCCAACTGTGTATTAGGACCAGCTGCTGGGCCTACAGGATTTTCAATAGATTTACCAAAGATAGATAAGCGTTGATTATGATTCGTACGATGAATTTTATTTACATTGTAAATACGATTGTACATCTTGTACTCAGTCATAATGTGGTTCATCAAATTTCCGAAACTTACCGGATACATAATGTCACTCATAATGTCACACTCCTTTAAAGCGTTTGCGTTATGGGTTTAGTCGTTTCCATAAACCTTTAGATGTTGCTAAAACTTCGTTCATTACTTCAGCTTTATCAATGCCTTGTAATTTACGATCAATCATGCGTGGTACACCATCACTAATAGTTGTTACCACATACATACCATTAGCACCGAATAGTAAATGACCATTGATGTTGTTTTCATCAAGTGGTGTTGGTGCTGCGTAATCAAGAACAATTACGTCAGCTGCAGCACCTTTTTTAAGGATGCCTACCGTAGTATCGAAGAATTCATTAGCCATTTTGCGGTTGTTTTCAAATAGCATATGAGGTACTTCGCCCCAGCCTACATATGGTTTATGTTGCTCATGTTTCACGAGACAATTCGCTACTTTATAAGATTCGAGCATATCATTTGTATAACCATCTGTGCCAAGCCCAACAGTGATCCCTGCATCTAATAGTTTTAAGATATCTGTCGTGCCTACTGCATTACCCATGTTACTTTCTGGGTTATGTACAACCTTAGCTTGAGAGTTTTTCAATAATGCCACATCTTCGTCAGTTACGTGTACACAGTGACCAGCGATGCTCTTAGGGCCTAAAATACCTGCCTCTACGAGGCGTCTAACAGGTGTCATGCCATATTTTTCTTTACTATCTGCCACATCTTCTGGGCCTTCAGCAACATGAACGTGATATCCTAACTTGTCTTCATTTTGTGCTTTCACATAATCTAATGTTTCAGGACTTAGAGTAAAGGATGCATGTAAGCCCATCATAGCAGCGAGTCTAGATGGATCTTTTTTAGCCTCTTTACCAAAACGTACATTTTCTGCAACAGCGGCTTTCATCTGATCAACACCGTTACGGTCAGACACTTCGTAGCACAAGCAAGAGCGAACACCAAACTGTTTAGCTACATCTGCAATGATGGATAAGCTGTTAGGCACTTCACCATAACTTGCGTGATGGTCAAAAATAGTAGTTACACCATTTTCGATACAGCCTAAATACGTAAGTAATGCACTTGCTTTTACATCAGGAGCGGTCAATTTATTATCTAAGTAGAACCAAAGTCCTTCCAAGATTTCACCGAAGTTAGTCGGTGCCGGACCTGGCAATGATAAACCTCGTGCAAGAGCGGAATAAATATGGTGATGTGCATTAATGAAACCTGGCATAATTAGGCCACCATGAGCATCAATGATTTCTGCATTTACATACGTTTTACATAATTCATCATATATACCAATATCAACAATTTGAGTCCCGTCGATAGCAACAGCACCATCATAAATGATAGGTCTATCAGCGTCGCGAGTAATAACAGTACCTTTTCCTAATATAATCATGTGGGCACCTCCTCAACGATTCGTTGAAATGCATACTTATAAACTTATATATTATTATAATACGATACGTGTGCCTGTTTTTCCTGCTATACCATCTTTAGATTTCTCTAATAATGTGATAATTGAAACACGGCCTTTTTTGGATTCTGCAAATGCTATAGCGGCTTCTACCTTTGGTTTCATCGAGCCTTCTGCAAACTCACCAGCTGATACAAATTCTTTAGCTTGTGTAACGGTTATTTCATCAAGCCATTTTTCATTTTCTTTACCAAAATTAATGGCAACCTTTTCAACAGCTGTTAAAATAACGAGAACATCAGCATCAATTTCTTGGGCCAATAAACTACTAGTCCAATCTTTATCGATAACAGCAGCTGCACCATGAAGTTCATTACCTTCTTTAGTTACTGGGATACCTCCCCCGCCACAAGCAACAATTAATTGTTTACCTACTAAACCTTTAATTGCTTCTAGTTCAATAATTTCTTTTGGTGCTGGAGATGCCACCACACGACGATAACCACGTCCCGCATCTTCTTTTACCACATAATCGTAATTCTTTTCTGCGTATTCAGCTTCTTCCTGAGTCATAAAGTGTCCAATTGGTTTTGTAGGATTTTGAAAAGCTGGGTCATTTTGATCAACAAGTACTTGTGTAACCATAGTCATTGTTGGCAAATCTTTTATACCACGATTTAAGAGCTCTTCGTGAAGAGCATTTTGTAAGTCATAACCAATATAAGCTTGGCTCATTGCTACACATACAGATAATGGAGTGTTTGGTTGACCTTCTACTTCACGAGTCAATGCAGCCATCGCATTGTTGATCATACCAATTTGAGGTCCATTACCATGTGTTACCACTACATCACAATCAGCTTCTACTAAATCAATAATTGTTTTAGCTGTACTTTTTACAGCAATTTTCTGTTCTGGTAAGGAATTGCCTAATGCATTTCCCCCTAATGCTACTACAACTCTCTTTTTCATGTTATGCCTCATAACAAACTATTAAGAATAAAAGGAGCCATCAATACGGATGGCCCCTAAACTTTACTTTACGGTTGAACTCGTTCGGTTCCCTTCCGTTCTAATTCTTTTAAGGTTTCTACAGGATTTTTAAATTTGCTAAGGAAAATCATAGCTGCAATAACATATGGTTTGTAGCTTGCTTCCTTATAAAGAGGTATGCGGTAGCGATCAAATACTGTTGCATCTACTTCGCCTTCTTCACAACTTACACCTGTAATATCTGCTGGTAAGCAATGTAAGTAAAGAGCTTTGCCGTCCTTTGTGAGACTCATCATCTCTTCCGTACATGCCCAATCTTTATGTTTACCATTTTCTTCAAGAAGAACTTTTTCTAATGCTTTAATACCTTCATGATCATTTTCACCATACAGTTTTGTACGTTTTTCCATTGCACCGAATGGAGCCCAGCTCTTAGGATATACGATGTCTGCATCTTTGAAAGCATCCTTCATGTCGTTAGTTCTACGGAATGAACCGCCGCTAGCTTCAGCTTGTTTCTTAGCGATTTCTTCAACTTCCGGCATTACTTCATACCCTTCTGGATGTGCTAATACAACTTCCATACCGAGACGAGTGAATAAGCCAATAGCACCTTGAGGTACGGATAAAGGTTTACCATAAGATGGGGAGTATGCCCAAGTCATAGCAATCTTTTTGCCTTTAAGGTTTTCTACACCGCCGAATTCTTTGATGATATGAGCTGTATCAGCCATGATTTGTGTAGGATGGTCAATATCACATTGTAGGTTTACAAGCGTTGGGCGTTGCTCTAGTACACCATCTTCATGACCTTCTTTAACTGCATCAGATACTTGATGCATATAAGCATTCCCTTTACCAATATACATATCATCACGAATACCGATAACATCTGCCATAAAGGAAATCATATTAGCTGTTTCACGAACTGTTTCACCGTGAGCGATTTGAGATTTGCCTTCATCTAAATCTTGAACTTCAAGGCCTAGCAAATTACAAGCGGAAGCAAAGGAGAAACGAGTTCTTGTAGAGTTATCGCGGAATAAGGAAATGCCAAGACCGCTGTCAAATACTTTAGTGGAGATATTGCGTTCTCTAAGAGCACGCAATGCATCAGCTACTGCCCAAACACCTTTTAATTCGTCATCAGATTTTTCCCAAGTTAGGAAGAAATCTTCGCCGTACATTTTACTAACATCTAAGCCTTGTAGTGTTTCAATACTTTTATTGAAGTCTGTCATCTGTAAGTCCTCTCTTTCAATTCCCTAAAGGGCTACTTAGGATCTAACTTTATACGATGCCTCATCAAATGTTGAGGTACCATATGAAATTCTTAATATCAACTATTTTCAGTTATTTTCGTTAAAATAGATCTAATTCAATATATGTGATATTAGTCTTTGCAGTATACGGATGGTAACAATGCATATACAGCGGCACATGTTACAAGATCTTGTTTCCATGTAATTTCGTTAGGAGCATGTGCTTGTGCTTCTGCGCCAGGACCGAAGCCAATACAAGGGATGCCATTACGACCCATGATAGATACACCATTTGTGGAGAATGTCCATTTATCAGTTAATGGGCGAGCTTTACGCATTTCAACTGTATCTTCTGCACCAATACGTTCGTTGCCATATAAGCTAGTGTATGCTTCTTCCAAAGCTTCTGTTACTTTATGATCTTTAGGAATTACCCAAGTTGGGAAGTAGCATTCGATTGGATAGGTTAAACCAGTCCAAGATGGACGAGCATATTCGTACATGGATACTTTCGCACCATATTCTTTAACATGTGGTAATTCTTCGATTTCTGCCAAGCAACTTTGCCAAGTTTCACCAGCAGTCATACGACGGTCCAAGGAAATAGCGCAGGAGTCAGCTACTGCACAACGGCTTGGAGAAGTATAGAAAATTTGGGAAGTAGTTACTGTACCGCGACCTAAGAAGCGAGCTTCTTCATAGTGGTCAGGGTTAAATTTTGGATCAAGCATTTTAACAAGGCCCTTAATTTTTGTGCTTTCATCAGCAGAGTTAGCATTCAATTCACGGATGTCTTGAAGAATATCTGCCATTTTATAAATTGCGTTGTCACCGCGTTCAGGAGCAGAACCATGGCAAGATACGCCTTGTACATCTACACGAATTTCCATACGACCACGTTGCCCACGATAGATACCGCCATCAGTTGGTTCTGTAGATACTACAAATTCAGGACGGATATTACGTTCTTTAATCATGTATTCCCAGCAAAGGCCATCACAGTCCTCTTCTTGTACGGTGCCTACAACAAGTACACGATATTTATCACTTAGAAGTCCTAAATCTTTCATAATCTTAGCGCCGTATACAGCGGATACGATACCACCCAATTGGTCAGATACGCCACGACCACCAATTTTAGTTTCGTCTTCGAAACCATCGTATGGATCAAAATCCCAATTATCACGATTGCCAATACCAACTGTATCAATATGTCCATCAAAGGCAATGAGGGTTTTTCCTGTACCCATATATCCAAGAATATTCCCCATAGGATCTACTTCAACTTCATCAAATCCTAGATCTTTCATCTCTTGTTCTATACGTTTTACATGATCTTTTTCTTCAGCACTTTCACCTGGGAATGCTACGATCTCACGTAAAAACTTTGTCATCGCTGGGCCATAAGTTGCCGCTGCTTGTTTAATTGCTTGTAAATCCATAATTAATGCCTCCTAACGATCTTCACCATACCACATAATATTTTTATATCTTTCAGGGTCCGTATCACCTTCAGTGGAGAAACAGAGTACCTTTGAAGACGCATCTAGTTCTAACTCTTTCCGTAAGTCTTCATATTCCGGCATTGTCATAATTGCCATTACAAGACCTAATGGAACTGCACCAGACTCTCCAGTAGTAATTGGAGTATCGCCTTTAATCGGTGCACCGCCAACGCGCATGCCTAAACGTGCCACCCAGTCAGGCGCAGAAACGAATACATCTGCATGATTTCTCAAAATATCCCAAGAAACTGTGTTCGGTTCACCACAAGCTAAGCCTGCCATGATTGTTTCTAAATCACCCTCTACGATACGAGGTTTACCATCATCAGCTACAGCTCCTTTGTATAAACAAGCTGCTGCTGCCGCTTCTACAACCACTAATTTAGGTTTTTTAGCCACATTGCTGTATAGATTAGTGAAGTAACCCACTACAGAACCGGCAAGGGAACCTACACCAGCTTGTACAAATACATGTGTAGGAACTTTACAATTATCAGCTTCTAATTGATTTGCTGTTTCCATAGCCATTGTGCCATAGCCTTGCATAATCCAGTTTGGAATTTCTTCATAACCTTCCCATGCAGTATCTTGAACTACAACACCGTTAGGAACTTCTTTAGACTTTTTAGTTGCTAAGCGTACACACTCATCGTAATTGAAGTCTTCGATTGTTACGGTAGCGCCTTCATTTTCGATTTGTTTTCTGCGGTATTCTGTAGAGCCCTTTGGCATAAATACTACAGATTTTTGACCTAATTTATTGGCTGCCCATGCTACACCGCGACCGTGGTTACCATCAGTTGCAGTAAAGAATGTAGCTTGACCAAACTCTTCTTTTAATTTTGCAGATGTTAATACATCATATGGTACATCCTCAACAGCTTTACCAGTTTGTTGCGCCACATATTTTGCCATCGCATAGGAACCGCCTAATACCTTAAATGCATTAAGGCCAAATCGGTAAGATTCATCTTTTACAAAGAGTGCATCAACACCGATATAAGACGCTAAATTCTTAAGCGATACAAGTGGAGTAATGCTATATTGTGGAAAACTTTCATGAAACGCTTTAGCTTTCTTAACCTCTCTAACATCCATAACGGACAAAAACTTGTCACTTGATGGTGCCATCGTATTACGCTTCCACTGAATTCGTTCCATATTTGCCTCCTAGGATTCTTCCTTTATAGTATTTAAATCACTATAAAGAGTAAACTTAGAAATATTAAAATACTCTGCTATCTTCTCAGAAGACTTCGAGATAAGAAAAGCCCCTTTTTCGTTTAAGTAGGTTATAGCTTTTAAGCGTTCCACCTTATTCATCAATGGTCCTGGTTTACCAACTATACGTTCTATATCTAGTAATAAATCATCTAATAGCTCCGATACACTTGTCGTAATTTTTTCAACAGATCCTGCATCTTCCTGACCTGTATTGACCAGACTATCCAAAAGTCGATGCATCAAAACAAACTCTGTTATATCTTGGTTAATCCCCAACAAGTATGCTATACGACCTGTATCATCACGAATATACATGGTAGAAGATTTTAATATTCGGCCATCTTTAGTTTTTGTGAGATAACCAAATCTACCCTCGCTACCATCGTCATGACTCAGCACATCTAAAACCACATGCGATGGACCATCACCAACATGTCGATTAGTTATAGTTCCATTCTCAATATATACAAGAGACGAATTGATATCCCCTTTTAAATCATGAATCAATACTTCACAGGATGGGCCAAATTGCGCCGCTAATCCATGGGCTATGACTTTTATTCGCTCTAATGTACTCATTGAAATAACCCCTCTTCCAATGTCATTAATTAACCTTTCCAATTTAAATTACGCCAGCCCGATTAATAGCTAATATAAAATTAACCCTAACTATTTTTGTATTAACCTAAATTTTTGTTAGGTTCTTTAACTAAATTATAGGACTATGTGTACAAAAATGCAATATAATTATGCATTAAAGTTATTTATAATTATACGCTTATATACACGAATAGAGATAAAGATAAATAAATATTATGATTTTCATCACATTTACTTAATGATATTAAAATTTTTAATGACCTATGCTTCATCCTATCAATCATAAATACATACAAAAAAGGCTGTAATAACGACTTATCGTCATTACAGCCTTTTTATTATTAACTATTAGTATTTATTTAGTAGTTGAAATCAAATTAAGCATTTGCTAATGTTTTACCTAATTCTTGGCATTGTGCATTACCATCATCATCAGGTTCGCCCAAGATTGCTACGCCATCAGCCACTAATTCGCCACCAGCATCTTTAATTCGAGTGCCCCAGTCTTCCAACCAAGTGCCACCCCAACCATAGGAGCCAAAGATCGCTATTTTTTTACCACTCAACTTGCCTTCTAGTTCAGTGTAGAATGGTTCAAATTCGCCTTCTTCTAATTGTTCTGCACCCATATCAGCACAGCCAAGAGCTAATTTTTCATAAGCTGCTGCTTCATCAACAGATACTTCAGAAACGGATTTTACTTCAACTTCTTGACCTGCAGCTTTAATACCTTCAGCTACTTCATAAGCCATGCGTTCTGTATTGCCTGTACCGGACCAAAAAATTACACCAATCATCTTGTACCTCCTAGGCCGTTCTTGCGACCAATGAACTAAATGTTTTTCCCAACATCAATTGAGTTTGACAAAATTCACGACATGCTTTGTAACACAAGAAAGAGCGTTGCGCATTTACCACATCATGGTAAACCTTCCACTCTCCGCACATTCGGTATCCTCCACCACGATAAGAAATAAAACATTTCACATCCTTTAATGGGTAACCTAAAAAAATGCCGATTTCATGTGGAAACTCAATGCTTACTTCCATACGATATCTAAGATGTTCAAGCATCTCCATAATGCTCATTTGATCATGATAACCGTAGGCTTTCAAAAATAACATCACCGCAGGTTGGCGTACATAGTCTCTTAATTGCTTCTCACGGAATACCAATAATAGTCTTCGCGCTTTACAACGACATAATTCAAAGAAGAACAATCCTTTTTCATTGAACGCTTTATTATACTCTATCAATACAAATTGGATTTGTTCATTCATGTCCCGTGGAATAGAAACCAAGTTCGATAGCTTAATACCTCGAATTGCCGGTGCACAATGATATCCAATGATATGGTCAATTGAATTCATCATAATAGTACCTGCCTGTTGCACATCGTTAGAATTACCTCTAATGAGAATAATTCCTATAGGCTCATAGTACTCTTGATGAGAAAAATTGTCAAGAATAATTGATATATATTTTCAATAATTATTTATTATTTGGTATGTAATAAACCTTTAACTTTAGGGAATACAACACTATCATTAGCTTCATCAACAGCGATTAAATGAGCATTTGGTCCTGTATATTTATCTTCAGAAATACTAATATGTAATATCTCATTATAAGAATTATTATTAGCTACACTTTTATATTTCAATGTACCTTCATAGGCATTGCCTTGTTTTACTAATGGATTTATTACCGTAAAAGTGCCAAGCGCAGGGCTCTCACCCTTGTTAATAGCAGCGGCCAATGCACCAATTGAGGAAGAATCTGTATTCATATGTTTTGCTTCACTCATACGACCAGATAATTGTTTACCTAATACAACATTAGCATAAACAGCATATCGCATTTCGTTTTCTGTTTTAATATTTAATGTATATACATCTGCAGAAGATACACCTGCTTCAAGAAGTACAGATTTAACGTCTTGTTTCCCTTCCCCTGCAAATAATGCTTTAGGATTGTTTTGATACATAGTAACACCTTCAGGCAATTTAACACCTTGATATGTTACAGTTTGACTTCTATTTAAAATGGACTTGATATTTGCTGCAGAACCAGTAGCTGGCACAGATGCCAACACAGCCGCTGCCGTAGCAAGTAATACTAATTTCTTCATGTTTTTCCTCATCAAAGCTTTAATATAATAAGCTAGCAATACAACATCTAGAGATTAAAGCCAAACAATGGCTTAGGCTATTCTAAATATCTATTGTCATTAAAGTATTTATAGTAATAACCCAGTGTTAAAGAACCGCCCACCAAGGAGCGGTTCTTTAACATTATAGTAATATAAAATAAGCGTTATATTATTTCTTTTGTGCCTTAGCCCAACTATCGCGTAAACCAACAATACGGTTCATCACAATATGGTCTGAAGTACTGTCTTTATCAGTTACAAAGTAACCTTGACGCAAGAATTGGAAATGATCACCTGGTACAGTATTAGCAAGACATGCTTCCCCTTTACTATGGAATACTTGTAAGGAGTCATGGTTGAAATCGCCCAAGAAGTCTTTACCATCCGAATCTTCTTTAAGTAAATAATCATATAAGCGAGATTCAATATCTACTGCAGTAGATGCTTCAACCCAGTGCAATGTCCCTTTTACCTTACGAGTGCAACCGCTACCACTCTTAGTTTCTGGATCATATGTACAGTGTATTTCTGTAATATTGCCATTTTCATCTTTAATAACATCAGTACATGTAATGAAGTATGCACCTTTTAAGCGTACTTCTTTACCTGGTGCCAAGCGGAAAAATTTCTTAACTGGTTCTTCCATAAAGTCATTGCGTTCAATGTAGATTTCACGACCGAATACAACTTCACGGTTACCCAACTCTTCATTTTCTGGATTGTTTTCAACTGTGCAAAGTTCAGTTTGACCTTCTGGATAGTTCGTAATAACAACTTTCACAGGATCAATAACTACCATAGGGCGTGTAGCTTTGAGTTTCAAATCTTCACGGATACAGAACTCAAGCAAAGCAATATCAACAACGCTATCCGCCTTCGCTACACCAATGCGATCACAGAAATCACGAATAGATTCCGGTGTATAACCACGGCGGCGCAAACCTGAAATTGTCGGCATACGGGGATCATCCCAACCAGCTACAAGGCCTGCCTCAACAAGAGCACGCAATTTACGTTTGGACATAACCATTTTAGTTACATTCAAGCGAGCAAACTCAATTTGTTGAGGAATTTCAGTATCATCCCATTCCTCTAACACCCAATCATATAATGGCCGGTGAACTTCAAATTCCAATGTACAAATAGAATGCGTAATGCGTTCAATAGCATCTTCAATAGGATGGGCAAAATCATACATAGGGTAAATTTTCCACTCATTACCCGTATTATGATGCTCTGTATTTACAATACGATAAATAACAGGATCACGCATTACGATATTAGGATGCGCCATATCGATTTTTGCACGCAATACCTTTTCCCCATCTTTATACTTGCCAGCCTTCATTTCTTCGAAGAGTGCCAAGTTTTCTTCTACACTACGCTCACGGTATGGACTATTGACACCAGGAGTAGAGAAATCGCCGCGATTTTGTTTAATTTCATCTGCACTTTGATCATCTACATAAGCCTTGCCAAGGGTGATTAATTTCTTAGCATACTCATACATTTGGTCAAAATAATCAGATGCATAGCGTGGTTGTTCATTCCAATCAAATCCAAGCCATTTAACGTCTTCCATGATGGAGTTTACATATTCGACATCTTCTTTTACAGGATTTGTATCATCAAAGCGAAGATTTGTTAAGCCATTGTATTGTTTACCAATACCAAAGTTGAGGCAAATAGATTTAGCATGTCCAATATGCAAGTAACCATTTGGTTCTGGTGGAAAGCGAGTCAATACACGGCCACCGTATTTGCCAGTTTCGTTATCTTTGTTGATAATAGCTTCAATAAAGTTAACAGATACAACTTCTTCAGGAGCTACATCTTTTTCAATGTCTTTATGTTCCAACGTTCTTACCTCCATAGGAAAAATATTCTTTTATTTTACCATATTTTGTATAAAACCGCATATCTTTTAATGTCTTCCACTTTTAGTCGAAATCAGTTAAATCAACGCCAGCCTTTTTAAGCTCTTCTAGCGCAGACTCTACATCCATTTGAGGTTTCTTATAATTTACTTCTTCATTTACACATGTTTTTAAAGGTTTCTTATGAACGCCGGCAATAATATTATCCGCTGTCAAAATAGACATGTCATAACGAGTTCTATCTGTGTAAGAGCCAATATGCGGTACAATAAGGCAGTTTTCTACATCTAACAATGGATGATCCGCTGGTAATGGTTCTGGATCCGTTACATCGAGGGCAGCATAATCGATTGCACCCGTTTTAAGAGCATTGATAAGTGCATCAGTATCTACGATAGGTCCACGACCAACATTAACAAATAAAGCTGTATTCTTCATCTTCTTGAAAAACGCTTCATCACACATATGATATGTTTCATCTGTCAATGGAGCCATAACGCATACTACATCACTAATGGCTAATAAATCATCTAACTCCATATAAGTAGTCTTATGAATCTTATCATCCAAACGTTGATTACGATTATGATACACAACAGTCATACCAAACGCACGGGCACGTCGAGAAATGGATACGCCGATAGCCCCCATGCCAATGATACCAAGAGTGCGACGACTTAAATCAAAACCTTTAATATTAGAAGGTCTTTGAGCCCAACGACCGTCTTTTACAAAGTTAGCATTTTCTATAATACGACGACTAGCCGTGGCAATCAACGTAAATGCAAGTTCTGCTACCGTTTCATTGAGAACACCTGGCGTATTGCCATAAGGAATACCTGCCACTGTTAGTTCATCAATATTTACATTATCATAACCTACGGCCGCTTGTGCTATAACCTTTAAATTTGGCGCATTCTTTACAAGATCACCATCTACATCTAAAGGTCGTACACACCACAAACCATCCGCATCAATGAGCCATTCCTTCAGTACCTCACGAGGCATCACTGTTTTTTCAGTCCATTGGCGCACATCTACATGCTCTTTTAAATATGCAATCGCATCTTTGCGAACCAGTCCATTTACTACTACTAGAGGTTTCTTTTCCATGTATATCCCTCCCTAAAAAATTCAATATATTATAATTATATTTTATACTAGAAAGCTAACGTAATACAACAAAAAGGAGTAAGGTCAAAACCTCACTCCTTTTATGTATAATTTAAATTTGAACTAGTTCAAATCTGCAGTACAGTTAGGGCATTTAACTGCATTGATATTGATTTCAGATTTACAGAATTGACATTCTTTCGTTGCAGGTGCTTCTGCAACTTCCTCTTCTTTCGCAGATTTCATCATTTTAGCCAAACCACGAACCATCAAGAATACAACAAATGCCAAAATCAAGAATTGAATCAAATCAGTAATAAATGTACCATATGGCAATACAGATCCAGCTGCACGAGCTGTAGCAATATCAGCACCAGACATGAATGCATCTTTAGAACCTGTGCTCAATGGCAAGTACAAATTACTAAAATCAATACCACCTGTGAATACACTGAGAATAGGCATGAATAGGTTGTTTACAACAGAATTAACCAATGCTGTGAAAGCAGCACCAATAATCATACCAATAGCTAGGTCCATCATATTGCCTTTGAAAGCAAATGCTTTAAAGTCATTTAGAAAGTCTTTCATTTTCATACTCCTAGATACGTTTAATTGAGAATGCATTAATAACAGTACTAATCATAAAATAAAGATAAAAAGATGTCAAGAAATTTCGATGTAGTTTTTAAAATTTAGTTAATATAGTTTTTTATAATTCTATCTATTATAGTAATAAATCGCTTATTATGCGTATTTTTTACACCATATTTCCTATGCCTACACTCTAAAACGCTATGTTACCTTCGAAAAAATAGAGTCTAACAAAACTTTGGTCAGACTCTATTAATTAGAAGTAGTAATGTATTACTCCATTAACCTAAGCCTAGCGAAAGAAGTTTAGCACGCTCTATTACTGCAATAAATGCAGGTGGTATCATGGAAGCATCTAAAAATTGACTAATACGTCGCCCTACAATTACTCCTTTATTAGCATAAAACCAAGAGAAGTAATAGATATGTAAATCATCCAACTTACGATCCGAAATATTTGGTAAACATCGTTGTACAATTTGGCTTTTAGTAATACCTAATTTAGCATAACCACGCCGCGCCATATCCTTTGTTACCATTGGACGAGCGTCATCAATAATGTCCTTGATGATGGCATCCATTATGGAACGCTTGTGCATCGCAAGTAGATACGATACAAAATCCATTTCAAAACAAATTTCCTCCGTATAGAATATATTGCTATGTGCTTTTGCATATTTTCCCTCTACATCGCGATCATAGAGAGCTACTGTAGGAATAGAGAATCTATTAAACAATTTTTGCAATTTACTGATAGAGGACTCGCCCCGAGCGTTGATAAGACAGATTCCAAAATAGTCAAAGTCCACGCCTAATTTTTTACCAAAGCCTGTAAAGCTACCGTACTCAGTCTCCCCTTCTACGATGATAATACACCGAGCGTATAGAGCCTCTTTTGCCTCAGGAAAATGCATAATCAAGTGTTTCTCTACCTCTTTAGGAAAATTGAAAGTAACTCCACATGCTGCACAGACCATATTATTTTCATCCCGATAAAGCCGAATAATATGACGATAATCGTCAACTAGCGCATCCGTACTGTGAGTAACCACAAAGAGCTGTCCTAACAATCCATCTATTTTAAAAATATCTCGCAGCAATGCTAAAAACTCTTCATTTTCATTAGTTGCAATTTGACGGTAATAATTGAGCACAGCCCGTTGCAAATACGGACTTAAATGTAGCTCAGGCTCATCCACACTTATAAAGATTGGTAAAAACTTGTATCCCTTTGCATCATATACAAGTAAAGATTCTAAATTTGTAGTTGCACTACTCACTTTCATATAAATTTGAGCCAAAATCTTGAGAGCCACAGCCATAATCAATCGTACATTATCAGCAGAATACTTACGTTCCATAGCGGAGGATGTAGACAATACCTCTACAAGATGTTGAATATTGAGCATACAGTAAGGATCTAAATCCTTACGTAAACTAACAATTTCACGCTGAAAATCATCAGTAGGCATTTCTAATCGAGACACATAAGCTTGTAATAGCTGTCCTAATTCTACATATATAGAGGACGGTATAGAAAACAGTTCCTGCTCTGAGGTATCGCGATGACACACATATAAAGCATGACGAATCATAGACAACGGCATAGGCTCAATCCCTGCATCAGTGACTCTGTATAATCGTGGATATACCTCTTGTACAACTTGTTCAAGTCGTAAACGGTAGGTAGGTCCCTCATCAGCAGTATACATGCTTTTATAATTTAACTCACCTAGAGATATTTCAAAATCAATGCGAATAGGCTTATTTACATCCGTAAAATCACTTTCAATAAAACCATGGCACTCCATGATAATTTCTAAGAGATCTAAAAAATTAGACTTACCTACCGCATTTTCACCGACAAAGTAATTAATATCATTGTGAAAGCTTAGCGTTACATCGGCTAAGTTCCTATAGTTTTCAATATGCATCCATTTTATATACATAGCTCCTCCGTCTGTAGCTACTTTCAAAATGAAAAAGCTCTAGTATATTTCATTACAATAAATCACTAACTAATACCCCTGTATTTTATCTTTTATGTAAAAAGGTGCCAATCACGAATGTAATCAGCACCCCCACTGTCATATACAGTCTGATACTGTATATATT
Source organism: Veillonella sp. AF36-20BH (assembly GCF_003602765.1). Classification (NCBI taxonomy): domain Bacteria; kingdom Bacillati; phylum Bacillota; class Negativicutes; order Veillonellales; family Veillonellaceae; genus Veillonella; species Veillonella sp. AF36-20BH. The sequence goes on from NZ_QTLR01000003.1 coordinate 230,769, forward strand.
CGACATTTATTTAATTTTATCCTCTATAACCTTGCCCTCTCTTAATGGACCACTCTGTTCTTTAAGACGCGCCAACATGACAGAGGATATAAACATAGCAATACCAGCTCCTACTGTTGCTATGGATAAGCTTTCACCAAAGATCAAGAACCCATAGAAGGAACTAATAAATACGCCAACGTATTGCAAGAATTGAGCCACTACAGCATTGGTCGTAACAAAGGCGCCAGTCAAGAAAAACTGAGCCACTACACTAATACCACCGATAGCGAAGATAATGAGCCAATCTGTACCTTGAGGCATAACGAGCTTATCAGTAGTGACGAGGCCCGCAATCATGCCAGTAATCATGAAATAGGCCATGATTTCAAAATTACTATGTTTTCCGCGTTTACTAATAGTTCGTATCGTCGTATAGGCCGCCGCAGCTAAAGCAGCACCTAAAATTGCTACCAATGCATACCAAGAAAATGATTCATAACTAAAAGGATTTACCATTACTAAGACAGCAATCAAAATGACTCCAAGCCATTTGCCAGCCCCTTTAGGTATCGATTCCTTCAGAAACAGAGCACTAAAGATAAAAACAAATATTCCTGTCGTCTGAAATAGAATTGTTGCATCAGATAATTTTATGTGTACCAATGCTATGAAATTACATACCATACCAAAACCGCCGTATAAGCCACGCATGACGAGGAGCCCCCGATCCTCTTTTGAAAAACGGATGCCCTTCACATACATAATAATGAGCACCGCAACAGTCCCAAAGAACCCACGGGCAAAAGCGATCTCCCCAGGTGGAATATTTGTCCCTAACAGTTTTACAAATACATTCATCGTACTAAATAAAAGTGCGGATAACAATGCATATATAAGGCCCTTTTTAGCCATAGCCCCTCCTATAATTATATTTCTCTATATAATTATAAACCCATATTTCTATAAATAATGAATACATCAATACATACTAACAAAATTCCATATCATATGATGAATGTTAATTTAATGAGAAAATGAATTTAATTGGTTAATCAATAAAAAATGATTACTCAATAAAAAACATATAGATATGCCGCCCTTCTAAGGAAAGGCGGCATTGTATTATTTAGAGAATGTATCTACAAAATCTAAGATTTCTTGTTTCATATTCTCTTTGTCGATTGCTTTTGTAAAGCGCAATGGTTTGGATTGTAAGGCTTCCAATTGTTTAGGGAAGGCAACACCCGTTACAGCAGAGATATTATCTAAGCTTTCATAAGGAGTCTCGCCCACCTTGATATCCAATGCCTCACAGATTGGTGTAGGAAATTTAAATGGATGTGCTGTAGATGCAATCACTGTATGACGAGCGCCATCTTCAGGATGCTTCTCCAACTCCTTCATATACGCCCCCATAGCAACTGCCGTATGAGGATCCATTACATAACCGTAAGAATTATATACTTGTTCAATGATTGCTTTTGTTTCTTCATCATCAACGTAGGCACCAGCAAAATCAGTCTTAACACGTTTGAACTCTTCTTCATTAACAGTTAATTTGCCTGTTGTTTTAAGATCTTTCATCCATCCTACTGTACGTTCGCTATCTTCACCAGAAATATAATATAAGAATCGTTCAAAGTTAGAGGATTCAAGAATATCCATAGATGGAGAAATCGTCGTATAGAATGGGCGGTTCATATCGTAGGTACCGTTTTCAAAGAAGTCAGTAAGTACGTTATTTTGATTAGATGCACAAATCAATTTGCCGATAGGAATCCCCATTTTTTTAGCATAGTAAGCAGCCAAGATATTACCGAAGTTACCTGTTGGAACTACAACGTTGAAAGCTTCATCTTCATGGATTGCACCTTGTGCAACCAGTTCAGCATAGGCATTTACATAGTAAACTACTTGTGGAGCTAAACGACCAATATTGATAGAGTTCGCACTGGAGAACATAATCCCTTTTTCAGCAACCTCTTCAGCAGTCGCTTTATCAACAAAGAGGCGTTTCAAGAATTGTTGAGCATCGTCAAAATTGCCATGAATAGCCGTAACATTAACATTCTCCCCTTCTTGTTTTTGCATTTGTTCCGCTTGCATAGGACTAACGCCATCAGTCGGGTAGAATACTTGAATATGAGTTCCCGGTACATCCTTGAAGCCCTCAAGAGCTGCTTTACCAGTATCACCAGAGGTAGCCGTTAAGATAAGAACCTCTTTTTTCTCACCTTCCGCCTCTTTAGCTGCCACTAACAAATATGGGAATAAGGACAAGGCCATATCTTTGAAAGCTTGTGTGCGGCCATGGAATAATTCCAATACGGAAACCTTTTCCAATAAAGAGTGTAATGGTGCAATATCACGGGTGCTGAAGTTAGCATCGCAATAAGCAGAATTAATCATTTCATTTAAATGAGCTTCGGAAAAGCATGGAAACAACTTTGCTAAAACAACGGCTGCTACTTCTTGGTAGTTTTTATCTTTCACATCATTGTAAGTTAAGCAGTTTGTAGGAAATAAAGATGGTACATATAGGCCACCATCCTCTGCTAAGCCGTGCAACAATGCATATGTTTCATTTACCGCAACGGTACCTCGGGTGCTAGTATAATTCATGGAATACCTCATTCATGACTACAATGGATTTTTACGAGTTTAATAGATTTATTATAGCATAAAAGCGCCCACTTGGGGCGCTTTCTATAGAATTATATAATAAATTTTTAATCTAATAGATAAAACCAAATATTACTAACTAATTAAGTGAATATACAGCTTTCCAATATTAATCAGAATTCGGTTATAGTTCACCTTCCGCAATAGCATCCAATGTATCAAGAGATGGGATGAAGAATAACATGCCAGTAATAGGTTTGGAGTAATCAAGCAATTTATCGTTTTGCGTAAACATATTGGTAAGCATTGTTTTAGTTACATCCCAGTAACGAGCATAACCGATGAAAAATGTACCACGTACGCCATGTCCTGGTTGAGCAAATGGAACATTCATACGAACGATTTTGTGTTCTTCGTCATCACGATTATCTTGAGCCACTACATTGTGAGCTGCCGGATCTTTTTCATCATCCTCTAATTCAATATCGCTAAATTTACGACGACCAATGAATTTTTCTTGCATTTCTGTAGGAAGTGCACGCCATGCATCAAGATCATGTTCATATTTCTGTGCAAATGCATAAGAGCCATTAGTAAATTCAGGATCTTCATCTCCAATAACGCCCCACTCTACAGTCTCTTGGCCAACAGGGTTTTCCGTACCATCAACGAAATCAATAATCGCACGACCTTGTTCGTAGTGGAAGCCATGGGTTTCATCTACAACAGATGTAATAGGGCGTAAGAACTCCATAATTTGATCTACTACAGTATACGTAACAGATTCATCATTAGAGCGGACATGCAAAAATAAGTCAGCTGCTACAGCTGGTACATCTTGTTTATCACCTTTTATGCCTTGAAAGTCTTCTAACTCTTTTGGTACCGGTGCATTAGGGAACAAATAATCCCATGCCTTACGGCTAAAGCCAAAGGCAATGCCCAAACCTTCCCCATTAGCGCGAATACTAACAGAACGTTTAATGGCTTGAATACGATCTGCCATATCTTGAATCACTTCAAGCTCTGCCTCATGATCTTTACGGTTTAATAACAAAGTGGTGAAGTTGACACTTTGGCCAGCATCTTTATACACATCTTGTGTTCTAGAAACATCTACTGCCATTTGGTACCTCCTAATGAGAAAAACTATTATAAAACCATCATAAGCTATTATAGTTTTACTGTCTATAAAATATATTATATTGTATCAATACTATATTCCATTAATGTTAAAGTTTATAAACTTAATTGAATCAATGACTACTTGTTTGAGAAAAATAGGATTAAACCACAACGTATTTTAACCATGTAAATAACTATATAAAGGCTAAAAAGATATCTAAAAAGCTAAAAGAAAAATATTTACACAAAAAAAGAACTCACACAAAATGTGAGTTCTTTACTCTGGTGGACCACCAGGGGTTCGAACCCTGGACACCCTGATTAAGAGTCAGGTGCTCTGCCAGCTGAGCTAGTGGTCCATGACATGAATAATTATATGCTTATTTTATAGGAATGTAAAGAAAATTTATTACACTCCTATAAAATATCAACATTCATATTATTAATATTGTAATACCCAATCCTTCATAATATTACAGGCCTCAGTAGGGAGTAAATCACTAGTCCCTACGCAGTTTTCACCACTATATAGTTGAAGCACACTATGAGTGCGGCTTACTTCTTTAACAATAATATTCGTTAAATTAGACTTAGGAACGCTAAACTGTAACCCATAACGACCAAAATAGGTAAAAACAGACTCTTGTGTATCGTATTCTATATGGACTTGAAGCATCTTGCCTCCAGGCCAGCATGATTCAATATTTTCCTTTGATCTAGGCTTTAAAAAATCAAAAAATCCCATACTACCCTCCGATTCGCCACATTGGTCGTTCTGGTTGCTCCATGCCTATACCATCATGTCGTTCTTGTTTTCGTTGCAAAGCACGTTCGATATGCTTGGCTAAAGCCTCTTCTGAGGCACCATTGCGCACGAGCGATACAAGATCAGCCTCATCATCTCGCAACAAGCACAATCGCATTTGACCATCAGATGTAAGGCGCACACGATTGCATGTATCACAATAACTATGAGACATAGAAAAAATAAAGCCTACAGCCTTACCACTAGGTAGTGCCAAATATGTAGCTGGACCAAAGCCATAAACAGAATGAACCTCTGTGAGAGATCCGCCACTAACGCGTTCTAATTGTTCCTTCCATTCATCAAAGGTAGGCCCATGAAAGGCATCACCTTGGAACGGCATGTATTCAATAAACCGCCAAACAACAGGCCATTTTTCAACATATTGTAATAAAGATTTAACTTCATCATCGGACCAATAACGAGATAAAACCGTATTAATCTTAACGGATTTAAAGTTAGCATTAATAGCACTACGTATACCGTCGAGAACAGACTCCAACTGTCCCGTTTTACCAACACAGGTAGCAAAAGCTTCAGTTTCAAGAGAGTCCAAACTAATATTCACACGATTCAAGCCAAATTTTTTTAACCGTTGCGCTCGTGAAGCTAATAAACTACCATTGGTAGTCATAGAGATATCTTCAAACCAACCTGATTCTTTAATGCGACCTAGTAGTTCTTCAATATGTGGATAGAGCAAAGGCTCACCACCTGTGAGGCGTACTGCCTTCACACCAATATGATGGAAAGCTCCTAAAATGGTCATCCATTCATCAACAGACAATAGTTGCGTTTGACTTTGAGGCGTAATTTCTGCAGGCCGGCAGTAGGGACAACAAAAATTACACGCATCTGTCAGCGACAGACGTACATATTCAATTGTACGGCCCCATGCGTCTTTCATAATACACCTCGTTTACCAACTCAAAATTATTTAATAATAGATACTTCATCACCTACGCGAATCGTACCGTTTTTAAGAACCTTACCAAAGATACCTTGTGTAGGCATAATGCAAGAACCAACTTGTTTCATGATTTCGCAACCTTGATGACATTCCTTGCCAATTTGAGTAATTTCAAGAATAACATCAGCCCCTACTTGTAAGTGAGTCCCTACAGCTAATTCATAAAGAACCATACCTTCTACTGTAATGTTTTCAGCAAAATCACCAGGTTTTACATCTGCCCCTTGTGCCCGCATATGTTCAATACTCGCAATGCCAAGCAAGCTGATTTGGCGGTGCCAATTGCCTGCATGTGCATCGCCTTCCATCCCATGATCTACAATGAGATTGGCGGATTCAATATTATGTTTTTTTTGCCCTTTTTTCTCACTAATGGAGATAGCAATAATCTTTCCGTCTGCCACGTGCCCCTTCCCTTCTTATGGGAACATTCCATATACATAACTTTTTATAAACACTTAATTGTAAATCCAGACTGTATTCCTATTTTATGAAAGTATCACAAAATAGTTCTACAATTATCTATATATTATAGCATAGTATTCATACATTTTCCCTGTGAATTTAATCACTAAAAAGAACTCTATTCTATAGGAATAGAGTTCTCGTATGTATTATTTAGCGACGACCCATTTCTTGAATTTCATCGCCATGATTAACACCATTGAGTAATAAGTTAAGCAAGATTGCCGTAGTACTACCAAAGGTAATGCCAGATTTTAATATAATTTGTGCCCAATCAGGGAAATTAGCATAAAAGTTCGGCGCCGCAATAGGGATCATAGCCACTCCAATACTAATCGCCACAAGCATCAAGTTATGATTACCATCAAAGCTAACCTTGCCAAGAGAGCGGATACCACTGGCAACAATCATGCCAAACATAGCAATGCCAGCACCACCGAGTACTGCATTTGGTATACTAGCAACAATAGCAGCTAATTTAGGGAATAAACCTAACAAAATTAAGATTACTCCAGATGCAGCTACTACAAAGCGACTTTTAACACCTGTAACCGCAATAAGTCCTACATTTTGAGCAAAGGCTGTATATGGGAAACTATTAAGAATTCCCCCTATTAAAGTAGAAATACCATCGGCACGAATAACAGAAGCCAATTCTTTTCGACCTATTGGCTTATCCACAATTTCACCAATAGCAATACTATCACCTGTCGTCTCTACCATGACAACGAGCATGACGATAATCATAGATAGTACAGAAGCCCAGTCAAAGGTTGGCAAACCAAAATAGAATGGTTCAATGAAAGCAACCCATTGAGATCGACCAACTTCATCAAAATTAGCAACACCCATTGCAAAGGCAATTGCTGTGCCTGCGATCAAGCCTATTAATACAGAAAGATTACTTAAGAAGCCTTTAGCAAACTTGTATACAAAAACAACAATTAAGAACGTAAGAAATCCAAGTCCTATGTTCGTATAACTTCCAAATTCTGGATTTCCTACACCGCCCCCCATCCAATTAATGGCAACTGGCATCAAATTAATCCCAATAAGAGTAATTATTGTTCCCGTTACAACAGGGGGAAACAGCCGAATTAGACGGCTAAAGAATGGAGCTACTATAAAAGTAAATAGACCTGCTACAATAATGGCACCGTAAATGGCAGTCATACCATGCTGTGCCCCAATCATAGTCATAGGTCCGACAGATGCAAAGGTAACACCTTGAATCATAGGGATACGCCCACCTATATTACCAAAGCCTAATGTTTGGATTAAGGTCGCAATGCCACAGGTAAACAAGTCGGCTGTAATAAGGCGAATCAAATCCTCTACCGGTAAATTCATCGCCTGTGCCACGATAATCGGTACCGCAACAGCTCCAGCATACATGGCAAGTACATGCTGTAAACCAAAGGCAAAGAGCTGTGGTATAGGCAACATACTATCGACTGTATTTATTGGGTTCTGATCTGTCATAATGTCTCCTACATAAAACCTCGAAATATTACCCGTTTATTTTACACTATCGTTCGGATTTTAACAATACAAAAAAAAGAGTCTATTATTTTATATGTATTAATAGGCTCTCTTTATATTATTTCCCGAACTTTTATAGTTTGCTCGGTTATATTATTCGATTTATATTATAATCTCTTATTATTCATATAACCCTATGATAGACGACTCTTTAACATCAAGATCTTTTTCAATGGCATACATCTTAGATGTTAGTTCTGCTACAAAACTTTCATCTTTAATACCAGATAAATTAATACGCACATTCAAAAAAGCCGATTTCACTGCAGCACGCGCATTAATAGCCGCAATAATACCATCTGTAATAAGGTTTTGATTCCCCTTACGAGAGGCTAATTCTGCTAAATCAAATATTTGATTCGCTAATTCTCCAATTTCAAAAGGTACCATAGCAGCATCTTTGTATGCTTGTTGAATAGCAGCTGTACGCGCAGCCTTTTCTTCATCTGTATTCTTTGGCAATCCTAAGGCGTTCATAAAGATATTAAATACATCTGCATCAGCTTGAGATAATTCGAGCATGCGCTTGCGAATCGCTTCTGCTTTAGCTTGAAGCTCCTCCATTTCGGTCTGAACCGCTTCATAACCTTTTTTACCAAATGTAAGGTTTGCTACCATTTCTGCTAAAGCCGCCCCCGTTGCGGCAGTCAATGCCGCAATAGCACCACCACCTGGCGTTGGCGCTTTAGAGGCAGTAGCAGCCACAAAATCTATTACTCGTTGTTCTACTAATTTCATAACATAGCCTCATGTAAAAACACTTTCTATTAGAACAAGCCTTTAATTGTGCCGTCTGCTTCGATATCCATATTAAGAGCAGCAGGACGTTTAGGAAGGCCCGGCATGACCATTACGTCACCTGTACGACACACGATAAAGCCTGCCCCATTAGCAACACGAATATCGGATACAGTAATTGTAAAGCCTGTTGGAGCTCCTAAGAGTGCTGGATTATCGGATAAGGAGTATTGCGTTTTCGCCATACATACAGGCAAACGATCAAGGCCCCAATCTGCTAATTGTTTAATTTGCTTTTTCGCTTTGTCCGTAAAGATAACACCATCGCCACCATAAATAGTTTTAACGATTTTATTAACTTTGTCCTCTAAACTATCTTCTAACTCATATACGAATTTAGGTGTTGGCTTAGGGCCTTCAAGTAACTCTACAACTTTTTTCGCCATATCAGTGCCGCCTTCGCCACCCTTTTCCCAACATTCATTAAGCTCTACAGGCACGCCAAACTCATCACATAGGCGAGTCAACTCAGCAATTTCTGCATCTGTATCGCTAGCAAATTTATTGATTGCCACTAATACAGGCACATTGAAATAACGCATGTTTTCAATTGCTTTTTGTAAGTTGCTGAAACCTTTAGTCACGGCTTCAACATTTTCTGTATTCAACTCTTGTTTTGGTACACCACCATGCATTTTAAGAGCTCGTAATGTAGCTACGATGACGATTGCATCAGGGAAAATATCGCCGTATCGGCATTTAATATCAAGGAACTTTTCAGCACCCAAGTCAGCGCCAAAGCCGGCTTCAGTAACTACGATATCACCAAGTTTAAGTCCTAGTTTTGTAGCTACAATGGAGTTACAACCATGAGCAATATTTGCAAATGGACCGCCGTGAACGATAGCCGGTGTATGTTCTAATGTTTGTACAAGATTTGGTTTAATAGCATCTTTCATAAGAAGTGCCATCGCACCTTGGCATCCAAGTTGATGAACATAAATAGGATCACCTGCTAAGTTACAACCGATAACGATGCGACCAAACCGTGCTTTCAAATCTTCTAAGTCCTTAGCTAAGCAAAGAATAGCCATGATTTCAGAAGCTACAGTAATCATGAAGTGATCTTCTCTAGGGAACCCACATACTTTACCACCGAGTGCAACTGTCACATTGCGAAGAGCACGGTCATTCATATCTAGAACACGAGTCCATGATAATTGACGCAAATCGATTTGCAATTCATTTCCTTGATGGATATGGTTATCGATCATAGCGGATAATAAATTGTTAGCCGCTGTAATAGCATGCATATCACCTGTAAAATGAAGATTGATGTCATCCATAGGTACAACTTGAGCATAACCGCCACCTGCTGCACCACCTTTAATCCCAAAAACAGGTCCTAAGGATGGCTCACGTAATGTAGCAATTGCATTTTTACCGATTTTTTGTAAGCCTTGTACGAGACCAATGCTCGTTGTAGACTTACCTTCCCCTGCTGGTGTTGGCGTAATCGCTGTGACTAGCACCAATTTGCCATCTGGTTTAGATTCTAAACGACGAATAGCATCAAAAGAAATTTTAGCTTTATAATGACCATATTGTTCAATGTCATCAGGTGTTAACCCACATTTATTGGCAATAACCTGAATCTTTTCCATTCTATTCTGTTGGGCAATCTCAATATCGCTTAACATAAAGCCTCCTCGGCACCATGGCCACATAAACCTATATAACAACTATTAGATAGACGTATACGTTTTGTAATATATGTCTACTGTGAATGTATATTTGTACACTTACATTACTCTATTATATGTGAAAGTTTCTCTAATGTCTAATACTTATGTCTAACAAATTTAGTAATCTATCTAATATATAACAAAACAAGCACAATATATGCAGGTAAGCAAGAAAAGGCCCTGACGTAAATATACATCAGGGCTTTCAATATATACCAAATACTTATCTTATTAGAATGGGAATAGGATTGGAAGTAAAATAAGTGCTACGATACTAGATACAACGATAAGTGGTAAACCAGCTTTCACATAATCCATGAAGCTATAGCCAGCTATGTTGTATACCATAGTGTTGGCAGGCATACCAATTGGTGTTGCATATGCCAAGGAGCTTGCAATTACGATAGCTGCAAGAACTGCTTTAGGATCGAAGCCAAGTTGAGAAGCTAGGCTAAGACCGATTGGAACTAGTAAAGCACAAGTAGCTGTATTAGACATAAAGTTTGTCATAAACACACCAAGCACAAAGATTACTACTAACACAACGATTGGAGATGGGCTTGCTCCAAGACTATTAACAATAATGTCAGCAATTACACTACCAGTACCAGTTTTTACCATTGCATCACCGAGAGCCATAGAACCAGCAAATAGCATAATTGTTTTCATGTCGATAGATTTAACAGCTGCCGTTTCGCTAATAACATTAGTAGCTACTAAAACAAGCGCACCTATCCAAGCACTTACATAAAGTTTTACACCTAATTGTTTTTCAAAAATCATAGCAACGACTGTCAGAATCAATATAATCGCAGCAGTCCATTTCTTCCAAGATGGCACATGACTATAATCATCATTACCTTCAAAAGCACCATCTGGTTGGTGGCTTGGAGCATCTGGTAAGAAACGTTTACCAATTGTAGCATAGAATATAGTACCTACGATAAGGATTGGTAAGCCTACTAAACCATAATCAAAGAAATTAAAAGAACCTAAGCCTGCTTGTTGTAATCCTGCTTGAGCAATCATGTTACCAGGAGCACCGATAAGTGAGATATTACCACCCATGGCTGCCGCAAATACGAGAGGCATCAATAACTTAGTTTGTTTAAAACCACTCTTTTTACAAATACCGATAATTACAGGAATCAGTACAGCAGCTGTACCAGTATTAGATAAGAAGCCAGATAAAACACCTGTAATCATCATAACTGCAACGAGCAAGGATGTTTCAGTTTTAGCAAACTTATGAACTACATTACCTACACCTACAGCGACACCTGTTGCAAAGAAAGCTTCACCAATTACAAACATGCCCATAAATAGTAAGACGTTTGGATCCACAAAACCTGCGAACGCTTCTTTAGCGGATAATACCCCACTTAAGTGTAGGCCTACTGCTACAACCATAGCGGTAATAGACAAAGGGATTTTCTCCCACGCAAACATGACGATGGCAAATACCAAGAAGCCAAGAGTTATCATTACACTCGTATCCATATATACCTCCCAATACGTGTAATATACCTAAAAAAGGGTACAAAAAAGGAGGATTGTACAAAATCCGTATAATCCCCCTATTAAGTTAAGCTCACAATGAGATTATTTAATGAAGCTTACGTGTTTATAAATCGCTTCTAACACTTCTTCTTTCTTCGCATTGTATTCTACTTTTTTATTTTCAAAGTAGTTATTACCGTCTGCATCAATAGATACGATGAGCGGACCAAATTCTTTAACCTTAAAAGTCCACAAAGTCTCACACATACCTAATTCACGCCAATTAGCAGATTCTACTTTTTCGACTTCTGTAGCTGCAAGTACGGCATTGCCTGCAGGGAATACACAGTGTAGTGCACCAAAATCTTTGCAGGCACGTGCTGTTTCAGGACCCATACCGCCTTTACCTACAATGAGACGTACCCCCGTCTTTTTAACAAATTCATATTCGAATTTTTCCATACGCATAGATGTAGTAGGACCTACAGATACAACTTCAAATTCATTATCGCTTATAGTGCGAATAATTGGTCCTGCATGAAGTATAGCCCCATCTTTAACATCAACTGGTAGCGTTTTACCTTCTTCTACCACACGACGATGGCCCATATCACGACTAGTTATAATATGCCCAGTCAAATAAATCACATCACCTGGCTTAATGCCTTCTAAATCAGATTTTTGAATTGGTGTAGTTAATATTTTCTTAGCCATTATAATGTCACTCCTTTATGAGATTTAACTGTGCAATTACCATCCTTGTCAAAGACGAGATCGCCGCGGCGATGATTCCAACAACCTACACTAACAGCACAAGAAATAACAGATGGATGACGTGTACCATGTTCAATATTCACACCTAATACAGTTTTATCCCCACCCATACCTTGAGGTCCAATACCAATTTTATTTATGCCATCCTCTAATAATTGTTCCATGTAAGCCGCTTTTTCATTAGGTGCTTTTGAAGATACAGGACGCATTAATGCCTTTTTAGATAATCCCGCAGCGGTATCAATAGTTGTAGCAATCCCTACACCTACCAATAGTGGAGGACACGCATTCAAGCCATAGCTTGTCATCAAATCAAGAACAAACTTAGCAACACCTTCATAGCCTTCGCCTGGCATCAATGTTTTACCGGATCCTGGCAAGGAACAACCGCCACCAGCCATATAAGGGAAGATTTCTACATCATCGCGACCAGGAATGATATCCCAGTGAATATAAGGTGCAGTGAGGCCAATATTTTTACCAGTATTAAACTCATCAAAAGTTTCTACACAGTTCAATCGTAATGGAGCCTCTTGTGTAGCCTTATAAGTTGCTTCTCTTAGAATATCTTCTAATTCTCCTAGTAAGGGATAATTAGATCCAACCTTTACCCAAAATTGTAATACACCAGTATCTTGACAAGAAGGACGATTAAGCTGAGCTGCTAAATCCATATTGTGTTGCATTGTTTCATAAATAGATTTGGCCATAGGATTTTTTTCATCCTGTGCCAATTCATGAATTTTTTCTTGTACATCATCAGGCAATACCTTTGCCATACAAGAAATGAAATTAGCTATCTTATTTGTCATTTCTTGTACTTGTTGTTCCTTCGTACTCATCGTAAACCTCCAAATGGACTTCATTATTTAAGACGTGATTATTTATGTTTCGAAACCTTAGCTCCTTTCGATGATTTCATTGTACTCTTTTTTTAGGATATAACTATCCAATTTACAAGTTCATTTTCAATGGTAAAAGTCTGTTAAACACATACAAAATTTCCTTAATTATTCTCTTTTAACCCATTAAAAAAATACAATTTCACCTATATGATTGTACAAAAAAAGAGCACTACCATCGGATCGTAGTGCTCTTTCACCATATATTTTAATAGGATTAACAAATATACAAAATCACCTAAACCTAATGATTGTATATCCGCTCAAATTTAATCTCAAAAATATGCAACTATAATCAGTTACAATGGTATATAACAATACCAGTTAATCTTGTAATTTTTTTACAACCATCTCAAGTTGTTCTCTAACGTCATTTAACTTTTGATTAGCCACTTCTAATCTAATCTTATTAGTAGAATCATCTTGATATGGTAAACAAGATTGTAGTATCTCTATAATATCCTGTTCTTGTGTTGATATAATTTCCTTCCAATCATGTAATTTTGTTTTACGTCCTATTTCGTTTGCTTGCTTACGATATTCAGATGGCGTGGTATGGAAATGTTTTTTAAAAGCTACATTAAAAGCTTTAATATCCGCAAAACCACAGCTACTTGCAATATGTGCAACTGCATCATTAGAATTAACTAAACGAACTGTAGCCTCCCTCAATCTTAATCGTAATACATATTCAAGGAAGGAGACACCTAATTGGCGTTTAAAAAATTGTGATGTATAGTTCACATTATAGCCACCTATCTTTGCAAGATTTTCTAATTCAATTTTTTGCTGATAATTCTCATCTATATAAGCAATCATTTTATCGAAGGTGGCTACTGTTATATCGACAGGCTTTGTATGTACATGAATAGATTTAACCTTATTAATTTCTTTATATATATCGCTAACTAAAGATAAATAATGATACTCCACATCTAATCGATTAGTAGGACTTTCACCATTCACCATCAATAACATCATCATAGCCGCATGATGACGCAATGTGGTAAAGAAAGAGTTGTACCGATTACTTTCATCAGAACGTAATACAAATTGATACATTCCAAAGTTAGGATCAAACTGCTGAAAGAAATCCTTTCCGACATGAATAACAAGAGCTGTCGTATCTTCTTCCAACGCCAACGTAGCATGACCTACTTGAGGTGAAATGATAATTGTATCAAGCGGTTCCATTGTGAAAACCTCACTATTACAACTCATATCGATTCTGCCTTTTAGCAAAATCAAGATTTCTACACCACTATGCCAGTTGTAATGATATGTACTAACCTTGTATATATCACTATTGAAATCTATATGATTGTGTTTATAGGTATAGTGAAAGTAATCCATGACAACGTAACACCCCTCATAAAATCAAACAAATACCTCTCAATTATTTACATAAAAAATGCACCCCTTATTAATCAAAGGGATGCATTCATTATGATATATATAATTAGCAACGGTCAACAGTAATCTTATTTTACATGTCAATAATTTATAGTTTTATGTTTCTATAGCATTATATATCTATTCTTAAAATTACATAACCGCTGTAATAGCTGCTGCTAAGCCAAAGAAGATACCTGGTGCATTGGCTAATGCTACTGGAATATCTCTATGTTCTTTAAACAAACCATACGCTACCCATAATGTACAGTTGATTGCAGCTACAAGTGGTTGAATCCAATCGCCAGTACCTGGATGAGCTAGGTTATGCATGATTTGTGGGAAGTAAGATACATACATAGCTACAGCAGTAACAGTTGCAACTTTACCTACGTTTTCCATAAATTTTACTTGATTCATATATCCTCCAAAATTATAATTTACTAATTTTTTACTCCTGATGAAATATATTCTACTCAGTTTAGTGAATATAACTATCCAAATTAAAAGGTAATTTTTATAGTAAAATCAACGGAAAAAATAGATTTCTCTCGATTTATTGTATTTTCAGGGTGAATTTATATATAAATCCACCTAGAAAGCACATATAAAAAAGCACTACTTATCAACAGTAGTGCTTTTTCAATAACTTTATAGGGTTTCTTGATATAGAAATTTACCCAATTCTAATCTTTCTATATGTGTCATAAATTCATCAAAATAATTTGCTTCCCAAACTCTTATCATAAGAATATAGTCACAATAAAAATATAGTTATCATAAAACCCAATTATAAATCCTTTACTACATCGGCTAACTTTTCTTTCAAAGATTCCAATTTTTTGCTCATAAATTCCAATTCGCTCTTAGCTCGGGAATCATCTTCATACGACAAGAATGAATTCAATACATCAAGAACATCTTGATTGTCTACAGAAATAATTTCTTTCCAATCTTGTAAGACGGTTTTACGCCCAATGCTTTTGACTTGCTTACGATATTCTGTGGGGGTCATATTAAAGTGTTTTTTAAAAGCCACATTAAAGGCTTTCACATCTGCAAATCCACAATCGCTTGCAATTCTTGCGACAGCCTCATCCGTACTAGCTAAGCGAACAGTAGCGTCACGGATTCTTAACCTCAAGACATACTCAACAAATGAAATCCCCATTTGCCGTTTAAAAAACTGCGATGTATAGGCAATATTATAGCCTCCAATTTTAGCAATATCTTCTAACTCTATTTTCTGCTCATAATGCTCATCAATATAGGCAATCATTTTATCAAAAGATGCCGGTTTTATATCGCCAGGTCTAGCATTTTCATAAACCTTTTTTATAGGATTAAATTCTCTAAATACATCACCGGCCAAAGCTAAGTAATGGTGTTCTATCCACATTCGATGTACTGGGCTTTCACCTTTAGTCATCAACAACATCGTCATAGCAGCATGATGGCGTAAGGTTGTAAAGAATTCGTTATGACGCGTACTATCATCTGAACGCAAAACAAATTGGTACGATCCAAAATCCGGATCATACTGTTGATAGAACTCGTTACCTACATGAATAACAAAGGCTATAGCATCCTCTTCGAGGGCTAATGTTGCATGCCCCACTTGAGGAGAGATAATCACGACATCAAGAGGTTTCAACGTAAAAACCTCACCATTGCAACTCATCTCAACACTACCTTTTAACAAGATAAAAATCTCTGTTTCTGCATGCCAGTTGTAATGATATGTACTAACCCTATATATGTTACTGCTAAACTCTATATATTTATGTTTATATGAATAGTCAAAATAGTCCATTACACTTTTGCTCCCTAAGGTAATTTCGCTCTTAACGCCAGTTCTTGTGCTTTACCTACATTTAACAAATCAGTTTCATCCTGTGTCCAAGTACCAAATAACACGTTCTCTACAATAGTGCCAACTGGTTCGGTACATTGTTTGGAATTATACACTTGTACTAAATTCCGTTTATAAACTTGAACACTTTCAAACAAGCCACTCTGTTCTAATTCATTAATATTAGATACCAAAGATTTCACAATTTCATCGTGATGCGCTTTAGGTGTAGCTCTGGCTTGTAAAGAATACATATAAAATGCACCCCTTATTGATCTAAGGGATGCATTTATTATGATATATTTATTTAACTACGGTCAACAGCATCTTAAAGCTTTCTCTTGCATCTAGGCTATGAGGTACTTCCGATGGCATAATCAAGGTTTCACCAGCCTTCACATTATGCTCCGTATCACCAACAACGATGTGCGCTTCTCCATCGAGGATTTGTACAATCGCATCGCCTACTGTTACATGCGTAGAGATTTCTTCCCCCTTAGGCAGCGCAAATAGTGTAATGCTGAGTCGCTCATTTTGAGCAATTGTAATACTAATCACTTGCCCCTCTTTATACTCTAGGTGTTCGCCTAGATGTAAAATTTCGTTTACCGGGATATTTTTTGTGAAAGTCTTACTCATAGAAATCACTCCTTATATAGCTATATAATAGTAAAAGTAAATAAAAAGTAGATTAAAACAATTTTATCAAAACCAATTGATATAACTAAAAAAATATCCTTCCCTTAATTTTATTATAATTTAATTGAGATTTAATTTCAGTATCTTTGGTAACAAAATTAAAATTATTTTTGGATAAACGAAATGTTTTGAATAAACGCAAAGACGAGGCCTCCTAAGAAACCTCGTCTTTTTACATTATAGTTAGCTATAAATATTATAGTTTTTTAACTAGTATATTTGTATCTAAAACTCTAAAACGCTATAACTCTAAAAAAATCTAACGCCTTAGAGTAAGAGTCTAAAAATCAAAAGGGTCTAAACTGCAGGCAGCAAGCCTAATAGATACACATTAAATGTATCACCAGGATGTACTTCATGAATTCCTCGTGGAATACACGCCAACGCATTAACAGTATATAGTCCTAACATACTACTACTATTAAAGTGACGGTTAGCCACAAAACGTGGCACCCCACCACCGAATACCACTTTTCCTTGTACATAGCGATCAAAGGCATTGCGCTTGAAGATTTCTGTATCCATTACACAAGCCACCACTGGAGTCGTCCAGTTAGCCAACCCTTTATAACGCTTCAAGGTAGGCGCTACAATTAAATGCCATCCATTAAAGGCAGCCCCTGGATTACCAGACAAACCAAAGATAATCTGACCTTTCGGTGTAATCGCACCATAGGATGCTGCGCCCGGTCGCATTTGAATACGGGCATAGATAGATTTTGCCCCCAATTTTTCATAAATAAGAGGCATCGTATCAAAAAGACCTACCGATACACCACCAGAACTGATTATAACATCTGCTTCTTCACTAAGTTTTAAAACATGATTGATTTCAGAGTCTAACGCCTCTGGAGCATCACTTACATGATAATGTGTTATCTTGTGAAAACCTAAGTCCTCTAAGAGTCCACAAATCATAGCTCGATTGGAGTTGTAAATTTTACCAGGCGTTAAGCTTTCACCAGGTTCAATAACCTCATGACCAGAAGTAAGAACTAATACACGAGGCATGGCATTAACAGATATCTCAATAATACCAAGTCCCGTCAAAATGGTTTGTACTGTAGATGTTACCTCTGTACCGTGCGGAATCACAATAGTACCGGCATTACACTCTTCACCTTGTGGAATAATATGATCACCACAACGATATTTACCTTGAATTGTAATCGATGTATGCGGTTCACCTGTGCCTACTACTTGTTCCTGCATGATAACGGTATCACATGTATCTGGTACTGGTGCACCAGTCATAATCCGTACTGCATGTCCAGGCTTTACAGGCTGTTTCCATACAACACCGGCTCCAATGATGCCGTCAACGATATATTCATTACGACCTTCTTCATAGGCGATAGCATACCCATCCATTGCAGATTTTGAAAAAGCAGGTACATCCGTTGGCGCAATAATATCCTCTGCTAGTACGTATCCCTTCGCAGCCTTAACTGCAATCGTTTCAACTTTATGAACTTGCGTTTGTAAGGCCTCATCCCATAATTGGAGAGCCTTCTCAACAGTAACGACGGCCATTTAAACTCCTCATCATTTCCTGTATGTGGCGTACCAATTCAGGTACGTCTTGATCCAATTTGCCAATTTCTATCGTCGCCACTCGGTCCATTGGGTCCGAGATCAGCTCTTCCGTATATCCCTCTTGAGTAACCTCTATAATTGGGGCAATCCCTTGGGATCTCGTTTCTAGTATAACTATATCTACAGGCATAAACTGTGATATTTCATACAAGTTGGATTGTTCTTTCGTACGTATACGAATCGCTGTTTCAGTAGGCCCTGCAATTGCAACCGCATCAGCTCCAGCTTTATAGGCAAGGTCTGTATCTGTTCCTTCATGATCCATCTGAAAGCCATGCTTATCGCTTTTTACTACACCAACCGATAAACCGATATTTTGTAACTCACACACAAGACGCATTACAACAGTTGTCTTACCTGTTTTACGTTTTGATGCGACCACACTAATTAAAGGTACACGGCGAAATTCATTTTCCGCCAAAGCTCGCGCCCATTGATAATCTTCAAAGCGATTAATATTACTTAATTCCCAGCTATAGTCAGTCGCATCAATGGACTCAATATGCCCAATGACGTCAAGAGCATGATGCAAGGATACATTTTCGCCAACAAGAATAGATTGAATTAAGGACGCAATATATGGCCTATAAATACCGGCCATCGGCTCAGATTTTCCACTTTCACTATATGGGACAATGGCATTCCAATCATTATGCTCTACTTGATAGAGCCAATCATAATACAAATCCATTTCCATGAATGGCATATCTACTGCCATTACCGCATAAGCAGAACTAGTACCAACCGCTAGAGTACTATACAGCCCTCCTAAAGGTCCGCATCGCCCAACAGAATCCCGAACAATAGAAACCTTATTTTTCTCATCGTTCGACAATGTATCTATAATATGAGTCTGGATAGCAAGTCCTAATTGCTCGTCATCACCGATGGAGATAAGAATATCTTGAACATCTGCATCTAATCCCTTACGAAGTGCATGAGATATAAGATTTTCACCATTAATCCAAGGCAACAAAGCTTTAGGTCGCCCCATTCTAGTACTGAGTCCTCCAGCCAAAATAATTAAACCTAATTTATCCACGACGTTGTAAACCTCGTTTGACACCTTGGTAGACGAATAGTAAAACTGCAATATTTAAAAGGCCATCTGGCACCATATAGGATGCATTATAAATCATAGAATAAACCCAAGGATTCTGCCCTTGCGGAGCATAGCTAGCAAAGACCACAGCACCGCTCGTAACAGATGCCCCCCAACGCAATACAATACCTACGATGGATCCAGTGATAAGTCCAGAAAGAGAATCTTTAAAGTAACCACAAACGCCAATAGCACCGTAAGCAACCAAGTAGTCTAATACAATACTTAAATAATGAACAGATGATTTAAAGCCTAAAATAAAGTGTAATATACCATATACAACACCTACGAAGATACCTCGTGTTCCGCCCCAACGATATGCGTAAATCATGAGTGGTACCAAAGCTGCCGCCTTAATAGAGCCCCCCTGTGGCATATGAAAAATCGTAATAAATGACAACACTTGAGCAATGGCAATTGCTACGCCAGCTTCAGCAAGCATACGGGTTTTAGACTGTTCCACATTAATCAACCTCCTTTTACCATATATCTATAAATGAATATATTATTTATACAATCTACTTGTATTGTACTACAGTTTATCCCTTACACCAAACAAAATATTCGGAATGTATTGAAAATTTTATGAGTCTCTTGTATAATGGTACAGGTTCAATATGTAATACTCGAAGGAGATATAGAAACTATGATTAATACAACTAACATCTTTGATTATGAAGACGTGCAATTGATTCCTAACAAATGTATTGTCTCCAGTCGTAGCGAATGTGATACACATGTAAAATTAGGTAAACGCACATTCCGCTTGCCAGTAGTACCTGCTAATATGCAAACTATTATCGACGAAGAGTTGGCTGAAAAATTAGCTCGTGAAGGGTATTTCTATATCATGCATCGTTTCCAACCAGAACGTCGTATGGACTTTGTAAAACGTATGCACGACCTTAACTTATATTCTTCTATTTCTATCGGCGTAAAAGCTGAAGAATTTGCTTTAGTTGATGAATTCAAGAAAGAAAACTTAACCCCAGAATATATCACTATTGATATTGCACATGGTCATTCCAATGCAGTCATCGAAATGATTCAATACATTAAAAAGAACTTGCCTGAGACTTTCATTATCGCTGGTAATGTTGGTACTCCAGAAGCAGTTCGTGAACTAGAAAACGCTGGTGCTGATGCGACTAAAGTAGGCATCGGTCCTGGTAAGGTATGTATCACTAAGTTAAAAACTGGCTTCGGTACTGGTGGCTGGCAATTAGCTGCTGTTCGCTGGTGCGCAAAAGCAGCTACTAAACCTATCATCGCTGACGGCGGTATTCGTGACCATGGCGACATCGCAAAATCCATTCGCTTTGGTGCTACCATGGTTATGATTGGCTCCCTATTTGCTGGTCATGAAGAATCTCCAGGGGAAGAAAAAATCGTTGACGGTAAAGCTGTAAAAGAATACTTTGGTTCTGCTTCTGAGTTCCAAAAAGGGGAACGCAAAAACGTAGAAGGCAAAAAGATTTTCATCGATTCCAAAGGTTCTATCTTCGATACATTAACTGAAATGGAACAAGATTTACAATCCGCTATTTCTTACGCTGGCGGAACGACTCTACAAGCTATCCGCAAAGTAGACTATGTACTTGTTAAAAACTCCATCTTCAATGGCGATCGCTAATCTAATCAATATATAATGATAGTTCTAAAAGCCACAGGTTCTAGACCTGTGGCTTTTTAATGCGTGAAATACATAAAATATAAAAATATGAAAAAGGAGCTACGATACGAAAATCGTAGCTCCTTAATTATAGGCTATTAAATTTGTTCTTCACTAAGACCACAGTCTTTACTCATTAAATGGTATGCGTATTTACCAATACCTGCACTTACAACAAGCAATGTAGTCAATACGATAAATGCTACTGTAAGACTTGTACCGTGCGCAATGAAACCAATTAAGGCAGGTCCCATCAAAATCCCCATATAACCGAGCATTGTGGATGTTGCGACCGCTTGTGTCATAGGAATGACATTTTGTTCCCCCATTGCAGAGAATAGGTTTGGTACTATCATAGCTAATGAAATACCCAATAATAAGTAAGTATACATGGATGCATGACCTGGCAAGAACACGATAAGCCCCATCGCAATAGAGCCAAGTAAGTAGCCACCAACAACAACTTGCTTTGATGTTAAGTGTTTACCTAATCTATTACCAAGCAAACGGCCTATACACATAGTACCATTAAAGAGCATTACACCCATGACAGCCTCTTCGATAACAATCCCTTTATCTTCAAATAAATATAATGCACTCCAATCCCCTACAGCACCTTCTACCAAGTAAGAAACAAAGGACAATAAACCAAAAATAAGAGCGATTGGATGAAAGGACAATGGGCTTTTAGATTTTTTAGTAACCTTTGCATTTGGATCACTACCAAAGGTCAACATAAATTGGCTAACTACAACCATCGCAATAAATAGTACGATGAGAAGCCCCCAAATACTTTCATTAACAGGCAGCGATAAGATTTTTAAAAGCACGAGCAAAACACCGGCACCAGCAAAACCACCTAAGCTCCAGCCACCGTGATAGGCGCCCATTAAATGTTTTTTGCTCACCTTTTCTGTTAGGATAGCTTGTAAATTAGCAGAAGCACCACTAAGGCCTACACCAATACCAAAAAAGAACAGGGCTACTGTTGTTGTAGCAATAGTAGGACACATAGTAACGATGGCAAGAGATACCATACCAATAAAGCTAGCTAACAAAACGACTCTCTTACACCCAAAGCTTTCTACAAGCTTACCTGCTATAGCCATGGATAAACAAGAACCTACACCGAGCAACAAAATCATGGAGCCTAATACATCTTCACCAATACTAAGCTTTGCTTTTAAATATGGTACGAAACCAGCCCATAAAGCTGTGTACATACCAGGGATAAAGAATGCCCCAAAAGCACCACGAATATTTGCTGTTGAAATAGAAACTTGATCGTTCATTACATCCTTTCTGGCTTCTAGAACCGTCCGGCGAAGAAAGGTCCTTTTTATCCGCAAAGCGCTAAAATATGCGCTATTACAGGAAACCATTTTAATTACATATGACTAATATTGGAATATAATAAACCCCTTTACGAAAAAAGTAAAGGGGTTTATGGGGTTAAAATTTATTTATTTTCTTTTAACCACTGAATGGCATATTCAGCATATACCGCAGATGCGGCAGATAATACAGTATCATCCATATTAAATCTATTATTATGATGATCGTATGTAGCTTCTACATCAGGGTTTTGAATACCAATAAAGGCAAAGCATCCCTGTTTATCTTGTAAATACCAGGCAAAATCTTCTCCAGGCATGACTTTACGCATCTTAGAAAGCTTGTCCTTACCTAATGTATCAATAACGACACGTTCTGCCAGTTCACTGGATTCAGGATCATTAATAGTAGGGGGCACTTTTTTTACATATTCTAATGTAGCAGTCGCTCCATAGGCCTCTGCAGTGTGTTCTACAATGCGGCGAATAGTATCGATAATATATTGTTCTTGGTTTGGATCAAAGAAACGAACTGTACCGCCTAGGGAAGCTTCCCCAGGGATGACATTCCATTCTGAGCCAGAATGAATATTGCCAATCGTAACAACGACGGAATCAAGGGCACTCACATTGCGAGAAACTACTGTTTGTAAGTTCATAACGATGGCACTAGCCACCACAATTGCATCAATCGCTTGATGAGGCTGTGCACCATGACCTTGTTTACCCTTTACATTAATAGTAATCTGGCTACTCGCAGCCATACGAGGGCCTTCCTCAACAGATATGAGACCTGCTGGCAAATCGATCCACACATGACCACCAAAGATAGCATCTACCTTATCATACCAATCACCAAACTTAATAAAATCCGGAGCCCCTGCTCCAGTTTCTTCCGCAGGTTGGAATGCTAAATACACATCGCCTTCAATACGGTCTTTCATAGACATTAGCATCTTAGCCGCACCTAATAAAATAGCCATATGTCCATCATGGCCGCAAGCGTGCATTTTGCCTTCTACTTCTGATTTATAGTCCACTGCATTATATTCATGAACAGGCAGTGCATCGATGTCGGCGCGCAACGCGATAGCCTTTCCCGGCTTAGAACCATGGATAATGCCGATTAAACCGATACCACGTTCTGTATCTACATGAACCTCTACGCCCATTGATTCTAGTTCTTTAGCGAGTGTCTTTGTCGTTTCAAACTCTTCATTACTGAGTTCTGGATGTTTATGAAAATATCTACGCCAATTTTGAACGTAGCCTTTATATTGCTCTATTAAATCGCGACTATGCATGGTATCGCCTCCTCTAATATCAATATATCAATTGCATCTCAATATGCATCGCTAATATATAACGATTAAACAGTCTCCGAATTTATAAATACACAACCTACATGCGCCAAGAAAAACCCCTTATTTAGGGGAATAACATGGTAAAAGTAAAAGAAAACGACAGGCAACGCCATGTCGTTTTCTTAGTTTCTTATCGGTTGCGCAATACCGCTTGTACCGCTAAGGATACAATAGCCGTTGCAACTGTCACAGCAGCAGTGATTTTTGCCGTTGTGATAAGTTCTTCTTTTGTAGGCTTTGCTTTTGCCGCAATGTCCAACGTTTTTGCTACCGCTGGAACCAATACTTCATTACGTAAGGATTCTGTATTCATATTTACTCCTCCAATATAGACTGTTTCTTTTAGGGTAACACGAATACGGAGTAAAGTCTATATAATCATCGGTTTATTTCCATAGTTCAATGTTACATAACTATAGTAAACAATATTTATGAAAGCTAGACGAATTCTTATTTTTCAGCTAATTCTTCAATCACTTCAGCTAAAATACGTACCGCCTTTTCTAATTGCTCTTGTGGAATATTAAGGGCTGGTAAAAGTCGTACCTTATTTTTAGCAGATAAGCATACTACGCCCTTTTCTAAACATTTTGCAATGACAGCTTTTGCATCTACTGTAGTCTCAATACCGAGCATGAGCCCCATACCACTAACACCAATGACACCAGGTTTACCAGTTAAGGTAGATTTTACGTACTCCCCTTTTACTTTTACAGAATCGAGAAATTCAGGAGTTAACCGGCTAATAATAGTGTTCCCTGCAGCCGCGCAGATTGGATTTCCCCCAAAGGTAGTAGCGTGGGCACCAGCATTTAAAACATACTGCATCTTTTCATTGAACAAAGTAGCCCCCATTGGTAGACCTCCCGCCAAGCCTTTTGCAGTAGATACCACATCTGGTTCAATGCCAAATTGTTGGTATGCATATAGACTACCAGTCCGACCATTACCAGTTTGTACCTCATCGATGAGTACCAGTTGATCGTGTTCATGCGCATATTTTGTTACCGCTTGGACAAACTCTTTATCTAAGGGCATAACCCCACCTTCACCTTGGATAGGTTCCATCATGATGGCACAAACTGCTGGATTATCAAGAGCTTTTAAGGCCGCGTCAATATCATTGGCTGGTGTATGAATAAAACCTTCTGTAAATGGGAAGAAATGTTGATGGAATACATCTTGTCCTGTAGCAGACAAGGTGGTAATAGTACGACCGTGGAAACTATTGACCAAGGTAACAACTACATGACGACCTTCGCCGTATTTATCATGGCTATATTTACGAGCTGCCTTAATAGCACATTCGTTAGACTCCGCACCAGAGTTAGAGAAAAACACCTTTTTCATCCCCGTTTTCGCGCAGAGCTGTTTCGCTAGTTCAATCTGTGGCAAGGAATAGTATAAATTAGAAATATGATTCAACGCATGAGACTGCTTAGTAACAGCGTCAGTCCACTCATCATCGTCAACGCCAAAAGCGGTTACTCCAATACCAGATCCGAGGTCGATATACTCTTTACCCTCTACATCCCACAAGAGAGAACCCTTCCCTTTTTCAAAGCATACGTTAAACCGACCATACGTATTGGCTATATATTCTTTATCTTGTTGTTCAAAATCGATTGCATTACTCATTATATCCTCCAAATGTACGGTCATGCCGTCGTCTATCTATGTAAAAGATACCCAATAGATGATTACCAGTATTATGTTTACTATATTAAGCAACAAACATGGTGCCAAGGCCTTCATCGGTTAATAACTCGATAAGAATGGCATGTGGAATTTCACCATTGATGATAAATACCTTTTGTGCCCCAGCTTCTATGGCTTCTAAGCAGCAATCTACCTTTGGAATCATACCGCCTACAATGACACCATCCGCTTTTAACTGAGCGGCCTCGGCCATCGTAATTTTAGAAATTAAAGAATCTGGATCATGCACATCTCGCAGTACACCATCAATATTGGTCATAGCCACCATGGTTTCCGCCTTGAGGGCACCTGCAATTTTCGCGGCTACCGTATCCGCATTAATATTATATGTCTTGCCATCGGCTCCCATGCCGATAGAAGAAATAACTGGAATATAGCCACGGCTAATTACGTCATGGATAATACTCGTATCAATGGTATCAATATAACCTACGTAACCAAGTTCTTCGTTTTGTTTATGAACTTGAATCATGTTGCCATCTACGCCACAAAGGCCAACAGCTTTGCCACCAAGATCCGTTAAATCCGCCACGAGCCCTTTATTCACCTTGCCGGCTAGCACCATTTGTACAACATCCATTGTTGCTTCATCGGTAACTCGTAGACCATTAGCAAAATGTGATTTAATTTGCATCGCCTCTAAAGTACTATTAATAGCTGGGCCACCGCCATGAACAAGGACTACTTTGACCCCCACTAATTGAAGTAATAGTAAATCCTTCATAACAGATTTCTTTAACTCTTCATCCACCATGGCATTGCCACCGTATTTAACGACAACGTACTGATCTGTGTATTGTTTTATATATGGAACGGCCGCCGTTAAGATATGCGCCCGCATTGCATTTGTTACATTCTTCATAGATTCCTCTCTAACCTAATACTAAACCAGTATCCTCTGGTAAACCCAATGCAATATTCATACATTGAACGGCGGTACCCGATGCACCTTTACCTAAATTATCGAAAATGGCGTGAACCATGATGCGTTCATCGTTACCAGTGACATAGATTTTCATACTGTCCGTATTGCTCAATTGATTAGCGTTTAACATACCGCTATTACTATTTTCAGTAAATGGTGCAACCGTAACGATTGTACTATCTTTGTAAAAGTATTCTAACGTTTGTTGTACCTTATCAATACAAACAGGTTTATGACATAAACGACTATGAATACCTACGGTAACCTCCATTCCAGAGTAGTAATCATCAACAATTGGCATAAAAATTGGAGCTTCACTAAGGCCGCATACATGTTGTACTTCGGGTAAATGTTTATGTTCTTGACCAAGCCCATATTGACGAGGCGCATAAAGGAAATAGTCCTTAGGACTGCTTTCATATTGACCAATCATCTTCTTACCACCACCGCTATAGCCTGTTAAGGATGTAATGGTGAAAGGATAATCCGCTGGCACGAGCCCTGCTTTTACAAGAGGCGCTATACAAGCAATCATACCGCTCGCATGACAGCCAGGATTTGCAATATGTTTTTTAGTTGCAATATCTGTTTTGTAGCTTTCACCAAGTTCTGGGAACCCATATGCCCAACCAGCTGTAGTTCTAAACGCTGTAGAAGTATCAATAACCTTACATGGAAAATCACCAATAGCGGCCATAATTTCCTTAGATGCCACATCAGGTAAGCAAAGAAATACAAGATCCGCTTTTTTTGCAACCACTTTAATGGCCTCTACATTTTTGCGATCCTCATCAGCAGTCGCTAAGAGTTCTATATCTTTTCGATCGGATAATCGTTCATGAATTCTAAGACCAGTTGTGCCTTCATGACCAACAATAAATACTCTATGGGGTGTCATAATAAACCTCACTTCTCACCTATTAGTGACTCACACCTATTTATATAGCCCTTTATCCAATATAAATAGAAAACAAACGATACCATACATCACCATTTAGGAAGATGAACTTATTTCAATGGATAATTTCCAAAGGTAGAAACCATAACTGCCTTAATCGTGTGGAGACGATTTTCTGCTTCTTGGAACGCCAATGAGTTTGGACCTTCGAATACCTCTTCGGTTACCTCAATGCCATCCATGCCAAACCGTTCGTAAATATCTTTACCTACTTGTGTTTCTGTGTTGTGGAACGCAGGTAAACAATGGCAGAACTTAGTATTTGGATTGCCAGTTAATGCCATCATTTCTGCATTTACTTGGAATGGTTTAAAGGTATTGATACGTTCCTCCCACATATCATATGTATCGCCCATCGTTACCCACACACCAGTGTAAATAACATCTAAGCCTTTAACGCCTTCAGCTACATCATCTGTGCAAGTAATAGTAGCACCCGTTTCTTTGGCCACTTTTAAGCACTCTTCGTAGAACGGACCAGCTGGCCAGTATTGTTTAGGACCAATGAGTCTGAAATCCATGCCCATTTTAACGGCACCACTCATCAAAGCATTGCACATATTTGATTGACCATGTCCAACATAGGCAAAGGAAATTTCATTCAACGGTTTGTCGATATTTTCTTGAAGTGTTAAGAAATTAGCTAATGTTTGTGTCGGATGATCCATATCGGTAAGTCCATTCCAAACTGGTACACCAGAGTATTCCGCCAATGTATCTACATCCTCTTGGTCAAAGCCTCTAAACTCGATGGCATCGTACATGGAGCCAAGAACACGAGCCGTATCCTTTAAGGATTCTTTCTTATTCATTTGAGAACCTGTAGGACCAAGATATGTTGTAAAAGCCCCTTGATCAGCAGCCCCGACTTCAAAGGCACAACGTGTCCGTGTGGAATCCTTTTCAAAAATTAATGCAAAGTTTTTACCCACCAATGTTTTGATTTCTTTACCCACTTTTTTATCGGCTTTTAATTTTTTTGCTAACTCCAAGAAGTATTTAATTTCCTCTGGTGTATATTGAAGCATTGTTTTAAATGATGTATGTTGTAAACTTTTCATGATAACCTCTTATTTCAAACTATGTGTTTAACTACTTTTCTTGTAAATATTCGGCGGCAATAGCTGCCATCATTGTTATACCAGGTTCGAGGATGCTTTCATCGATGGTGAAAGCTGCATTATGCAAAGCCGGATTGCCTTCAAAGCCAGTGCCTAACCAAAGGAACGCGCCTTTGATTTTATGAAGATAGGCAGAGAAGTCCTCTGCCGCCATAGATGGGAATTCAGGATGTACCACTGCGTCTTTACCAAGATATTTCTCTACAATAGATGTGGCATAATCGACGGCCTCTGGATTATTGATAGTTGCACCATGACCACGTTTATAATCCAAAGTACTTTCCGTTTTAAACATCACATCGAGGGCCTGTAAGCTTTCACCTAATCGTCGTTCAATGTAATCTCGTTTCTCTGGTTCATAGGTACGGCAAGTACCCTCTAGGTATACATCACCGCAGCCTACGTTATATCGGTCACCACCATTGATAACACCGATAGTACACACGAGATTTTCCATTGGATTCGTTTCACGAGCTACCATGGACTCCACATTTACAATCCAGTTCGCTGCGGCCACAATAGCATCAACCCCATTGTGAGGCTCCGCACCATGGGTTGATTTGCCCTTAATATGTACAAGGAAGTGGTCAGATGCAGCCATCAAATTACCTTTTTTTAGACCTACAGTGCCAACGGGTAATTGTGGCCATACATGAAGTCCATATATTTCATCTACGTCATCAAGGATACCGCTATCTACAATACCTTGTGCTCCTGGGAATAAAGCTTCTTCTTCGGAAGGTTGGAATATCAGTTTCACGGTCCCATGTAATTGATCTTTAATGGATTGTAGAATCGCCGCTGCACCAAGTAAAATTGCCATGTGGCTATCGTGACCACAGGCATGCATAACGCCTTCATTTTGTGAAGCAAAGGGCAAGCCTGTTATTTCATGTATGGGTAATGCATCCATGTCGGCACGCAATGCAATAACAGGGCCTGTATGAGCACCTTCTATCTTACCGATAACAGCATAATCGGAAACATCGTTTACAAAGGGAATTCCTAGTTCACCAAGAACCTTTTGAATAAATATAGATGTATTTTTTTCTTCACCTGACAATTCTGGATGACTATGAATATGTCGACGCCATTCCAAAACTTGTTCTTTATATTGGGAGGCATATTTCTTAATTAAATCTTGTAATGTGTTCATTACTCTATCTCCTTTATACACTGTATGTATGTTTTATACATACTTTGTGTATTTTTATAATCTATACACGTATTATAATACTACACACCACAATTAGCAAGTATTTATACAAATCCATTGTATTTTTATTTGTTATATTGTAAATCAATTTTACTCATAGATTTTTGCAACCTTTGATTAGAGAAAAATAGACAAAAAAAGACACCTTCCAAAAAAGGCGTCTTTTTCTTATTTTTCAATGACTGATTCGTCAAGCTGAGTACCATCAGGTAAAAATGATTTTACAATCAGCTTATTGGGTGTTACGGTCATAGACATATAATTATTCGTTTCAGGCTGAGGTGCTACATATACATCTAAGGGATGTTGCTTCCACTTAGGACGTCGTGCATCACCAGCTATCCCTGTAAGGATATATAGTGGACCAGTTGGATTTCGATCAAAGTTTCGTACATGACCGCGGTTGCGATATGTATGTAAATGAGCAGATAATACTAAGTCCACGTTAAACTCATCGAAGATAGGCATAAATAGTACTCCCTCATCATCGAAGCCTACATCTCGACTAGCACCTGGTCTGTCAAAAGCATATTGGAATGGATCACGATGCATGAGGACTACAGTCCACTTTTTAGTATGAGCTGCTAAATCTTGACGTAGCCACTGAACCTCTACATCGTACAAATCAGGATGATGAGTATCATGATTATCCTCATGATTACTTTCATACAACATCGTATCTAATACAACGTAATGCACATCGCCAAAATCATAGGAATAATAACGGCGATTAAATATTTCATTCCCATTAGGCGGTACTGCGAAGTAATTCAAATACGCATAAGGCTCGCGCATTTTCCAATCTAATGTATACATCTCATGATTGCCTAAGGTCGTTGCTAACGGCACATTAGCACTCAATGGTCTTATGGAATTCAACCAAGTGCGCCATTGATAGTCTTGTTCCCCATTATCTACAAGGTCCCCCATGCTAATATACAGGGCTGTCCTTGGATTGCGATGTGCGGAATCCTTAACAATCTGCTCCCACGCAGAATAATCACCAGATTGAGAATCTGGATAGATAAGAACATCATACACACTGGAGCCAGCAGTTTCCAACAAATACCAATCACTTCGACGATCATTACTATAACCAACGCGATATTCATATTTTGTATTAGGTGTTAGACCTGTCAATGTAGCCTCATGGATATAGGTAGTGCTACCGTCATCGGTAAAAGCTTTATCCGTTGCCCTTATCGTTTGAGTATTTTCAGAACCTGCTAGGCGATACTCTATTACCGCATCAGCTTCGCTGCTATCTGATTGCCACATAATAGTACGACTCGTGCTGTTATCTTGAGCTACAATTTGCCGAATATAACGACTTTCAGAATCGAGTAGTGGTTTTATCTCTTGGCCACTCACCACAGCCGCTGTTCTAGCTATACAACTCTGTATAGCATCCTTATGGACATATCCACCTATAGTAACACAGACCAAGGAAATAATGGCTAGCACGGATATAATTAATCTTTTTTTGTTCATATAATTCTAATTCTTTTCGTAATATTGTTTCATTTGTGTATAGCCATTAACGATGACTTCGATTTCACCCGTTCTAGGATGGAAGATAAGACCGTGAATAGGCACATCTTTAGGAATCAAAGGATTCATACGCAATTCGTCTACTGTATCCTCTACATTTTCAGCAGGATGTGTAAAGCCATCAGCCCAGCGTTCCATTTCTTTACGGATCATATGAATCGCTTCTGGTGCAATACCACGAGCCAACATTTTTTCTGTTAGATCTTTTGCCGTAGTTTTTGCCATACCACATTCGTGATGACCAATGATAAAGATTTCGTTAACGCCTAGCTCATAAATACAAACAAGTAAACTACGTACAACGCCATCAAAGGGACCTGTAATACAGTTACCTGCAGTCTTTACGATTTTCGCTTCACCGCGCCCAATATCCATGGAATCTTCTAAGAAGTTAACAAGACGTGTATCCATACATGTAACAATTGCCATTTCACGACTAGGCATTTTACTACACTTTGTATCTGTATCTACATAACCTGTATTTTGATCTTCTACATATTCTCGATTATGGGCTAAAATATCATCTAATAAGCTCATAGTACCTCCTATATAAAATGACTTTGGCATACAACCAAGGTCTCTATATCAATAATGCTCGATATACATATTATATCATATTAAGTTGTACACGCTTTAAGCCACAAAAAATAGGTCTATTCAAATACATGTATTATATATTTGAATAGACCTAAATCGCTTTTAAAGTGCTAGAGTACACACCTTATCTATCAGGTGTAGATAATGCTTCGATAGCTACGCTACCACCGCGTACAACTTCAATACGATTGACAAACATATCTTTAAATAAGGCAATCATGTCATTATTTTTAGATACGGTCTTTACACATTGTACTAGTACAGATTTACGATTATAATCCACAACTAATAGATCAAAGGTTTGGGCAATGCGGAAGATTTCTTGTTTATCCGCTTCTTTACAGCTATTGACCTTGATAAATAGTAATTCTTTTTTCGTAATTCGCATGTCCGTAAAGTCGATAACCTTAATCACCTCTACACTGCGATTAAGCTGTTTAATGATTTGTTCATATGTCAAATCGTCACATGTGAGCTCAATTGTCATACGAGACATGGTAGGATCTTCAGTTTCCCCTACAGTCAATGTATCAAGATTATAATTTTTTCCTGCGAAGAGGCCTGAAATCTTAGCTAGTACACCGATTTGGTTTTCTACATACGCTGAAATACAGCGTTTTTTCATTTGTACTTCCATAGCCCCTCCTATTTTTTATCCTTCAACAACATATCACTTAAAGACTTACCTGCTGGTACCATTGGCAACACATTGAGCTCCGTTGGAATGATGAACTCGAGTAGAGTCGGACCATTTTTAAAAGCATCAGCCAATTGGAACCCTTTTTCGATGTCCTCAACCTTAGTGATTCGCATAGCTTTAGCACCATAAGCTTCTGCCAATTGTACAAAGTTTGGAACATATTCAAACTCATTATTATCAATAATATCACGCGTTACAATAGAGCTTTCATCCATCAATAAATTTGTACAAGCATATCGTTTATCGTAGAATAATTGTTGCCATTGGCGTACATTTCCGAGGAAACCATTATTTAAAATAATTAGCGTCACAGGCAAACGGTAGTGCATAGCAGTGGCAAACTCTTGGATATTCATTTGCACGCCACCATCACCACAGATAGCAAATACACGCTTATCTGGATTTCCCATTTGCGCACCTAATGCAGCAGGAAAACCATAACCCATAGTCCCTAAGCCACCGGACGTCAACATTTGATATTGACCTTTCACATCAAGGAACTGGATAGTCCACAATTGATTTTGACCCACATCGGTTGTGACGATAGGATGTTCATAGTGATGATTAATGTACTCGATAACAGTTTGAGGTGTTAAACCCTCTTCACCAGCTTGTGTAACAGGGCGCGCAGCCTTAAGTTGTTGTAATTGCGCAGGCCAGTCACCAAGATCGTGAGGTTCAATATATTCTAAGATTTTTTCGATAGCCAATTTAGCATCTGCTACGATTGGAATATCAACCTTAATATTTTTAGAAATAGACGCCGCATCCACATCAATATGGATAATCTTACAATTTTGTGCAAAGGTACTTAACTTGCCTGTAATGCGGTCGTTAAAACGGGTACCAATAGAAATCATCACATCACAATCAGTTATGGCTACATTAGGCGCATAACCACCGTGAATCCCTACATTACCAAGATACAATGGATGACGACTATCAATAGCACCTTTTCCCATCAATGTTGTTACTACAGGAATCCCTGTTTTTTTAACCAACTCCATCATAAGGTCGTTAGCACCACTAATGCTTACCCCACCGCCTAATAGGAATAGAGGCCTTTTAGCTTTACTAATAATAGAACAGGCCTTTTTAACTTGACCTACGTGAACAGTGGTATTTGGTTTGTAACCGCGAATATTAACCTCAGTAGGATACTCATCAGAGCCCATAGCCTTTTGAATATTTTTAGGAATATCCACAACCACAGGACCTGGTCGACCTGTGCGAGCAATATAAAAGGCTTCTTTCAAAATACGGCCAAGCTCTTTACGATCACGAACGGTAACAGCATATTTACAGATATTGCGTACAATGCCAACAGTATCTACTTCTTGGAACGCATCATTGCCCATCAGACCCAAGTCAACTTGGCCTGTAATACAAACGAGAGGAACACTATCAGAATAAGCAGTAGCAATACCAGTCACAAGATTTGTAGCACCAGGTCCAGAGGTTACCATACAAACCCCTACTTTACCGGTACTACGAGCATATCCATCTGCCGCATGGGCCAATGCTTGCTCATGACGCGGCAAAATCACTTTTACCTTATCTTGCTTATATAATTCATCCATGATATCAATAGTAGCCGCCCCAGGATAGTTAAATAAAAACTCTACCTGCTCCTCTTGAAGGGCTTTTACCAGATACTGTGCGCCTGAAATCATAGGTATCTCCTTATTTATATAATGCATGCATATCGAATTCTCAATATTCACATCAGATATATCTAAAAAATTGAATATCTTATATAGATATGTTATACTCAGTAGTGTACCATATGTTGTGGTACATGAATATGTATAAAATCTCAAATTATAGAAATATATGTAGATTCTATTTTGAAAGGACTGAATATCATGAAAGAAATATTAGGTTTCCATTTAAACGGTTGCCCTTATTGCGCTAATGCA
Source organism: Veillonella sp. AF36-20BH (assembly GCF_003602765.1). NCBI lineage: Bacteria > Bacillati > Bacillota > Negativicutes > Veillonellales > Veillonellaceae > Veillonella > Veillonella sp. AF36-20BH. The sequence goes on from NZ_QTLR01000003.1 coordinate 265,656, forward strand.
TTCCGTGCTATCGATGAACTCGTTGCAGAAAATCCTGCATACGCAGATATTCATATCAACTGGGTTGAAGATCAAGATGCACATGAGCTCTTCAAAACTCACCCATATGAATACTATCCGAACTTATGGTTCGACCTCGACAAACAATACGAGGCGCAACCTGGTGAAAGCTATGCCCAAACAAAATCTTTAATCAAAACTGTATTGGACAAAGCACTCGCGTAAAACGCTATATTTACAAATAATAATGCACCCCTAACATATAATCTAATGTTAGGGGTGCATTTTAGTATACTGTAAGATTATGGCTTTTTTTGTACCATAAACTTACTGACTGCCTTATACACAATTAAAATCAATGCAATTTCTAAAGGGAAACAAATGATATTTTTAATAAGACGTCCAATAAATATAGCAGATACTGCTTTGTTATAAAATATTGTGAGCCATATTGTATTTAATATCAGATGTATACATACAGTAACAATCGTCTCCGGTAAAAGCAATTGTTTAAATGTAACATTACGTCCGTGTAAAAAATACCCATACACATAGCCTACAAGAAATTCAGATATGATAAAGCCGGGAAAGAATACTCCTTGTCCAAATAAAGACATACCTATAAAACAGGCAATAGCAGCCATTATACCTGCTGCCATAGGCCCATAAAAAATACCAAATATAGCGGTTGATAAAAATCCAAAGGTAATATGTATAAATGTAGTATGAATAGCAAATATATAAGATAGTAAAACCGTCAATGCTACAAACATTCCTGTCTTTACAATCATATCAGTTTTCATAAGAAGTACGACTCCTTTTTCTATCCTTCCACTCTAAATACATATGGCGAATAACTTGAATTGGTGATATAAATAACATTCTAGGTCCACCATAGCGCATGATTTCACGTATTTTTTCACGATACGTAGGCGCATAGCAATGCGTTTTACATACGCTGCAGAAGGTCTTGCTTTCCATATGAGGACATACATCTATACGATGTTCAGCATATTGCCAAACTTTTTGACACTCCTCACAGAGTTGTCCTTTAGGAGTGTGGTGCTTATTATGACAATAGATGCCAATAATCTGGTACATAGTTTTTAGTTCTAACTTACGTTTCTCATCAACTGTCATGTTTCTCTCCTATTTCACAGACCATGAAACCCAAGCCACCTTATCAACAGTCTTATTATGGATTTCTCCATCAATAGCTAGTGGCTCAATGAGATTTCTAATCTCTTCTTTCATGTCTTCCATGTCTCCCCATCCATTATTATGAAGTCGCATGGTAAAATAATTAACTGCCTTTTCAAGAGACATAACCTCTGTTTCAGGAACCGTTTTATAAATTACTTTTACATTATGCCCCATCTCATGGATAGCATCTAAACACTCTTTCATCTTACCATCCCATGGAAAAGAATCACGTCCAAAGAAATGTTCAGATAACATATCTACCATTTCGTCGCTCCGTTCGCTAAATGCAATCCATAAACATTTATCATTACTTGCATCGTGCATGGCGCGAATATTTTCTACATCAAACATAATCGGGCAGAAGATACTATATGCCAAGTCAAAGCTTTTATCCCAACCTAGTTCTCGACGAGTTTCATCAGACCAAGGTCCGATATATAAGCTAAGATCTAAACCTTCTGACTCTGCCAATTGTTTAGCACCGCGAATCATACCATCAGATAAATCGATACCTGTCGCCTTATACCCTTCACGAGCTAAACCCAATGCATAATCACAAACACCACAGCCTACATCAAGTGTACGACCATTCGATGAAGGTAATAAATTTTCATCCTTTAAGAAGGCTAAAAAATCAGTGACCTGTGCCTTGCGATCCTCGCGATTGTGCATTTCTACAAAGTACTCGGAACGATGGTTCCATGCGTCTTGCTCATCGCGCCAAGTTTCGTTGACCGTGAGCTCCTGTATTTTATTTGTCATATTATCCCCTCTAAATAGCTACATCCTCAAACGGATGAGTTATAGATACATATATAAGTAATTTTCACTTAGTTAAATTCACTATGTAATTTAACGCTCCCCTATATGTCCTAGTGTTCCGGCTAGGATGTTCAGATTTCCATATAGCTATTCTTATTGTACATCATTCTCAAAACAAAATGTGTTACCCAAATCACATTTATTATATTATTTCGATATTATTAAATATAAAACTCTATATCGAAATCTTATCAGCAACTCAACTCATGTAGTTATATATCTCTATGTAAAAAGCCTCCACTCATTTGAATGGAGGGTTTCTAGATTATTTTGCACATTGGCTTGCACTTCTTATTCTCGTTTCTCAAAGGATTCTCTAATTTTATTTGTTGTATCCTTCAATTTATCTGTACCTTTTATAGCAAGATCTTTAATCGCTTCAGGGTCAGCACCACTAAATTCAGCCAAAGCCGCTTCATTATTTGAATCAAAGAATGGAGCCTGTTTAAAGCCCAATAAAGATGCCACAAATACCATCGGAATTTGGGCAATCGCACTATTATATTCTTTCACTTGAAAGTTATACGTTTCACGCTTATTAGAGATAAATACTTCATTTTCACTAATAGCTTCTAAGAATTTACCATATTGAGTATTAGCTTTCAAATCGGGAAACTGATTAGCTAATGCCGTAATGTTTTGTACCGCTTTAGATGTTTCTCGAGCCATATCAATAAAGTTATCAGACACATTCAACTGGATTAGCTTCTCATAATCACCATACTCGTTTACAAGGCCTGTAAACTGATTTACAATAGCCACCTTTTTCTCGTAAGCAACAATAACATTGGCACGTGCAGCTTTAATCTCTACGGTCAACTTTTGCAGTAAATTGTATTGCTTAATAAAGAAGTAAAACAAGAATACAATTAATAAACATATAAGCGTTGAAAGCATAAATCCTTCTCCATTTTTATTACAGATAACCTTGCAGTTTTGAGAATATTATACATACGAAAGATATAACCAATATGAAATTTCATTCATGAAATAATATAAATCTGTCAATCACCAATCATTACTCGATATACTGGCATTCTATCTACTGTTTCTACATATTCTAATCCTTCAAAAGAATCTAGCCCGTCTACTATTTTATTGGCAATTTGATTATGAATTTTTCTTAATAGTTCTACATTAGTAAAATATCTTCTATTCTCTGCGCTTAACTCGACTTCAATATCAGTTTGAAATACACCATCAATTCGATTCTCTTCGTCTAAATCAGTTATATCAACAATATGCTCATTACTTCGTAGCTGTTCAGTACCTGTAATGAAAGCTTCATAAACGATACATACCTTACGATTATTAACAGCAATGCCTTTAGGATTCCAATTATCTTTATTATCCTCTATATAATACATGATATCCTTGTTGAGAGCATCATCGCCCACATATTCTTGATTAGAAAAAGCCCAATACACCGATGTCAGTACATCATCTGTACTAGAAGTAGCTGCTAATTTCTTTTCTACAAATTTTCTTGTTTCCCTTTTGAGTAAAGGCTTTTTGATAATGTAAAACACCCCTATTGTAGGTATCAACATAACTGCTAATACGGATATCATATGGGATAAACTGGCCATAGTACCACCTGCCCGTCCTGCTTGAGAATGCGTAGTACTTAGATTTTGATTTACTGTGTTCGCCGTATTTGTCATATAATCTAAAAGCCATGGATATTCAAACATACCAACTATAATTGCAATCAGTATTAAAGTACCTATCGTAACACAGATAACGAATAATTGCTTGGCTACCTTGTTACAAACTGTTTCCTTCTCAGCTAAGGATAATACATCCATCTCAGATATGCCTTTGCTCCATTTAGTAGTTCGTTCATGTATGTCCATTTATATCTCTCCCCTTAATACAAACAAATAGCGCTTCAAAGTTGATTATACAAATTATTTCATCCGATACCTATTTTTATTATAATAGAAATAAGAAGGGGTTGAAAATATGGGAATCTATATAATAATCCTAATGTTTGTATTAGTCGGCATTGCTGTAGCTTTTGCTACTTATAACCTATCTATAATTAAATCCATGCCTCCTGAAGAGCGTTATAAACTTCTTTACTTTAAGAATGATCAAGTCTCTATAGGCATTGGCTTAGTAAGAAGAACATTTAAATTAAGCGATATTCGTGAGGTACGTTTTTCTAAAGGAAAACAATTCCGTAGCATGGACAGCTGGGCCGGCAGAATGCAAATTTGCAAACTAAATGGCAAGACAAGTCGTTGGATAGAGTTTGATAGTACTGTCTATTACAAAAAGATGGTATATATAACTAATGAAGAAATCATTGATAAATCAATAGACTTACTGATAAATGAATTTCAATCACGAGGAATTCGTTGTACTAAATATAGATGCTAACATATAATTTTCTGAACTATACATCAACCTAAAGAATAAAGACATCAAGCTAAAGAATAAAGACACATAAAAAGGCTCCTCGAAATTTCGAGAAGCCTTTTATTTGGTGCGCCTAGCAGGAATCGAACCTGCGCACCCGGTTCCGGAGACCGGCGCTCTATCCCCTGAGCTATAGGCGCATGAATACCTAAAAATTATACCATATTACGCTATGGTTCGATAGTATAAAGTATATAGAACAACTAGGATTATACAGAAAGCCCCCTATAGTTAAGCATCTTGTTAGATAACTATAAGGGCTATCTCTATTATATTCTTGCCTTAATCAATTCTAGTAAAGCATCACAGCTACGGCTCACATCGTCATATGTTTCATCAAAGTTTCCCGTATACCAAGGATCCTTTACATCGCGGCTTTCACCAACAAAAGACATTGCCTTGTAAACCTTAGCATCTACGTCATCCCCAATAATACGCTTTAAATTACGCGCATTATTTTCATCCATAATGATGAGATAATCAAAGTTGTAATAATCCTCCATCGTCACTTGGCGTGCCTTGCGACGAGTATAGGGAATACCCATTTCATCTAATTTCTCTTTAGTCCCATAATGAGTGTCGTTCCCTATCTCCTCACGAGATGTAGCTGCAGACTCAATATAAATAGAATCACTTAGGCCTGCCTGCTGAACGATATGCTTCATATAAAACTCTGCCATTGTAGAGCGACAAATATTGCCATGACAGATGAATAAAATATTAACCATTATAACTCCTAATGAATAAAAGCTTAATCATAAAAAAACTCCTTATATACTAATGGTCCTTACAGCATACGCTATAAGGACCATTAATGCAATATTCAATTAAAAATTATGTCGTATCCCAGCATCAATGCGCCATGTATTTTCTACGATAGCACCAAAGTTTTTAGTGAATGTACCATATAGATATGTACTAGGACGAACACTCCAAGATCCACCAATTTCAGCATCAAGCCATGTATCCTTCAAATCTACTGTTGTTTGTACTGTTGGATTACCTGGTGCGGAATATATTGTATTTGCCTTACCAGAGAATTCATGCGCTAATGCTAATTTAGCGAAGATATTGGATTTTTCTGTTTCTTTCCCAATGCCAATACCAAGTCTGCCTACAGCAGAGTTCACAGCATCAGCTTTCACATGCATAGAACCACCACCGACAACAGAAGCATCATAGGATACACCATTCAAACGGCCTACAATAAATTCTACACTAGGATCGATGTAGAAGCCATTTTCCTTCTTAATACGTTTACCATATTCAGTGCTTAAGGATGTGCCATATGTATGGTAATCACCGTTCACACGTTGTCCACCTACGGAGTAGAGCTTATAATCATTGGATAATCTATTACCACGTGCAATAATATCTAAATAACGACCATCATCATGTTGTTTTGTGCCATACAAGGCGATGCCGCCAAGTTTGCCATCACCACTACCGTTGGCATATGAATTACTAGATGTACTGTAATCAATAGCGCCGCCAAAAATCCAACCATTAGAAGTCTTATGATCGTAGCCGACTTGTACACCATTATACGTCATATGTGCATCAGCACCGTCTGTAATTTTAGATTTACCGCCTATATATTTCGCCCATACACCTTTGTTTGTATTAGCTAAACGAAGATCTCCTAAACGGCGTTGTAAATCATTGGTATTACTCTTCCATGCCATAGCGGTCGATGTAAGAGCAGATTTTGTGCCACTTACCAAGGATGATTCACTAGCACGATTAATCTTTGTCGTATCTCCCACAACAAGGCGCCCCTGTGAGTCAAAATGATTTGCACCAAGCTCTGCAACAGCACCTGGACGAGTAATACCTTCATTGATTTGAACAGTTGTACTCAGTTTCTTATCATTGCCAGTATATTGTAATTTATCGGCTAAGGCTTGTATTTCCTTACGGTAGCTATCATCATTAGTCAAATTAGCTCCATCGCCTTGCAACGTAATATGGCTATTATCTGCAGCATGTTCAACAACGATATTCCCCTTTCCATTTTCACTAGCTGGAACACCGGTCTTGTAAACAGCATTCACATAGCCACTATAATTTTGAATTGTAATAGGTCGTGCATCAATAGGATGAAGTATACCGGCTGCCGATGGACTTGATCCACCTACGAGATTGCGAACCTTACTGCCCTTGTATAGATATGCTGCATTATCCCCAGATGGACGTTCTCTTTTAGGGGTAGGACGCTCCATACCAATCCATTCATTATTCCAAGTTCCTCCATTTTGTAAGTAAATGTCAGCACCAGAATTATGCGGGTTCTTATTGCTTTCAGCATATTCATTTAGTACGGCACCCGTAAGTTTAGAATTAGGTGTTGTAAAAGCTAATGCTATATTCGTTGGCGTTTCGTTATGATTTGGATCACGTCCATAATCCTTATTAATTAACCCTATATTCCCAACAGCGACCAATTCTTTAGAACCTGGATGTTTTCCGTCAGAGCCTGTATTAACGTATATATTACCCTCTTCTGCCACCACAGAGTAAGTATCAGAAGTTTCTAAAGGATGAGTGATGATACGTCCACCACCCTCAACAATGATATGACCACGTTGATTAGCTTGTAAACCGACACCGATAGCATCGATATCTACATTGCCTTTGACGTGAATATTAGTATCTCCATAATCTCTATCAGGATTGTCCTTGCTGAGTCTTGGCACTTTACCGCCGTAACCAGCATACACAGCGCTCATATAGTAATGACCGAGTTCCCTTTTTGAGGCTGGTGCATCATTCTTAAGACGTACAATCAAATCTTTATCCACCGTCAATTGTGATCCAAATCCATTATAAATACCTGATACATTTTTAGTTTTACCTGTATCTGTTAAGCTTTTACCATGCACATTAACCGTCAAGGTATCCTCTATATGCTTGACTTCCGGTTGTGTTTGTACCGGTGCCCCCATTGTTAAGCCAAGCAATTCCTCCGCTTTATCACTTGTGGCATTAATTTCTGTAGCAAATGCAGAGCAGGTCATTCCAGTTAATACCAACGCAGCCATCACAGCCGATACATTTCGTTGTAATTTCATAAAAATCTCTCTTTCTTACCCCGCCTAATACGAGGCTCTCACAGAACGCATTTATACGTACACCCTAAAAATATAAAAAGACCCCCTAAGTCCAACTTAGGAGGTCTTGTTTATTTCACACACTTAGTAAATAGTATATCCTATATTATTCAGGATTGATGATGAAGGACAATGCACTGAAGTATTTATTTTGCTCACCTTTAGTTTGAGTTGGGAAGCCCACTTCAACGCCTACTACGTTAAGGCCATTAGCACTTACAGTAACAGTTGCTTTACCATTAGCATCTGCTTGGCTTTCATTAGTAAGATCATTAATTACGTCTTTAATAAGAGGTGCATTTGCATATGGTTTACCGTCTTTCAAGACTTGGATTTCAAATGTATCACCTTTTCTAAGAGTTAATGGGTTAACAGATGGAATGATTTGAATGAAAGCATCTTTATTATTGAAAGGTTTTGCTTCTGCATTCCAGTAGTGAACGTCATATTTAATGGCATGTGTACTTTTTTGAGCACCTGGTACTTCAGAGATTGGTTTATGAACAGTTTTACCATCTTTGTCTTTTGTCCAATAACCATAGTCAAAGTCAGTTACTGTAATACCCAATTTATCATTTGGTACAACCACTACATTTTTTTCATGTTTAATAACTTGTACAGGAATTACCATGCCATTGTTATCTAAGCCAATGATGCTTTTTACCATTTCTGGGCTATACGCATCATCAACAGGGCCTTCGCCAAGTACTAGCGCTTTTTCATCTAAGCGGTTAGCAAAGAATACGCCATGCGCATCAACGGAAGAGCACACACAACCTGCAGCTAAACCTACTGCAAATAAAGAAGCTAAGATTTTCTTATTCATAAGAACCTCCATAATCAATAACTTTTTCAATAAACTTGTTATTATTATACAGCGTTACAAATATTTCGTATATACCAATACCCCTATCAGCAAGTTATTATGCGTATTTAGTATATTAACTTATTTTTATACCCAATAATCATAAATGATAAAATTATCACCTATTTTCATGAATATATGACTTGTAAGAATATGTTAGATAAATACTTATAGATTAGATAAAAAAGGCGCTCCTTAAGGAGCGCCATTATATCCGCATGAGATATTATTTTTTATTCTTCGCTGCTTTCGCACGTGCGTTACGATCAAGAATTGTTTTACGCATACGAATGCTTTCAGGTGTTACTTCAACAAGTTCATCATCGTTGATCCACTCAAGAGCTTGTTCCAAAGAGAAGATACGAGGTGGAGTCAAGCGTACCGCTTCATCAGAGGAACTGGAACGCATGTTGGTAACATGTTTTTTCTTACATGGGTTAACATCCATATCAAGTTCACGTGTATTTTCACCGATAACTTGGCCTGCATACACGTCTTGGTTAGGGCCAACGAACAATGTACCACGATCTTGAACGGAGTTCAAACCATATGGAGTAGTTTCGCCATTTTCGAATGCTACCAAAGCACCGCGTGTACGGGAAGGAATTTCACCTTTATATGGTGCATAACCATGGAATACATGGTTCATGATACCATTACCTTTTGTAGCTGTTAAGAATTGTGCACGGAAACCGATCAAGCCACGAGCCGGAACTACGAATTCCATACGAAGATAACCGGCCAATTCAACCATATTAGTCAACTCAGCTTTACGTTGACCGAGATTTTCCATTACGGTACCCATAAATTCCTGAGGTACGTCAATGGTCAACGCTTCGAGCGGTTCACACAATTGGTCGTTAATAGTTTTGAAAATTACACGAGGTTTACCTACTTGTAATTCGTAGCCTTCACGACGCATAGTTTCAATCAATACTGCCAAATGCAATTCACCACGACCAGATACCTTGAACGCATCTGCAGAATCAGTTTCTTCTACTTTCATAGAAACGTTAGTTTCTACTTCACGGAATAAACGATCACGCAAGTGACGGGATGTAACGAATTCACCTTCGCGGCCTGCGAATGGAGAGTTATTTACGGAAAACACCATAGACAATGTTGGTTCGTCGATGGAGATGGATGGTAATGCTTCAGGATTTTCAGCATCCGCTACTGTTTCGCCGATGTTAATATCGTCGATACCTGCAAAGGCAATGATATCACCCATTTCAGCTTCGTCAGTTTCAACGCGATTCAAACCATTGTATGTGTACACACGACCGATTTTCGCTTTACGAGTGCTTTCACCGTTCATGATTGCCACTTGTTGGTTAGTTTTCATTTTACCGCGAACGATACGACCTACGGCGATTTTACCGATGAAGTTATCGTAATCAAGTGTAGTTACCATGAATTGAAGAGGGCCTTCCATATCACCTTGTGGTGCCGGAATCTCATCAATCAATGTTTTGAACAACGGTTCCATGTTTACAGCTTCATCATCCCAGTTGGTTTTGGACACACCGGAACGAGCAGATGCGTAAACTACAGGGAAGTCGAGTTGATCATCATCAGCTTCAAGCTCCATAAACAATTCAAGGACTTCATCCTCAACCTCTTTAACACGTTGGTCAGGACGGTCGATTTTATTGATAACTACGATTGGTTTCAATTTTTGCTCTAATGCTTTACGCAAAACGTATTTAGTTTGAGGCATTGGACCTTCGTAAGCATCTACGAGAAGCAATACGCCATCAACCATGTTAAGTACGCGTTCCACTTCGCCGCCGAAATCAGCATGGCCTGGAGTATCAACGATGTTGATTTTGATGCCATCATGCATAACAGCAGTGTTTTTAGACAAAATAGTAATACCGCGTTCACGTTCCAAGTCGTTGGAGTCCATTACGCGTTCTGCTACCTTTTCATTCTCACGGAACACATGGCTTTGTTTTAATAACGCGTCCACCAAAGTAGTTTTACCATGGTCAACGTGGGCGATAATCGCTACATTACGAAGATTTTCGCGAATCATAAGATCCTCCCTTTAATTCTTTCAGTATATTCTATATCACATAGCCTCGATAAAATGGGCTATGCAGGTATATTCCCCAAAATTGGCAACAGTTAATTATAACGCAGTCTATAGAAAAAAGTCAAAACAGTACACCTATTCTAATCATGGCAATTTCAACATTCGATTATACTTTTGATTCATCTTAAGACACAACCTATTTATGCTCTATCGCCCGCTTACCAGATTTACGCAACAACGGAATTTGTTTATCTGTTAAATGGAAACAGAATTTAGGAATCAACTTTTCTATAATCTCCTTATCAGAGGCTTTCAAAATATATTCTGGCTGTAGTATAAGTTCTAATGCATTAAGCCCAGGATAATCTTTACCTATACTCCAATCATGATTTTTATTAAACGGACAGCAGTCTTGGCAATTATCACAACCTAATATCCACTCTTCCAACATATCCTCTGTCACACCTTCTGGCAATTTACCATCACCAAAGGTATTGATATAAGATACACATGTTAACGGATTCATAGTAAACGGTGCAGATAAGGATTTTGTCCTACACCCTTGCTGACATAAATTACAAGAATCCGGACATGGTGGTATCTCTAACTGTTGAATATACTCACAGGACGCATCAATTAAATAGCCTACCAGTTCATAGCTAGAACCTTTAGGTCCATAAAAAAAATTATTTTTTCGATAAATGCCTAAATCAGCTGCTACCGAAGCGGGCCGTAAAGGAATAATTCCGGCAGGTTTCGCCGTTTCACCGCCAATATATCGTATTCTATTTTCACCAAGCTAGGCTTCAAAAGATTGCCGTCGTTTAAACTCATCACTGTGAGGAATATTTGACAAAGATAACAACAACCCTTTTGCATATCGGTTTCGAAGAGATACAGGAAACTTATAATCACCAAAATATTCAGTACAAACCACTATGGATTGTGCCCAAGGATACTTTTCTTTTAATGCTAAAAAATCTTTACTATGCGCATATACCTCTTTACTTTCAGGTACATCTTCTAAACGCTTTATCAACCGTTCTTTATAAAAATCAAGTGCATCAAGAGGCACTATACCACAACTGTCATACCCACACGCTAGCGCTTTATCATAAATCTCCTGGGCCAACAAAGTATTCATATCATCGCCTCCAAAATATGAACTAACTGTAAACCTATCATACTCTTTTAAAAACTATAAAAAAAGATTTCTTATGAATCCGTCATCCTTAAAAGAGTAACATTACATAAGAAATCTTATATTAGTATTTAATTTGTATTAATCTTCACCAATCATGCGTACTTCTGGTTCGAGATGTACACCATGTTGATCATACACACGACGTTGTACCTCACTAATCAGGTCAAGTACATCCTTCGCACTTGCACTACCTGTATTGATGACAAAGCCTGCATGTTTGTGGGATACTTGCGCATCACCTACAGACAAACCTTTTAGGCCTGTTTGTTCAATCAATGTACCTGCAAAGTACCCTGGTGGGCGCTTAAAGGTTGAACCTGCACTGGCATATTCCAAAGGTTGCTTTGATTCACGTTTTTCTGTTAACTCATCCATACGTGCCTTGATGGCATCCTTGTCGCCTGGTTTGAGTGTCATAATGACTTCCCCAATAACTTCATGATTATCGTGGAATACACTATGACGATAAGCAAAGTCCAAGTGAGATCCATCATACTCTTTAATATTTCCTTGGAAATCTACGGCTCTCACTGCAGTAACTACATGGCTCATTTCCCCATCATAAGCACCTGCATTCATAAATACGGAACCACCAAGTGTGCCTGGAATACCAATAGCAAATTCAAGACCAGATAAACTATTCTCCCAAGCAAATTCAGAAGCATCCTTTAACATATACCCGGAACCGATGCACAATGTGTTTTCGTTACAATCCATGATTTGGGTCATATGTCGAACTGATACGACAGCGCCACGGATACCTCCGTCTTTCACTAAAATATTAGATCCACAACCAATAATAGTTACAGGCACATCTAATTCGTGAATGGTACGAAGTGTAAAACTAAGTTCTGCCATCGTAGTAGGTTCAATAAATAAGTCCGCAGGTCCTCCAATTTTGAATGTCGTATGATGACAAAGAAGCTCCTGCTCTCGTACACGTGTACTTGGTAATTTTTCTAATAAAGCTGTTTGTAATACCTTAATGTTTTGGTTGTTGTTCGCCATGATCTAACACTTTCATCCCCTCAGTGATTGGTTCGCTAATGATTTTATAAATATCATTAGAAATCTGGCTCCAACGCATTTGCGCTTGCAAATAAGCAGCCGCTGCAGCATTTTCTTGAATTTGAGGCATCAATTCCTCTTGTTTCTTCTGCAACTCATCCGCTTCTGGAGCACCAGACAACTTAGCATATTCCCATTGCATTTGTTGAGCCATAAATGTGCGAACCAAACCCGTTGCTACTGCATCTGCTTTCACTGCTTCCTGAGCAGCCATTAACTCTTTGTACTCTTCAGATTCACGCATTGCGTGAGCTAAATCATGAGCTTTATCGTAGTTCATAATATCCTCCTCCAAACAACACCGTTAAAATCGCTACCGGTCATATAGATTTGGTAGATCTTCTAACACATACGTATAATATATTTCTCAATTATGAAAGTCTATTTATTTAGATTGAATCCAATTGCCTTCAGCCTTAAGATCTGGATAATCAAGTTGACGCATACCTTCATAAGCTATAATCGCCACCGCATTAGATAAGTTCAGAGAACGTGCTTCATCTACCATGGGTATACGAATGCATGTATCCTCTTTCCCCTCTAATAAACTTTCAGGCAACCCTCTTGTTTCAGGCCCAAAAACGAGCATATCACCGATTTCATATTTCACCTCGGAATGAGTATGCTTTGCTTTGGTAGTGGCATAAAAATATCTACGATCAGGATATTTCTCATATAATTCTTGAATATTTTCATGTACCTGTACATCTACCAAGTGCCAGTAATCAAGGCCAGCTCGTTTTACGTGCTTGTCATCAATAGAAAAGCCAAGGGGTTTGATCAGATGTAAGGTCATATGATTGGCGGCGCATAAACGCGCTATATTTCCTGTATTGCCTGGAATTTCAGGCTCATAAAGTACTATTTCCATTTTCAATCCCCTATTCTTTATATCTATATTATTCTACAAAGGAACGGACAAAATGTCCACTTTTCCCGCCTTCTTTTTCTACAAGATATGTAGGGCCTATAATCATCCCCTTATCAATAGCTTTACACATATCGTAGACTGTTAAAAGTCCTACTTGAACCGCCGTAAGTGCCTCCATTTCAACACCTGTCTTTCCTGTCGTTTTTACGGTAGCATGAACTTTAACAGCTCTATTATGTGTAGAATCCGTACAGGCTGGACTTTCACCATCAACAAGAGTACAATGCACCTCAACCTTAGTTAATGCTAACGGATGACAAAGGGGAATGAGATTACTCGTCTGTTTCGCCCCCATAATAGCTGCCAATTGAGCCACACTAAGAACATCCCCTTTTTTTATTGTTCCCGCTGCAATGCGTTCATAAATTGCATCATTAATAGTAATAAAGCCTTCTGCCACAGCGGTACGAGTTGTAATATCCTTATCTGATACATCTACCATCCAAGCATTTCCATCTTGATCAAAATGTGTTAAATCCATAATATATCCTTACTAATTATGTATAAATTATCACCAATAGTTTTATTTTCATTTATTATATTATACAATAGAATTAAGAATTATATGTACAAGGAAGGAAGTGTTCCTATGAAAACAAAACTAACTTATTTTGGTCACGCTTGCTTTATGCTCACACGTGGCGATGTATCCATGATTTTCGACCCATTCTTGACCGGTAATACATGGGATATCGCTAAAAAAGAAGATATCAAATGCCAATATATCTTTGTCAGTCATGGCCATGATGATCACTATGGAGACACAGATTTTATTGCCAAAGCAAATGACGCCCTCGTTATCTCTACGGCTGAGGTAGCGGGTAAAGCAGCAGCTGCCGGTTGTCGTACACACGCCATGCATTTAGGTGGCAAGTTCGATTTTGAATTCGGTTCTGTTCGAATGGTTCCTGCCTTCCACGGCGCTGGCATCCCTGGCGGTCACGCTGCAGGTTGTATTGTAGATTTCTACGGAGATATCCTATACTTCGCTGGTGATACAGCACTCTTTAGCGATATGAAATTATTAAATCGCTTTGGTGAAATCGATTACGCCCTTCTTCCTATCGGTGATAATTACACAATGGGGGTTGAAGATGCAGCCCTTGCTGCCTCTTATGTAAAAGCGCGTATTTCCATTCCAATTCACTACAAAACATGGCCTGTTATCGACCGTGAACCAGGTGTATTTACAAGCCTTGTAGAAGGCAAGTATAACCAAACAGCACTCATTATCGATCCAGGCTCCTCTATTGAACTTAACAGCTAATAATAAATCCACAGAACAAAAAAGACGCAATCCAGAGGATTGCGTCTTTTTTGTATACCATTTTAGTTCAAGATTAAACCTATAAAAAAACATGCAACCTAATATACTAAATCTCTTGATTAGCCATAGAAAAGCCACCGCGGTTGGCCATACGTACAAACTCATCAATATCCTGAGTTTCATCAATCCCCACATAACCGAGTTCACGAACCATACCGTACGGATTATACAAAGATAATTGTGGATTCTCACCGGTCAATACCCACAGCACCTTATAGCCTCTTGGCGCCTCTCGTAGTCGCTCTTCCCCTTTGCCATCTGTAAAGTATACAAGTAAATCTACACGGTTTTGATTAGCCAGAGAGAATACAGGGGTAAAGGCTGTAGCGCCACGTACATCGAGGCGCGGCTTCACATCCTTCACGGATTCCATCGTATAGGTGCGGCGTACTTCATTATCACATTCTACAACAGTAATACGATGGTTATAAGCATGCACGATTTGTAGCACTTGCTCTAAAGCATTTGTAAACTCCACATCAGTTATACTACCACTCATGTCAAGAGCTACCCATACATTTGCCTTATGTTGACGTAATGTGCCAGACAACTCCAAACGCTCAGGTTGACGACGATTACGACGCATCGTCGTTTTTTTGTATCCACTCGCTACCTTGCCCATTAGCTTTTTGAGATAAAAATACCACGGCAAAGCACGACGTGTCTTTTGGAATGTATCGATAAGGCTTTTCACATAGCCTTCCATATCCCCCTTTGAGGCTTCGTTGATATAGCGCTCCGTGATTTGGTCCATCGTATCTGTATCAATAGAATCGGATTCATCCCAAATATCATGGCTGGTTTGAGGGTCAAACTCCATAGCAACCGCCGTATCTGCGTTATCGATGGGCACAAAGAGGTCTGGTTTTTCTTTCATGACCTTATCAATAGCCTTCGCATAGTATTCAATGGTACGGAAACGCTTTAATAACAAACCAAAGCGCGCATTTACATTGGCTACCGTTACCGCATCACGGTCTACATGTTCAAGGTAATCGTTTACGACCATATCCATAGCCATATGGACTGCTGTTTTGTGAAAGCCTTGGCTCAGTGCTTTTACCCGCATCAAATGAGCAGAAATGATATGAAGAACTTCACGCTTAATACCATCCTTCATCACATCAGGCGGTTGACGTAACAAGATAAAGGGATTTATATATAACACATAGCCGCCCTGTTTAAGATTAATACCAAAAGCACTGGTCATATCAAAGCGAATGCGATGAGTCATTTGTAAGTAAAAGTAACCAAAGAATTGGTCCTCTTCAAGAAGCAAGCTGTTTACATCATGCAATATATTCCACAACCGTTGCTCATAGGCAGGCGTCATTACGGCTTGCTGCATAACGGCAAGGTCCGTACCTTCTACGTGTACATCTTCAAGCGCACGACCGATGGTACCTATATGGCTATCCGACATATTATGGTTCATAAGATCGGCCGCTATGCGTTCAGGCGCCATACTATGATGTTGTTCTTCATAGCTATCTACATAGGCCTCATAGGATGCGTATATTTGCGTATACAAAGCCTCTGCTTCGCAATGTATGCGCTCTCGTTTCGCATGCCATCGATCAAGAGCCTCGATAGCCTTCGCATCATAAGAACCCGTTTTTTCCCAGCCATCTATATGAGTCAGTAAATCCGACGCATCACGTATATCGTCCTTATCTAAGTTTCGTTGCATATTTACACCTCCTTTTCTTTAGAAAACAAATTTAATATATGTCATATGCCATATATCAATTAGCATAATAATTAATAATTTACTAAAGTCGATTATCTATATATAGCTTTGATTTGGTTAACTACACACATAGAATTATTTTTGCGCTTCAAAGAAAGTATCTACAAAAAGGTCATCTTCAATAGCATAAGCGTAAACGCGCTCATACGTGTTACGAAGATCTTTCATAACCGCTACGCGCAAATCCCCTGGATACAAGGTTAAAAACTCCACAAAGTGATGTACTTCCTGCGCATTGCTATTGCGATTTAAACGATGCAACATATTTTTTGCTGCTACATAAAGGCGAGTTGGGCTTTCACCTTTAACCTGCTCAGCCATAGACATAATAGCACCTGGTTTTTGAACCGCTGTTAATACATCATCAAAGGTAATAAGAGGTTCTTGATTGGACTCGATAAAGTTTACAAAAGCCTCCGCAATGAGTTTACCTACGTTACCGCGGATAACATTCATAAATACATCCCGACTATAGCTTGTGCCCTCTTGATTCTTATAAATTCTATATAGACCGGACACGCGTTCAAAGGAACGAGGTGTGGCATCGATATCGTCTTCGTGACGTTGATTTAAATATTCTGGATAGGAAGAAATAAATTCAATAACCTTTTCTTCAATACCAGCACCAATAGCCCAGTCAATCCATTGCATATAATCAGCATTCATATAAAGCCATACGAATCGGTTTTGTTGTGCCGGATCCATATCGATGGTTTGGTAATCAAAGGAATCTTCAGGGTTCATAGCGGCTATGATGCGCACTTGATCACTTAAAGAAAAGCCATTAATTTCACGGTTTAGAATAAGGTTCATCAACTCTTGTTGAACTGCATGTTCTGCGCGGTTAATTTCGTCGATAAACAGCAATACTTGGCGCCCTTTATCTACGGCTTGTGCCACATGTTCCAATGTATGATGCACAGCGTATACTGTAGTTTTCACATCCCGTCTATTGCCATGACCATCCGTATGAGTCACCGTTTCTACTGTAGGCAAGCCACCGATTTCACCTTCTTTTAAGAGGTTTCCGTCAATAGTTACTAATTCCCAATTATGTACCTCTGCAACGCGCGCTGCGAGAGAGGTTTTACCAATGCCCGTCTCACCAACAAGCAAGGGCACCTGATTAGCGGCAAGCACTAACTCAACGCTTGCCATTGTATCTATAAAGTTCATTGTATCTCCATTCTAATATTTCAAATATTCGCCTACTGCAATTTTCTTAACTATTTTGGTGCCATAAGCATCTATAAGTGACAACAAATCGATGGGCCATTTAGATTGACGTCCACCGATAGCTTTATTGTTGATTAACTCACGTATATAGTCTTCATCAACTGTATCGCCGGAAATAGCATCTACAATTATAGCTTTGATTTCATCTACCGTAACGCCCAATGTATTAGGTATATACCCGACGATAGTCGCACTTA
Source organism: Veillonella sp. AF36-20BH (assembly GCF_003602765.1). NCBI lineage: Bacteria > Bacillati > Bacillota > Negativicutes > Veillonellales > Veillonellaceae > Veillonella > Veillonella sp. AF36-20BH. Next base: position 283,831 of record NZ_QTLR01000003.1, read on the forward strand.
CCTTAAATAGATGCAAAGCCAAGTCCTTAGTGAGATTTGTAATCTGACGCATTGCCTGTGGATCTTGCTTTACTGCTGCTTCTAGAACAGTTACGCTCGGCTTATCAATGTAACGCAAGGCCAAGTAACTTTCTTGCACGGCTTGTAACTGCACAACCTCGCTTGGAGCATTGATATATTGTAAGGCATCATAATTCGCCTTCACCGCTTCTAATTGCAATTCTTCAGATGGGTTCGCAATATAGCGAATAGCCCAGCCTGATTGAGCTAATGCACTTTGAATTAATGTATCAGACGGATTGTCGATATATTCTAAAACTGCCCAATCTTTTTCCACTAAAGCCTTTAGCAATTCTTCTGTAGGATTTTCAACAAATTGTATAGCGCGTGGTGCTTGTGAAAGCGCCGTTTCAATAACCTTTTGAGTAGGTTCTTTAATATATTGTAACAACATACCGTTTTGCCCCACACATGTAAGTTGCATAGCTTCTGTAGGATTTGGAATATTTCGAATCCCATGTGGGTTATTCATCAGCGCCGTTATATATTGTTCCTCTGTCATAATAACCTTCATTTCTATATTAAAAGGCCATACGAATACGTATGGCCTATACTGAATTCTATCTTATTATATCATATTTTTTCGATATATTTATATCTCTTTCGTATACTTACTACACTGTTAATGCATCTAAATCAGAATTATTTCCTATGATTAATAGTTTATCCTCTGCCGAAAGAATCGTAAACGGATTAGGAGGGACTTCTAAATCCTCCCCACGCCTGATGCCTACAGCATTAAGATTATATTTCTCACGCAGATTAGAATCTTTTAAGCAGGTGCCTACCAAAAATTTAGGCATATCTACTTCAATAAGGCTAATGCTTTTAGATAGCTGTAAGTAATCCATTACATGTTCTCGTGTCAACGATTGAGCTAACCGTTGTGCCACATCATATTCTGGATAGATGACCATATCTACCCCCATCTTCTTGAGCATCTTACCTTGGAGTGCATTTTCAGCTTTCGAAACCACATGAGGCATATTCATTTCTTTCAACAACATCGAAGTCATGAGATTAGCCTGGATATTATCACCAATGGCAACAATAACTATATCAAATTGGCTCAAAGCTAAGGCTTTAATAGCCTCTTCATCAGTAGTATCTGCTACAATAGCATGTGTTACATAAGGGGAAACCTTTTGTACAATTTCTGGATTAATATCTACACCTAAAACCTCATGATTCATAGAGGCTAACATCTTGGCTATAGTCGTACCAAATTGACCAAGACCAATGACGGCAATTGTTTTATATTTCATGCTATATCTCCTGATAGACTAACTATTCTACTCAATTACATCAATACATTCTCTTCTGCATACCCAATTGGCTTCGTTGGTGAAGTCCTAAGAGCCCATGTACCAATAACGGTCATAACACCGACACGACCTGTAAACATAACAAGCATCAGCACCCATTTACTGCTTTCAGATAAATCAGACGTAATTCCCGTCGTAAGGCCTACAGTCCCAAAGGCGGACGTAACCTCAAATAACAATCGAATAAAATCATAAGGCTCATCCCAGGCTAGATAACAGGTGGCTATTAAAATAAGAAGAAGCGATAAAAATATAATCCCGTTGGCTTTAAGCACTGTTACTAATGAAATACGACGTTCAAAAATCTCTGTATCTGGACGGTTATTAAACAAGGTACGCGATGCAAGTATGGTTACTGCTACGGTACTAATTTTAACGCCTCCACCGGTAGAGTTCGGACCCGCACCAATAAACATGAGAATAATGGTAACAAACAAGGTAATTGGATGTAATGCATTATAATCAACCGTTGCAATCCCAGCTGTACGCGGCGTAATCGCTTGAAATAAAGAGGCCATTATTTTATTCCAAATCGGTAATGACCCAAAGGTTTTTGGATTTGACCATTCCACACCTAAAAAAATGATAGTTCCTAATAGGATAAGAATCGCTGTGCCTACTAACATAATCTTAGTGTGAAGTTTTAAGTCAACAAATCGTCGCACCTTACGGTGTGACCATATGTCAAAGGCCGCTAAATAGCCAAAACCACCGATAACAATTAGTACTGCTGTATTGATATTAAATAATATGTCCCCTACCATGGCATAAGGTAGATCATTATCAAAAAATACAAATCCAGCGTTACAAAAGGTGGAAATAGCTTGCATGATACCGCTATACAATGCAGCCTGTCCAATATAGGGATATAGCTGAATCGTATAGATTATGCCTCCCACAATTTCAATAGCAAAGGTATAAAGCGTTAACTTTTTCGTAATATGTAATAAACCAGTCATACCCTCCTGTCCAACGTCCTCGGACAAAAGCACACGATTTTTAAGGCCTACTCGTTTACCTAGAAGCAAAGCAATTATGGTCGTGAAAGATACAATTCCTAACCCACCTAACTGAATAAGGATAACCATTACAAGCTTACCAAATAAAGACCAATGATAATAAGTATCTACAGTGGTCAGCCCTGTTACCGAAACACAAGATACGGCGGTAAAAGCGGCATCTACAAGAGCCGTCGTTTGCCCCTGAGCACTCGCCATCGGTAACATAAGCAATATTGTACCTATAATCATGACGCCTAGAAAGCTAAACGCTAATAATCGATAGGGATTTTGTTGCATGTACCGTTGTACATGAGAATGGGAAATATCGTGCCACATACTGATTTACTCCAATCCCATTAACTTATGTACAACTTGTAAACTTGGTAAAGCGCTACGACCACCAATCCCTTGCGTATTTAAAGCTGCTACAGCGGACGCAAAAATAGCAGCTTTTTCTAAATCAGAATGTCCACAATGTTGTAATAAATCTATAGCATATGTAGAGGTCTTTAACCCTTCTACTGGGGCTAACTCTCTCAATAATGTAACAAGCTTTGAAAGAAATGCACCATGAAAACTATCTCCGGCCCCCGTTGTATCAACTACATATTCTTGAGGGAATGCCTGACAACGATAGAAAGTTCCATCAGGCCATACGAAATAACTACCATTAGCGCCATCCGTAACCCCCGCAATAATAGCACCACGGTCATGAATGATACGACAAGCTTCTTCTAAATTAGTAGTGCCCGTATATTTTTCAGCATAATCACGAGCAACAATAGCAATATGACTTGACTCTGTAATAGATTTCATCTCTTCATCGTAGCGCTGTGCACCTCCATCGAGAGAGATAATAGTACCTGCCTCTTGTGCTAACGCCATGGCAGAACACATGAATTGTCGATGCCGTCCGTTAACATGTAAAATGAAAGCTTCTTTAATTAATTGCTTATGAGTATCTAAAAATACTGGCTCTGGCGCAGTAGAGCGTTCAAAAAATACGGCACGCTCGCCAGTGCTATGCTTTACTAGGATTGTAGCAACGCCACTCTTTTCCCCCTTTTCAATGTGGATAGCATCAGTATTAACATTATATTTTTTGAAATCATCTAAAATATGACGCCCCACCATATTGTCACCGATACTGTCAATCATGGCCGTACGTGCACCATATTTACCTGCAACGGCTAATGCTGTAGCTACAGGTCCTCCACCATCGGTGGTAGAAGATACAACTTGTTGTACCTCACGTCCCGTTGGGTAATGATCCACAACGATGAAGCGGTCTAATGTGCTAGCCCCAATACCTAATATATCTATTTCTTTTTGAGGACATGTACTCATACTAACCTCCTAAGCCTTTTATCAGCTATACAAGCAATATCACTTCACATCTTATAGATTTACTATCTCACTTATTGTTTTATGATTTTAACAGCAATTAGATTTTTATTGTCCTTATAGACTTATACATCTATTCCTATACATCTATTGCTATACTTTTTAAAGTCATTTAAGTCTTATACCTACAGAATACCTTTCGCTCTATAAAAAGTAAACCCCAGACTACAGTCTGGGGCTACTTTGTACTACAGAGAGCACGTATATGTCACGTAATATGTCTTGTATATTATATGTTGGTTATTGGAAGAGGTTGTTAGAATTAAGGTGTAACATAACAGTTTAAGACATCATACGTTCCATCATATATTCAATCTCATCAGCACTTAAATTGTACATAGCTTGTACCATTCGTTCTGCTGCTTCGCCAGAAGCACCGCTCTTAGCAATTTCAGCTTTAGCCTTAGCAATGAGCGCATCTTTACGTTGTGCTTCGGAATCTTCGTCAGTTGGTACAGAAATATTGGCTTTACCTTGACCAATGCCACGTACCTCTTGGTTAGGATTTTCTTTAGAAGTTGTTTTTGTATCTTGTGCTGCTACTGCTTCTATAGCGAAGGAATTCTTACCAGTCATGATATATTCAACAGCTTCTAATGTACTTTGCGTAAGATTTACAGTCCAGAATTCGCCTGCATCAGTCAATTTATAAAGCAAACCATTATAGGCAACAAGACCTCGTTTTTCCCATAATTTATAGAGCCAGTTCAATTCATCTAATCTGGAATCCATTTTTACTAAGCTCATAATATTGAGGAATCCTTGTTCTAATTGACTTACTACTCGGTTGACGATAGGTTGTAAATCACTTTGTTTCATAAGGGCCATAAATGGTTTTTCACCGCGGGTAACCATATCTTCGTATGGTTTTAATGCACGATGTAACATCATGCCATAACCGTCGACGTTACCACCTGCACCACTACCAAATGGGAACATTGGGACGCCCGATTTAGCTAAAGTGTTATATAGGCTACGCTCACGATTATTAGCACTCCAATGTGCAGCACTCAATCGGCGATAAGATCGCGCATCTAGGTATTGTCGACCGAATTCGAACATATCTCCTTGCATTGCTGTTGTGGCTGCAGCTGGAACTTTACCGTTTGTAATGTCTTTATTGAGATCACTACCATCAAATACATTTAATTGATATAGGTCTGCACCATCAACGCCAGAGCTTACTAAATCAGCTAAATCTTGTTCCCACACCTCCATAGTTTGACCAGGCAAGCCATAGATTAAGTCAATAACGACAGAGCATTGACCATAAGCTTTCAAAGCAGCTAGTCGTTCTAATACGGTTTCTTTCGTATCTAAACGGCCTACCATTTGACGTACTTCTGTATTGAAAGATTGCACGCCGATGGACATACGGTTGACGCCGTTTGCCATCCAAACTTCAAGATTTTCAGGGATCAAATCGTGAATACGACCTTCTAAGGTAAGCTCGTAATCATTTGCCAATGGCAAGTACGCTTTAATCGCTTTAAGCAATCTTTCAGAATTTGTAGGTGATAGAGATGTTGGTGTGCCACCGCCGATAAATACGGCATGGATCAAACCATCTTTTAATCTCGAACGCTCACTAGCGAGCTTTAATTCACTGATAAGACCATCAATATATTGGTCTTCAACACTTTGACTCGTACCGTTTTGGAAGAAACCACAATATGTGCATTTTGTCTTACAAAACGGAATATGAATGTAAGCGCATTGCATTTCGCCCTTTTTAGGAGTGCCATTCATTAACGAATCCCAAACGGCTTGTGTTTCTTTTGGAGAAACGAGCGTACCATTGAGACCTGCATGTACAACACGTTTATGAGGAAATGCACCACTCATCGGATTATCGCATTCTAAACCTAGTTGTAGGTTTCGCTGCTTCTCCGGAATGGATTCAAAGAAACTTGCTAAACTCATACTCCAATCCCCTTTCAGAAATTAGGCTTGCAACTTTGCAAGTACAGATTTTGTAAATTCTTTTGCATTTGCAAAGTCTTGTTCATCTGGATGAGTTTCCGCCGCTTTATGTAATGCATCGCGTTCTGGGCTTTGCCCATGTGCTGATCCAGGGGGGAACATTTTATACATCATTTCGATTACTTTAGGATCGATTTTACCTTGGCATACGAAGCCGTCTACAAGAGCTTCTTTGTTAGGCAATAATTCAGATGCTTTTTCGATACTTTCACGAGCATGATCAGAATCAGCATACATACCTAATGTGGCAAAGAATACCACATTAGGATTCTTTAAAGTTTCAATCAATTTTGCCGCTTCTTTATTCGCTGTACCTCGATCCACCCAGAAACCTACGAATACTGTATCATAATCAGCTAAATTTTCAGGTGCATCTTTTACAGGAACGCAAGGTGTACCTTCAGGCATAACGGAAGCCATTGCTTCCGCTACACTTTTAGTATTTCCCGTAAGGGAAGAATATAAAATAATAGATTTCATATTTATCTCCTTTATTACTTAGATATATTTATTCTTCTTCATCTTCGCCATCGGCCTGTACTACAAAGTGTACAGGAACTTCTACCGGTTGTATATCCCCTGTTTCATTTGGATACGGAGTCGCTCGTCGCACTGCATCAAGAGCCGCTTCTACAAATATCTCATCGCCACCACTAGTTGGATATACGTCTATTAAATTACCATTAGTATCTAATTTAGCCATTACATTAATTGTAACATCTACGTTCATTTTACGCTTAATAGCCGCATAAGGAATTTGTTTTTGGCTATCTACAGCTGCATAAAAGCCCTCTACATTGAACGCTGCTTTACCTGTACCATGACCATCACCTTCACCGGTACCATCACCTGTACCAGTACCATGGCCTCTACCATCACCAACGCCAGTACCTTCACCGGTACCATGACCGCCACCAGATCCGCCACCTGATCCAGGGCCTGTGCCACCAACAGCGGAATTATCACCGGATGTATTGCCTTTATTTTCACTTGCTTTAGCTGCCACATCTACTGCATCAGGAATATCTGTTGCTGTAGATGGTTCAACATTTGCTACAACAGCCTTTGTTCTTGCCGCTACTTCATCTGCTGACAATGGTTTTGGGAACAGATCTGCTCTGTTACCTCCGCCACCACCAGCATGTCCACTGCCACCATCATCGAGCACACTTTGTGTGAGGTCGATTTCATAGGTATCCATTTCTTGAATGGCTGGAACCACTACAAAAAAGATTACAGCAATAAAGAGAGCAATAAGATGAACTACGGCGGATATAATGGCTGCTTTTTTCCATGATATGCCTAGTCCCATAGTTATCCTTTCTGTTCAGCTGCAATAGCTAAGCGTTTAACGCCAGATTGTTTTAACATGTCCATAATCGCTACTACTTGACCATGAGCCGCTCGTTTATCGGCTTGTAAGATAACACTAGCATTAGGGTTTTCTTGGATACGTTGTTTTACCATTGCCTCAGCATCGTCAATGCTCATTGGCTTGTTATCAATCGTAATATGACCCTCCGCATCTAATGTTAAAACCACTGGTAATTGAGCTGGTGCAGAAGCACTAGTAGCCTGTGGTAATTGTACAGACAAGGCTTTTTGAGCCACTGTTTGCAAGCTGTTCATCATGAAGAATACCAACAAGAAGAAAATGATATCAATCATTGGAATGATCATGAATTCCGGCTTAGTTTTCATACGAAAGCTTTGCAAGTTCATAACTATTTCCACCCTTCTCGTTTAGCTGTAACTATATTTACACACATATTTTCAATTTGATTAATAATGGAGTCCAAACGATGACTAAAAATTGTGTAAACGATAAATGCCATTATGGCCACACATAAGCCAGATGCTGTCGCGATAAGCGCCTCACCTACACCACCAGTAATGGCAGATGCACCCGCACCGGAGTCAAGGATACTGAAAGAACCAATCATACCTGTTACTGTACCAAGCAAGCCCAATAATGGAGAAATTGTAACTGTTGCACTTAAGTAGTCCATATATTTTCGGAAACCAACTGCATCAACCCCCATTTGATCAGCAAAAGCGGTCTTCATTGCTTCTTCGCTAGAATCATTTTTTAAACCTGCTTCTGCAATACGACTTGCAATAGAAGGGTTCTCTTTAATTACTTTATCGATTTCATCCCAACGTTGTAGTTTTGCGAATTCATTTACTGCATGAGTTACAACAAATGTTTTGCCTGCATACTTACGATAGAAGAAAGCACGTTCTGCAGCTATAGCGATAACCATGAAAGACAAGAGTAACAATGGATACATTACATACCCGCCACTATGAAATAAGTGAATGACATAATTTAAATTTTCCATATTTGTAACCTTTCTGTCTGTTTACAGACTGAACATTAGAACCTGTAGGTCCCTTGAATTCTTGTATAATCGCCTAACTTAAAGCTTTCACTACCATATAAAGTGTCTCGTTTATTAGTGCCCTTCGCATCGAAAGTATAGAATGCTTCAAGGAGCAAGTCCTTGCGCGGTACATAGCCGGCACCAAATGTAAAGCTGCGAACACCATCTAAATAACGATCAGGTACTGCACCCGTACCATTACCACCGAAGAAGGAGCCATGTTCAAAGTATTTGTAATCGATGAACGCATTCCAAGATTTCGGAACATCTAAATCAGCACGCCCAATATCTAGACGAGCCATCCAGAAGTGTGGTGTGCCGCCCATTTGGTGACCTTTTAGAGTAAAGTCTGCTGTACCACGTTCATGTTGATATACGGTATTACCATTGAGGTAACGTCCTAAGTTAGAACGATTTTGACCGTAATCAACTGTAACAGCTGCATTAGCACCAAGTTGATATTTAGCACCAATACCAAACACATGAGCTACATTGGAGAAGCTATGTTCATCATTACCGTTACCGTTTGCATTTAAATATGTATGTGTTTTACCGCCAAAGGAGCGTAAATACCAAGCTTGCAAACCTAAACGAGAGCCAATTTGTTTCTTGTATTGAATAAAGGCTGCCTTATCGATGGCTGGTACAGTATCTTTTTCAAGAACTACACCTTCTGTTCTAATCAAATTACCAATGATCTTACCAATTGCTTCACGTGGCAATTTATTTTCAGATTCCGCATCATGTACAACTTTTTCAAGATTATACATATAGTTATACATAGCATTTGGCATGCCCCAACCATAGTAAGAACCACCTTCGCCATAATCACCAGAGGACATGGTGAAGTTCTTTTTGTAAATGGCATCTTTAGCATCATAATCACTAAATACGTATTTACCACTATCGTATTTGTAAGTCTTTGCACCTAAGGAACCAGTGAATTCATAATCACTTGATGGTTGACCAGAGTAATCATAAGATTTCTTAAATGTACCATCAGCTTGTTTTACCCAAACTTCATCAAGCTCACCATTGTTATAATTACTCCAATTATCTTTTGCATTATATTTAGCAATTTCTGAAATGGATTGATTAATCTCATTACTATGTTTATCAACATAACCCTTTGGATTCAACAAAGCTTCTTTATTATCAGTAGGTACGATAAGGCCTTTAGCCTTATCTTTTAGATATTCAGGGTATAACGGAGAGTTCACATTATACATAAGATCACCAGTCTTATAGAGTTTTTCCCCTGTTTTCTTATTAGTAATTTCATACATTGTATATCCACCAGATGGAATATCGAGGGAGAATTTCTTCTCAGCCATCTCTGTAGGATACGCTTTTGTAAGAATATCTTGTAAACGACTCATAACTTGAGCTTGTTTTTGTTGTATTTCTGCTAACTTAGCATTAGCCTTTTCAACTTCTTGATCGCGGTTTGGATTACTCCAATTTAGGTTTAATGTAGCCTTATAAGCTTCGTATTCAGCTTGCAAGTCTTTGAGCTGTTGATAGAAATAGAGGCTATCTGTCTTACCTTTGTAAGTGGAGTTATAAATACCAGTTGGACTATCTGGAGCTGCCGGATCTGTTGAGGTCTTCTTCTCACCATCAGAACCGGTTTTAGTAGCACTCTCAATATCGTATGGATAATCATCGCGATTGATACCAATCAATTCAGCTGCTGTTGGTGGTCTAAAGATAACTTTGTGCACTGCATGAGTATATGCAGAATCAGTGATACCTGTACTATGTTTGAAAGTACCAACACCAATACGAACTTGAGAGTCATGGCCATTCCAAACAGCACGAACGCCATCATAAGATTGACCAAACCAGTAACCACTAGCACCCATAGGCTCGGTTAAGCGGCCCACTGATACATCCCATTTTTTAACTCGTCTTGTAAGATCAACAGTATCGAGTCGTTGATGATTGAGACCTTTGGAATCAGATTTTGTCCAGCTTGTATCTACTCCACTCATACCACTCATGCTGCCAATAACCTTGAGGTTTGTGAACTCATTGAGTCGAGCATCAAAGCCAAGACGTAAGCGTTGTTCAAAACTATGACGATTAGCATCGTACATATTAGCTTTTGCAGAACCGATAGCAGAATTCGATCTAAATGGAGATTGCGGTCTATTAGAACCATCATGTGCCATCCAACGCGCTCTATAGTCGCCAACCATTGTAATACCACGTTCTTTAGTAGTATCAAAATCAGAACGAATAAAGTCAGTTAAACGAACTACATCAGCTACGTTTTGTACACCAGATTCAGAATTTACCACTTCACCATTAGCTACATTAACCCCTGTAGCATTAACTTTTGAACCATCCTTAGTTTTGCCGATGGCTGTAGTTTTACTACTATCGCCACCACCAAATTTAAGGTTAACACCCATGCGGTATACGCGTTCTTGTGTAGCACGATCATCATCGCGATGGTTAAAGATATTGTTGATACCGAAATACATCATGGCATTTTTATTGAAACGTTTTTGAATCATTACATTCCAAATGCCAAATGTTTTCTTTTCATACATTTGTTTCTTATAAACGCCTGCATCACCAGATAAGATATCTGGCCAGTAGTTACCACCGTTATTAAGAGTATTACTATCAAGCATATTGATATAGTAATCACCCCAGATGGAGCCATTCCAACCGGATTTAGGGTTATCATAAGTAATGCCAATATCAACTTTGTGCATTGGTTTATCCAATAATTGACGTGGCATGGATGGATCGCTTTTGTTGATGGCGTGTAAATATGTATAACCTAATTTACCAGACCAATATTTGCCGAATTTTTGTTGTACTTCCGCTTGCAACCCTGTAATTTCAGCTTTACCAATATTTTTAAAGCTGTAAATCATATCCGGTGCACGTTGGTATTTCGCATCACCTTTAAGATATGGTGCGAAGTCCATAAAATCACCAGTGAAGTATACAGACATATAGTTCTTAATACGGTTATGGAATACACCTACGCGTGCATATGTATTTTTATTTTCACCTTCCAAACTCATGTCGAAATTGACCGATTTTTCTGGTTTCAAATTAGGATTGCCAGCCCAATACCAACCGAGTTTTGCTACCCCAATCCCTACAGGGTTAGAAGCATACATTTCCCAGTTATACCACAATTCGCCCATACCAGGTTCTGTATAACCAGTACCTAAATTGGCTTTAAATCTGCGATGTGTATTACCGTTAACGTTATATGTCATACCCAAGGATGCAGATACGTTAGAACCAAACAAGCTACTATTATCAAAACGCACAATTGGAGACAATGTTAAATTCTTATTAACTTGCCATGTATCAGAAATATAAGCGTTTATTTTACGAATCGTACCACTACCAGTAGTCAAGCGTTGGTCGCGATTACGGTACTCTTCCAAGAAAGCCTTACCATTTAGCTTAGGCGCTTTCTTACGCATTTCTGGATCGTTAGACTCACCATATTTAAAATAGTCACCTACGATGTTTGCACGATGTGCCGCCATTTCAGGATTTTCCGATTTCAACCGATTTTCCAAAGCATAATATCGCTTCTTAAATTCATCCGTTACGGGTTGATTATTCGGCGATGTGCTTGACCATTCACTAAGTCTGCTTTCCGATAAACCATAATTCACATAATCATCGTACGTAATGCCCGGCTTTTGTGCCTTTGTTTCAGCCCCATAGTATTCATAATCCATATCCCATTGCGGCATGCCGCCACCGGAATTAATGAATTTATAGTCATGGATGTGAGAGTAAACTTTAATACTATTATCGCCTTTACGTCGCACGAGACGATCAAGGCGGTCTACTAACAAGCTTTTATCGTAATCCCATGGATCAATGTACATCGTACTTGTATTAGGAGAACTCTTTAAGCGACTACCAGAACCTTCTTCACGAGCATAGCTAACACCATAGCTTAGCAAATGATTTTTATTGACTTGCGTATTAGCATTTACTCGAATATCTAATTGACGATGATCGATGTTATCGATATAACGCAACTCATTAGAGCCTTCATAAGCGGAACGACCTGTATAGTTAATGAGCGCTACGTCATTTTCTTTAATACGAGAGTAATTAGTTTCTACAGTCCAGTCACTCTTTCCAGCTCTAGAGGACCATTGCAGGTTAGCTGTATTACGATCTGCCGTACGTTTGAAGTGTTGCTGTGGCTCTAAGTCGGAGTCGGAGTGCTTAACATCGCGCACAAGGTCTTCCGTGTAACGATTAAGTCGCAATTCTACCTTATTTTTATCATTTGCCTCGTAGGTCGCTACAAGGCCGATATCTGCCGCATCACCATAGTAACGAAGTACATTGGGCTTGAAGTTATGTTTTGCATAATCAAAGGCCATCCCAGAGGCACGACGTTTAACAGATGCTAGAACAGGCATAAGATCTCGTTTACTACCTGATAAACCAACCTTTAACTTGCCCATTTGACCAGAATCGGCACGAATGAAGAAGTTTTGGAACGGAAACACATCGCCATCGCTCTTGCGACGCAGGCCTTCAGCATTAAATTGTACGGATGGTTTCTTTTGTGCTTTTTTAGTGATGATATTAACTACACCACCTACTGCATCAGATCCGTATTTAGCACTAGCCGCACCTTGAATAACTTCAATTCTCTCTACGTTCTCTGTACCCAAACGTTGTACTTCATCGGCCGCACCAGAGTACTTATCAAAATCACCTAGCACTGGTTGACCATCTACGAGGATAAGAGTGTGACGCGCTTCTGCACCGCGAATGGACACGCCCACACGCCCCATAGCATCAACTGTTCTAGATACGCCTGTTTGCGTAAAAATAATATCTTCAACGGACTTCGCCTGTTTCTTTTCAATCTCTTTCTTGGTAATGATTTGCACTTGCTGTGAGTTCAATTTTGCTTCTTCTTCTGCCCATGTGCCTTTCACATTAACAACATCTGTAGTGACAGTCGCATTATCTGCCCAAACCACTAGAGGTGCGCTAAGCCACAAGGCAACTGCACTAGACAGGATTATGGTACGCTTTGTATGTCCCCACCGGTTCATTATGCCCTCCTAAACTTATAACTAAACATATGTCTTGTATCTCCCACACAAAAATTAAAAAGATACACTTCACCAACATTAATGACATTGAATATCATTCACATTTTAATGTTAGCAAAGTGTATCTTGCATATCTACTCCGAATAGACCAAAAATATACGTTTCGGACAAATCGGATATAAATTTTTAGAATTTATACGTCATTTGGAAACGAGTATAATTCCCAAGTTTAAAGTTTTCAGATCCATATAAGGTATCTCGTTTATTAATCCCTTTTGCATCAAATGTATAGAATGCTTGTAAAAGAAGATCTTTAGTTGGCACATAGCCACCACCAAAGGTAAAGCTCTTAATACCATCTAAGTAACGGTCAGGAACAGCCTCTGTACCATTGCCACCAAAGAAGGAACCATGGGCAAAGTATTTATAGTCTACATAGGCATTCCAAGAACCAGGTTTATTCATATCGGCACGACCAACATCAAAGCGCAATGCCCAGAAATGAGGTACACCACCTACGTCACGGCCCTTGATATCGAATTGAGAGGATCCAGCCTTATGGTCATAATGAGTATTGCCATTCATGAAGCGACCAAAGTCACTACGGTTTTGTCCATAGTCGAAGGAAACACTTACATTATGATTTAATTGATACTTAGCTCCAACGCCGAAAACATTAGCCATATTGTTGAATTCATGCGCTTCTGTAGCATTACCATTCGCCGTATAGAAGCGATAGTCACTACCGCCAAAGGAGCGTAAGTACCACGCAGCTAAACCAAGACGAGGCGTTACCATATGTTTAACTTGAACATAGGTAGCCTTTTCAATTGGTGGAATTGTATCCCGCTCCAATACGACACCTATTGAAGGAATAACAGCACCTGTATATTTGCCTAGCGCCTCTCTCGGCAAACGACTGTTTCCGTCCGCTTTTTCAAGCATTCGGGCCAAGCTATTAAAGTACGAAGCTATCATAGAAGGATAATAGGCACTTCCTTTTACGTTAATAAGACCAGACGTGCCGGAGTCGTTAATATCAACGACATTCGCCTTATAAATAGACTTGTCCAGCCCGTCAAAGGCATTATCTTCAAATTTCATCGTATACGGATTATTGCCGAAGCTATAGGTTGCTATATCTTTCGCCTTGGCACGATACGCCTCCACGATAGCCGCCTTATTCTGATTGTACCAATTTGAAATAAACGTTTTTCCGCCATTGGAAAGAACAGTGGTATCACTCAACTTCATTTCAAACAATGGGTTTTTCTTATCAAGCCCAATCGTTCCCGGTGCTATTTTCTGAGTGAAAGTACGTTCGTCTTCATACCATTGTTCATCATCTTCATCATAGTATCGCGATTTATAAGAATACGTTACTGACACATCAGGCATCTTAATCGATACAGTCTGTTTAGCCGCATCCGCACCATAAGCTTTCACCGCGATTTCCTGCATCCGGCGCAACACATCAAACTGCGCAGCTCGCAACGGTTCCCGTTCTTTCGCCACACGAGCTTCCACATCCGGTAAAGATGCTTCCAACTTTGCCAACTCCGCTTTTAATGGAGCCAGTTGATCCGCGGACATGCCGTCAATAAATTCTTTAGACCAGATATCGGAAGTCATATCGTCGATTTTCTTCTTTAATGTACCTACCTCCGCATCTAAGGTGCCTTCCTTATCGCGCAAGGCTTTTAATTGCTGGTAGAAATTAATAGTATTCCCTGCGTTTGGTACGATGAGTTCCTTATTGGCACCGTCCGAATCCATAGTAACACCTAAGAATTCCTCCACCGTTGGAACCCGTTTAAAATGTGTATAAATAGCATGAGTATAAGCACTGTCGCTAATTCCCGTACTATGTTTAAAGGTCCCTACACCGATACGGACTTGAGTATTCTTATTCGTCCAAACACTACGAAGGCCGTCATATTCTTTATTAAACCAATAACCTGTAACCCCCATAGATTCAGTAATACGACCAACACTATGATCCCATTTAGAACCGTGATGTGTTACATCTAGTTCTTCGAGACGTTGATGATCGAAACCTTTAGAGCCTTCTGTTTCATGACTACTATCTACACCAGCTTGGCCAGAAGCACTACCCACAACACGTACATTCGTATTATCGTTAATACGAGCATCGACACCGACACGTATACGTTGATTCAAGCCATGTTCCTTGCGGTCCGCCAGATTCTTTGCGGCCTCGTCGGATACGTAACTTGTAGTCGTCACCCGCGTAGCAGGACGATCGGATCCAAGATGACTGTCATTACGTACACGATAATCACCTACAAGTTCCATACCTCGTTTTCTGTCTGTATCGAAAGGACGCGTAATAAAATCCTGCAGCATAACCGGAGGTAACGATTCAAACTGCTCCTTCGTAAGTTTCGTTTTACTTTCACCTGAACCGAAACCGAATTTCATATTTAATCCGATACGATATACTCGAGCCGATAAAGCCCGATCATCATCACGATGATTAAAGAGATTATCAATACCGAAATAGATTCGCGAATCCTTATCAATCTTCTTTTGAATCATCAAATTCCATATGCCGTAAGTTTTATGTTCATACATATCGGCGGTTTTTCTATTATTCAAATTATATCTGATAACGGAACGATCGGAATTATTAGGATCAATATAAGATACCATATAATTACCGCCACCAGACAAGGAGTTACTATCCAGCATATGAATATAATAATCGCCCCACAGACTACCGCTCCATCCGCTAGCCTTATCCTCAAAATCCACACCGATATCCACTTTATGACGAGGTTTATCCAGTAATTCACGAGGCATATCTTTATCGCTCTTATTAAGCGCTCGTAAATACGTATATCCCAAACGTGCCTTCCAGTGCTTATTCAAAGTTTGTTTAACTTCAAATTGAAGTCCCGTAATTTGGGCCTTGCCAATATTACGGAAACTGTAAATCATATCTGGTGCATGAGCAAATTTCGCCGCTCCATATGTGGTAGATTCATCATACTGAGGATAAAAATCCATCAAATATCCCGTATTGTAAATCGACATATAATTCCGAATATTATTATGGAATACGGTTACTTTACCATAGGTATTTTTATTTTCCCCTTCCAAAGAGAGGTCGAAATTCATGGATTTCTCTGGTTTAAGGTTCGGATTTCCGACCCAATACCAACCTAATCGGGCTTCACCGCCACCGATTGTGGCATTTGTAATATTCGGACCATACATTTCCCAGTTATAATACAGCTCGCCCATACCAGGTTCCGTATAACTGGTACCCACATTAGCCTTTAATCTGCGGTGTACATTTCCATGTACATTATGAGTCATGCCGAAATTAAACGACCAATTAGAGCCAAATAAATCACTATGATCCAGTCTTATAATTGGTGATAAAGTAGTATTTTTATTAACCTGCCACGTATCCTGAATAAAGAAATTCTGTTTCTTGATCTCCGCACGTCCTGCGGTCTGTTGATTAACGCGTTTTAAATACTCTTCTTTAAAATAAGCTCCGTTTAATTTCAACTTCGTAGAATCAAAATCCGGTACGGCGCCATAGTAAAAGCTCGGTAAATATGCATCATAAAGTGCTGGATAATACTTACCGTTTTCATCTTTTCGGCCCTCCTTATTAAAATGATAGTCTTCAATAAATTCTTTATTCTCCGCTAATAAACGTTTAGCAAACTGCTGATATCGCGCATAAGCTTCAGGATTCCGTTTTTTCAGCGTACGCTCCGTCACGGGGCCGTCCACAAGTCCCATTGCGGCCGCTGAATCAATTCCCGCCTGCGGATCCAAATATTGAAGATATTCTTCGTAAGTAAATTCCGGCAATGTATTTGGCTTGCTTTTATCTCCGTTATACCATTCTTTCTCCTTATTCCACTGCTCTACACCGGCCTCGTTTTTTCTGAAAGAATGGTCATAAATTGTGGATGAAGGAACACCGTTTTTTACCGCCAGACTTTTATCGTAATCCCAGGGATCGATATGCCGTTTATAGGTATGAGGCGCATTTTTAAGTCTGCTACCTTCGCCTGTCTCCCGTATAAACCCAATACCATAAGACAAGAGATGTTTCTTATTGACTTGCGTATCTGCCCCGAGTGTTACGCTCCATTGACGATGATCTACATTATCCACATAGTTTAATGTATTTTTCCCTTCATAGGTACTGTTCCCGTAGTCACTGGTTAATGTTACATCATCTTCTTTGGTTCGAGTATAATTCAGCTCCGCTTTCCACGAACTCTTATTGTCCTGACCAGTATACGTCAAATTAAGATTGTTCCTATCTAAATCCCGTTTGTAATGAACCTGAGGTTCCAAATAAGAAGTACTGCGCTTTACATATCGTTCCAAGTCTTCATTATACCTATCGATACGGACTCCCAAAGACTGTTTATCATTAATATCATACGTAGCGGCCAAACCTATATTGGAATTTGTACCGTAATATCGTAGGGAATTCTTTAAAAACCCGTGATCTTCATCATTGGTCATAGCGCTGATACGACGCCGCTCGCTAGCATAAATAGGCATAATATCACGTTTACTACCGTGAATATTAACTTTTAACTTACCTAATGAGCCAGAATCAGCGCGCATAAAGAAATTGGAAAACGGTACGATATCACCGTCGCCTTTAGTTCTACGACCTTCTGCATTAAACTGAAGGCCAGCGATCTTACGCGGTTTATTGGTAATAACATTGATAACACCACCGATGGCGTCGGATCCGTATTTAGCGCTAGCTGCACCTTGAATAATTTCTATACGTTCCACATTTTCTGTACCGAGACGCTGTAATTCATCACCGGCGCCTTGATATTTAGCAAGATCGCCCATCACAGGCTGTCCATCCACAAGAATCAAGGTATGACGCGGATCCGCACCACGGATAGATACACCGACGCGCCCCATCGAATCAACGGTTCTGGATACACCAGTTTCGGAAAATACAATATCTTCTACGGATTTTGCCTGCTTTTTGACAATATCCTTCTTCGTAATAATCGTCGTCTGTTGAGACTCTTGTTTTGCCTGCTCTTCAGCCCATGTACCGCGAACATGAACCACATCGGTTGTTACAGTCGCATTATCCGCCATAACTACCGGCATTTGCAACCAGCACGCTACTGCGCAGGATAATATAACATATCTCCTTGCCCGCACCCAACTCCTATTCATTAAATTTCCTCCAGACATATATTTAACCATGCATATAAAAATACACTTTACCACCACAACCAAATGACATTGAAAATCATTTACAGATTTAATGGTAGCAAAGTGTATTATACATATCTACTCCGAATAGACCAAAAACATACGTTTCGGACAATATTTAATTTTCATAGACTATCAAACCTAGCCTAAAGCACAAAATTTCTATCTAGAATAATATAAGATCCAAATTATTTAAACCTTACGATAAGCACTTGGCGTTACACCAGTAGCCTCTTTGAATGCACTAGTAAACTTACTACCATTCTCATACCCTACCGCATTAGCGATTTCTAAAATAGACTGATCTGAGTCTTGAAGCAATCGCTTTGCCGCATTAATACGACATTCTTTTAGATACTGATGTATGGTTGTACCAAATACACCTTTAAAGCAACGTTTCAGGGTAGATGTAGGAATATCAAACTGTTCAGACAAGGAGTCAATAGTAATACGCTTCATAAACTGTGTCGATACATATTCACTTACAGCTTTTACAATATCTACCTGTTGCTTTCTATAGGTACTTCTCTTTTCAGGATTAGCTGTAGAGATAACAGATAATAATAAAAAAATTTCAATTACTTTTAATTTAAAATAGTGCTCCTTTATTTGATCTGGCACATTATATAAACTGGAAAAAATGTGACGAACTGTTTCCGTTTCTTCCATCATCATACCAAAATCAGAATGCTCACAAAACCGATTGGCCAGCTCAGTCAAATCAATTCGAGAATCACTAACAAGTGCATCTAATACGGGTTGTGCCTTTTCAACATCTACTAATAATACAATTCCTTTAAATAGTTTTGTAGGAAAGTAATTTTCATGTTGGTAAGCGGAGCGTGTATGCCACCCTAACGACATATCCCCTGGACCCATATATAAATACTCACCAGATGTGAACTTGCACTCAATGCGCCCTTCTTCACAGTGATTTATAGCAAACGTCTTGGTATGTGATTTAGCATAAAATTGAATCGTCTCTTGCTTCACATCTAAGAACATCAAATCGATACCGTCAAATATCGTATGTCTTGACATAGATGTTCCAGCATGTGAAACCGCATGATTATGTGGATTCATACTATCACCATATACACAAATACTATAAACATAAATTAATAATATTATATTATAGTATACTTATTGATAGTCATTGTCAACTTCTAATTAGTAATAATTCATTTTAGATTTAAAAACACAAGCTAGTTCGTTTTAGTAATATAAAACAATTAAGATCTTCGTTGAGAGTTATTCTAGTGTACTATAAAATAAGCCTCATGAATTAAACTACAACAATTTAATTCATGAGGCTATATTCAAAACTAAGGATATAAGTTCCTATTTTTTTGTTTTAATAATAAAAGCTAATGCTATGACATGCGCTACCCATATAATGCCCATAACCATTAGAGCAATAGGCATATCTTGACTAAAATAGGCACCAACCGCCATTATGGCACTAACGGATACGAGAATGGACAACTTTGCCCGCAAGGTCAACGCTTTATCGCGTTCATAAGCAGCAACAGTCTTTTGATATAAACTAGATTCCAAAAACATTTTATGGAATCGTTCAGACCCTCGAGCTAAACAAAATAAAGTTAGCATATAAAAAGGAACTGTTGGCAATAGTGGTAATACGATACCTGCTGTACCAAGTCCAAAACTTATTGCTCCAATAGTCAGGAATACATATCGTACTACAACATTACTGTGTTGCTCAGTTTTTTTCATTAATCCTCTTCTACATAATTAATAACTTTACCTTTTGTTTTAATAAAGTTAGGAATAATAAGTACTAAAGCGGCAATAGCTACAATGCCATAAATACCAGCCATACCTACCCATTCATAAGCATTACCTAATACGAGACCCATCACTGCAAAGTCCGCATCACCAAAGGTTGTATTTTGGAAGCCTAATTGACCAAGAACTGGCAACGCCAAAGCTGGCAAGAATGTAATAGCCAAACCATTTAGGAAAGCACCTACCGCTGCGCCACGACGACCACCAGTAGCATTGCCATAAATACCTGCTGTAGCACCACAGAAGAAGTGTGGCACAAGACCAGGAATGATTAATACGCCACCTACAGCCCCAAGGATAAGCATACCGATGATACCACCGATGAAGGAACTAAGGAAGCCTAATACAACCGCAGTTGGAGCATAGGTGAAGAATACGGCACAGTCTACAGCTGGAATTGCATTAGGAATAATTTTTGTAGCAATCCCTTGGAATGCAGGAATCAAATCACCTAAGATCATACGCACACCTGAGTATACGATTGTTACACCAACAGCAAAATTCATAGCACTCATAACAGCGTATAAATATGGGCTCATATCACCTGATAAAGTAGCGACAAATTCGGAACCTGCTGCAAATGCCGCAATTAGGTAAAATACGATCATAGTTAATGCTGTAGATAATGTTGAGTCTCGTAAGAACCCCCATTTTTCTGGTATTTCAATATCTTCTGTGCTATCTTCAGCTTTCCCAACATATTTAGCAACCCAAGCCGATAAATAGTAGCCTAAACTACCGAAATGACCAATGGCAATTTCATCACCATCTGTCACTTTGGATGTATAACTTTGACCAATAGCTGGAGAAATGGCAGACCAAGCCCCCATTAAGAAACCACCTACAAGAATTAGTTCCATGCCAGATAATCCTGCAGTACCAAGCACGGCAGACATAAGACATGCCATAAATAAGCTGTGATGACCAGTTAAGAACACATATTTGAACTTGGTGAAACGAGCAATACATAAGTTCATCAATAAGCCTACTACGAGAATAGACATCGTTTCAACGCCAAGTACCTTTTGTGCAACAGCTACGATAGCTTCATTATTTGGCACTACACCAGTAATATGGAATCCATGTTCAATCATTTTCCCCAATGGGTCAAGATTGCTAACGATAACACCCGCACCTGCAGCTAACATTAAATACCCAAGAATAGGTTTTAATGTGCCCGTCATTATTTTATGAAACGGACGTTTCAAGGCGATCAAGCCTATACATGACATAATACCAATCAAAAGTGCCGGTTGAGACAGCACATCACGCAAGAACTCTAATACCATTTCCATGGCACTACCTCCTATATATAATTGTTACATATTATTGAGCGGCTTGTTTTAATGCTTCAAGAACATCTTCTGTAATCTTCTTTTTATTAATATAGCTACGAACAATAGCAACATTTTTATCGTCAAATTGTTCAGCCAATTCTTTTACAGTTACGATAAGGTCAGCCTTACGACCTTGAGCCGCGTTAAAATCGATAGATTCAACTTGTGCATCGATACCATTTTCAGCACAAATTTCTTCAATTTTCATTTTTAACATCAAGCTAGAACCAATACCATTACCACATACAGTTAATACAGAAATCATACTTGCCTCCTTCTAAATGTTTATTGCTCGTCTAAATGCTCTGCCAAGAATGCTTGTACGTCGTCAATACTTTCAAAGTCAACGGCCGCATCTAAGAACTCTTCATCCTCAAATAAAGTAGCAATATCTGTTAACAATTGAATATGCTCATCTTTATTGGGAGCACATAAGAATAATGCGACAGATACTGGGTCATTATCAGGGCTGCCAAAATTCAATGGTTTTTCCAATGTCACTAAAGCTGTCCCTACACGCTTAGCACCATGTTCTGGGCGCGCATGTGGCATAGCAAGACCGGGAGCCAATACGATATATGGACCCATTTCACGAACTACTTCAACCATAGCCTCTGTATAAGATGGATCCGTAAAGCCCGCATCAACCATCAGTTGACCACCATGACGAATTACATCTTCCCACGTTTCGGCGGGATAATGAAAGGATACATTATCCTCAGATAATAAATCTTGTATCAAACTAACACCTCCTAAACATTCTATTGTACATATAATTCTATTATAGCCATTCTAATAAATTTTTCATATATCAAAATAACAATGAACTTATAAAAATGAATAAAGCTAACATAAGATTTTGCTATTTATAATTTAATGAATCCTCATACTTATAATACCTATACAGGTATTAATATTGTATATATATTGAAAATTCTCTATACTTAGATAAGACTTAGACTACCTAAATAAAAATAGAATAAGGAGATTTTATGCAGACTTCGGTAAAAGTATTTATACTCTGTCTAATCCTCTGTATTTCATTGGTAACAGCGTTACAGTTTGGATCTAAATTTGTACCACTAGACCAAATTATTTCAGCACTTATGTCTATGATTGATGTAAATGCTACAGCATCTATGACTGATACGATTATTACAGATATCCGCTTACCACGACTTATTTACTCTGTTCTAACAGGTATAGGCCTATCACTTGTGGGTCTATTAATGCAAACGGTCACGCGCAATGCCCTCGCAGATCCCTATGTATTAGGTGTTTCTTCTGGTGCAAGCACAGGTGCGGTTTTCGCTATTATCATGGGTGGGCTTCCATTCTTAGGTCATTACAATACGCCTATTTTTGCGGCCCTAGGCGCAGCACTTTCAATTATATTAGTACTACTATGTGTTGGTAAAAGTAACAGTCCAGTAAAGCTTATCCTCATAGGCATGGGCATGACCGGTGTATTTTCAGCCTTAACGATGATGATCATTTACGGAGCCAAACACGAAGCACAAGTACGAAGTGCCATGTTCTGGCTACTTGGCAGCTTTGCAGGCATACAATGGGGCGATTTACCATTAACAGCAATTATTGTAACCTTGTTTATGCTATATATCTATATGTTCAATCAAGACCTTGATGTGTTGCTACTCGGTAATCATGAAGCAGCACAAATGGGGCTTTCCGTTAAGCAGTTACAATTAAGCATCGTTATCATATCCTCTATTGTGATTGCCACACTAGTATCAAAGGTTGGTGTAGTTGGCTTTATCGGCCTTATCATCCCTCACCTTGCTCGGATTGTAGGCGGACCTAAGCATAAATACACATTACTATTCAGTGCACTCATCGGTAGCATCGTTATGATTTGGTCAGACGTATTATCGAGAGCACTCTACAGTCCAGAAGAAATCCCTATTGGTGTGCTTACATCTTTATTGGGGGCGCCTCTCTTCATTTGGATTATCATGAATCGTTATAAACACAATGGTTAGTGTATATCATATCTATAGGAGATACTATGTATCAAATTAATCAGCTGTCTTTTTCTTATGAAACAAAAGAAGTGTTAAAGAATATTTCTGTAACATTTCCTACCAATAAAATAACAGCCATAATTGGACCGAATGGATGTGGTAAGTCTACCCTACTTAGCCATCTATATCGACTTCATCCAACAAAAAACAAAATCACATTAAACGGAAAACCTTTAGAGTCTTATAAAGGTCGCGAATTTGCTCAATTGGTAGCAGTCTTAACACAATCTAGAGACGCTATGATTGATGATTTTCTCGTAAAAGATATCGTTCTCATGGGACGGTATCCGTACAAACAACACTTTGGCACCTATAGTTCTGAGGATGTTAAAATTGCAGAGCATTATATGAATGAAGTAGGAATCACCCATTTAGCAAATGAAGAAATTCATCATTTATCAGGTGGTGAGAAGCAACGCGTATTTATTGCTAAAGCCTTAACCCAGAAACCTCAAATACTTCTTTTAGATGAACCTACTAATCATTTAGATATGAAGTATAAAGTGGCACTAATGAAACAATTACGGGCTTTTAAAGGCACTACGATCGTAGTCCTTCACGACTTAAATCTAGCGGCTCAATATTGCGATCATATTGTCATCATGAACAGCGGAACTATCCTAAAAGAAGGTTCCCCTACCGAGGTGCTCACACCTGAAATTCTTGAACCAATTTTTGAAGTTCCTTTTAAAACCTCTTGGGATGAAGGGCGCTATCATTTATATTATTAATTAGTAAAGAAAGGACTTACTATGTTTCAGAATTTAAGAAAGTCAAAAAAATTATTATTAATCGCTATGACATGTGCTACATTTGCTATTGCTGGTTGTGGTTCTGATACTACAAAAACTACAGCGGATAATGGAACCTCTGTAACATGGAGTGAAACATTTGACGGTACAAAAACAGACTTTGCCGTAAAATCCGCCCCTACTCATGCAGTGTCCATGTCTCAAGCAACAACGGAAATGATGTTACAATTAGGCCTTGAAGACAAAATGGCTGGGACCGCTTTCAAAGAAGAAGAAATCTACCCACCTTTACAAGCGGCTTACGACAAAGTAAAAGTATTATCTGATAAATGGCCTTCCTATGAAGTATTCATGTCCGTAAAGCCTGACTTCGCTACGGGATGGCCTGATTCTTTCAGCAAACGAGCTATACCTGCAGATAAAATGATTTCCCAAAAGGTTAATATTTGGATCCCTGAATCCATGTTATCTACTAAAGCTGACCTAGAAACCAACTTCAGCGACATGATTAAATTGGGTGAGATTTTCGGCGTAAAACCTAAGGCAGAAGAATGGGTTGCAGGTCAACGTAAAACATTGGCAGCTATCCAGGATAAACTAAAAGACTTACCTCGTAAACGCGTTTTCATTTATGACTCTGAAGACGGTCAACCATTCACAGCATTCGAAGGTTATACTACTAACATCTTAAAACTTATCGGTGCTGATAATGTAATGAGCGGCTTAGGCGTTGATAAAACATGGGCTAAAGGTTCTTGGGAAACAGTAATTGCGCAAAACCCTGACTATATTATTATCGCTGACTATGGCAATTCTATTCGCAACGATGATGATTTCCAACAAAAAATTGAAAAGATCAAGGCTAACCCTCAACTTCAAGATATCACAGCCGTTAAAGAAGGTCACTTCATTCGTGTAAAACTTTCTGAAATCACTCCTGGGGTACGTACCGTTGATGCTCTAAAACGTTTAGCTGAAGAAATTCACGGCATCAAAGTAGACTAATTTAATATAACAAAATATAGAGTAATATATAATATGTATTGTATATTATATATAACGAAGAAGGTCCCAATTCAAATGAATTGGGACCTTCTTCGTACTGCTTGTATTGCACACAGCATATTGTTTTAGAGAGTAAAGATGTGTTGTAGTTGAAAGATTTAGAAATAATGAATTATTGTAAAATAGATTTAAAATGTATTAAATTGTATATGCTGTGACAATGCCTGATTATTTATACTTCTCGGCTATATTGTTGCCTATATCGTTTATCATTATTTGCCTTAATAGCCATGATCAATGGCTTTAGCGAAAGAAACTCTTCATCACTAAGTCGAAAGGTTCTACCAATACGTTTAATAGGATTACGTGGGCGCCCGGCACCGCGTCTAGATCCACCCCATGCCATATACATACCTCACTTTTCACTTGAAAAACTCCTTCTACCGATAGTATAACCTCCAATACATAAGTATGCAATAGCCATTCACTTTAAACAACCTCTTAATAGCCTATAAACAAGTAATAAACTTCATTTATTAGTAAAATGCATAATCAATAAAACACATATTTATAAGTATTTTCCCCTATTCAACTTGAATTGTAACATTAATGTTGCCAAATATAGATAAATCTCTTTTATAGAATATAGTATTTACAAATCAGTTTATTTCTATATTTTTAGATTATTTAGAAACTATCACGTACATATATAATAAATAGAATTTTAAAATAGAAAAGCAAATTATTTATAAATATGACAATATAGGAAGAATATTTTGACAAACAAAAAAGACTGCGTTTGCAGTCTTTTTTACTGTAATAAAAAGTATATGAATTAGCCAAATAGTAAGTGACCTACTTCATAAGCAATAGCGGCAACGATGCCAGATAATGGAATCGTTACAAACCAAGCCATAACCATAGATCTTGCTACGCCCCAGTTAACGGCTTTAATACGTTTAGAAGAGCCTACACCTAGTAAAGAACCACTTACTACGTGTGTAGTACTTACAGGCAAATGTAAGAATGTAGCTGTAAAAATAGTAATCGCCGAGTTTAAATCAGCAGCGAACCCATTAATAGTTTCTAGTTTGAAAATCTTGGTACCCATTGTAGAGATAATTTTCCAACCGCCTACAGCAGTACCCATAGCCATTGCAGTAGCACAACAAAGCTTTACCCAAATCGGTACATCTAATGTATCGATGAAACCACCGCTAAGTAAGGTTAATGTGATTATCCCCATCGCTTTTTGTGCATCATTAGAGCCATGAGAAAATGCCATCATAATTGCTGATACAATTTGCATGGATCTAAATCGATCATTTAAAACAATTGGAGAAAATCTACCGAAAATAAGCAACAATACTTTCATCACAATATAGCCACCAATCATGGCTACAATCGGAGATAAAATAAGAGACAAAAAGATTTTTAAAATCCCCGCCTCATTCAACGCATCAAATCCTACAGACCAGCCCACAGCACCGATGATACCACCAATCAAAGCATGGGATGAGGAACTTGGGATTCCCCAATACCAAGTTAAAAGATTCCATGTAATGGCACCGATAAGGGCTGCAGAAATAATACCACTATCGATAAGAGATGGCGACATTACTATATCACCACCAATAGTCTTTGCAACACCTGTACTAACCATTGCACCCAAAAAATTGAGAGCAGCGGTCATCATAATCGCTTTTTTAGGCTCAATAGCTCGTGTAGAAACGGATGTGGCAATGGCATTCGCCGTATCATGAAAGCCATTGATATAGTCAAAGGCTAATGCTAAAAATACAACTAGCCATACTAAATAATGAGCATCAAGCATACTTCAATACTACCCGGCGGAATGTACCAACCAAATCTTCGCAGCCATCGATTACATCTTCCATAGCACTAAGGATTTCCTTCCATTTGATAATTTCAATTGGATCTGTACACTCTGTAAAGAGCTTAGCCATTTCTTCATGATAAATATTATCCGCTTCAGACTCAAGTTTCAATACTTGGTGAACACGCCCCTCTACCTTCACATGATCCTTTTTAAGACTACCCATATAACCAATGGATTTGTTGATATGCTTAACGCATTTAACAACAATTTCACTCATGCGAATAGCACCATCACTTGGTTTGCCAACGTGATACATAACCATTTTATCCATGATTTCTTTGATATTATCCAATGTAGTATCCAGTTGGTCAATCAAAAGCTGAATATCCTCACGATCCATTGGAGTGATAAATGTTTTACGTAAACGCTCTACAGTTTCATTTACTAATTCATCGGCAGCTTTTTCCTTTGTATCAATTTCAAGAAATGCCTCTTCCTTAGAGATATCCCCCTTAAACACGCGTTCCATCATTTCCGCACTTTCATAGGTTAGTGCAGCATGCTTTTCCAAAATACTGAAAAATTTTTCTTCTTTTCCTTTTAATTTAAAAGCCATGAAGATCCTCCCGAACCAGTATTGATTGCTTCTATAATAACAATTTAATTATAGCATACTACAGGTAATTCCTAAACCAATTTACCAATCTCTATATTTTAACCCCTATGCGTATATGGCATATATAGAATCTACCTCTGTGAAAGCTTTTATTGACCATATTTCCACTATATAAAATAGATAAAAAAGCAGATAGCTGACTAACATATCAACTATCTGCTATATATTTCTTAGCTATTAGCTTCCGCTGCCGCTTTAGCCGCCTCTGCCGCCTTTTTCAAATTAGGCACGGATGTAGGGCATGTAGCAGGCGTACAAGCACCATTAGGGCCTAAATCTTCAGAACGGTTCACAAAGGTAGTATGTAACATGTGATGTGCTTTGTGACTCATAGGTTTGCCATCAAAGAACTCAGCATACAATTTTTGGATATCCGGATTATCACAAGCAGCTTTTACAGTTACTTCTGCATCGCGAGTATACAAGGATGCAATACGAGCTTCACGAGCTTTGTCAGCCATCGGCAATTTAACGCGTGGTTGTCCACCACCACCGATACAGCCACCACGACAAGCCATTACTTCGATAAAGTCATAATGGATATTTTCTGCACGCATGTGTTCGATGAACTTACGCAAGTTACCTGTACCATGAACTGCCGCTACGTGTAATGTTTTATCCCCAATCACTACGTCTGCTTCGCGAGCACCATCCATGCCACGAATAGCTTCAAATGGGATCAATGTTTGAGGTGCATCTTCACCTGTCGCCATCTTGTAAGCCGCACGCATAGCCGCTTCCATAACACCACCAGTGTTACCGAAAATAATACCACCACCAGAAGCTTCACCCATCAATGGGTCAAAAGCAGAATCTTCAAGATCATCAAAGTTGATTTCTTCTGCGCGCAACCATTTTGCAAGTTCCCGTGTAGTAATACAGTAGTCTGTATCGCGCATTTCTGGTGTATCCCAGTATTCCGCAGAGGAATTCATTTCATCGCGACGAATTTCAAACTTCTTAGCTGTACATGGTGTTACTGCAACAGCAACAATTTGTTTTGCATCAAGGCCCATTTTTTCAGCAAAATATGTTTTTTGTGTAGGCGCTTGCATAGCAATTGGGCTCTTAGCCGTAGATAGGTTTGGCAAGAATTCTGGATAGAATGTTTCCGCAAACTTAACCCAAGCAGGACAACAAGATGTGAATTGAGGCAATACTGCATCACTATTAATAACGCGTTCTAATAACTCAGATGCTTCTTCCATGATAGTCATGTCCGCACCAAAGTTTGTATCGAGAATATAGTCGCCACCCAATTTACGAAGAGCAGCCACCATTTTACCTTCTACAAATGTACCAGCCTCAAGTCCAAATTCCTCGCCTAAACCAACACGTACGGCAGGCGCAGTTTGGAAAATGACGATTTTATTAGGGTCAGCAATAGCTGCTTTTACTTCATCAATTTCAGAGCGCTCATTAATGGAATCAAATGGGCAAATAGACGCACATTGACCACAATGAATACAAATTGGATGATCCCCATTTGTTGTTAAATCATAATAATCAAATACACCCATGTCTACAGCACAAGCTTTACGACATAAGGAGCAGTTTTTACATTTAGTTAAATCTTGTACTAATGCAATATTTCCGTCTTCAATTGGCACGCGACGGTCTAAAAATTGGTACTTACTCATGAGTTCCTCCTACTTAGGTAACGTTGTTATCGTTAATCGTAGAAATTATACTATACATTGTGAGTTTTATCAATAAACTTACACGTAATTCCTTTGCATAGCAGATATTAAAAAATAGCATGATAAAAGGAGTTATAGGCGTTCCTCTAATTCCATCCACCGTTCAGTGAGCGCATCTATTTGAGTCTGTGTTTCTTCTCGTTCCTCCATCAGTGACTGCATTTTTTCATAATCAGTAGCCACTTGGCTTATCATAACATCGAGGCCCTTCACTAAATGTTCTAGCTTAGGCAATTCATCCATAATTTTGGCATACTCCGCTTCTTCTGCTTTATTGAGACCCTTCTTTGGTATTTCTTTGAAAGTATCTGTTTCATCACTAGCTACAACATTATCATTTCCAAGGGTATCTACCCTATTATATTGATTATCAACAGAGTCATCGCTATCAGCCTCTCCACCTTCTACAGCTCGTACCGTTTTGGAATTAGCCGGTATATTATCATTTGGCATATAGAATGGGCGCTTGCTACCACTACTTTCATCAAGAGCATCTTTGTAGTCAGAATACGAGCCATGAACGATTTCAATATGCCCATCGCCTGTAAAGACAAACAGTTTATCCACTACGCGGTCTAGGAAGTACCGATCGTGACAAACTGTAATGATGACGCCACTAAAGGAGTCAAGGAAATCCTCTAATACCTCCAATGTTGGAATATCAAGATCATTCGTCGGTTCGTCCAGCAATAATACGTTAGGGGCGCTCATCAACAATTTTAAGAGGTATAAACGACGACGTTCCCCGCCAGAGAGTTTTCGAATCGGTACACCATGTAATTCTGGGGTAAAAAGGAATCGCTCAAGGATTTGTCCTGCGCTCAATGTAGATCCATCACCGAGTACCATATAAGAGTGGTCCTCACGAATATAATCGAGAACGCGCATATCTTCATCAAATTCAGGTAGCTCTTGTTTAAAATGAGCAATGCGAACGGTCTCACCTTTACCGATAGTGCCTCTCGTCGCTTCGTAGGTGCCATCAAGGATATTCATAAAGGTAGACTTACCAACACCATTGGGTCCTACTATACCGATACGATCATGGCGTACCACGTGATAGGTAAAGTCCTTAATCATAGGACGTTCATCAAAATAAAACTCTAAATGCTCAATATCAAAGATGGTTTTTCCTAAACGTGTCTTCAGCGCAATAGGATCCATTTGATCCGGACGACGGGTTTTCTCCATATTCTTTAATTTTTCGTAACGGTCAAGACGAGCCTTTTGTTTTGTAGTTCTAGCCAGAGCACCACGACGTACCCATTCGATTTCTCGTTTTAAAAATTGACGTCGTTTTTCTTCCGTAGCAGCTTCACGAGCCTCTCGATCAGCTTTCAAGGCAATAAATTCTTCATAATTGCCATCGTATTGATACATATGACGATTTGATAGCTCT
Source organism: Veillonella sp. AF36-20BH (assembly GCF_003602765.1). Classification (NCBI taxonomy): domain Bacteria; kingdom Bacillati; phylum Bacillota; class Negativicutes; order Veillonellales; family Veillonellaceae; genus Veillonella; species Veillonella sp. AF36-20BH. The sequence continues at coordinate 314,867 of NZ_QTLR01000003.1, forward strand.
AAAATACCATTACATACGGAATCGAGGAAATATCTATCATGGGTACTGATTAATAATCCTCCTTGACGTACACTCAAATACGACTCTAGCCAATCAATACTATCTTCATCCAAATGGTTAGTCGGCTCATCTAGTAATAAAAGATCACATGGATATAGCAATGCTTGCCCCAATGCAAGACGACGCTTTTGCCCTCCTGATAACATAGCTACCTTTTGCTCCACATCAGGAAAGCCCAATTTAGATAAAATAATGCGCGCCTCTTGCTCTACCTGCCACCCGTCTTGTTGATCCATTTGCTCCAATGCATTCATATAGTTGCGAGATATTTTAGCATCGTCTTTACCAGACTCTTGCATTTGGCGATACTCACGACTAATACGTTCAAAAGCTTTTACCATTTGCAACCGAGGATGATTTCCATCAAGAACGGCCTCAAGCAAAGTAGCTTCCGCATCAAAATCAGGTGTCTGCGCTAAGTAATAAATGCTAGCCTTACCATTACGCTCAATGGTGCCTTTATCAGCTTCCATTTGTCCTGCTAATATTTTTAGAAATGTAGACTTACCCGTTCCGTTGATGCCCACAAGACCTAATCGTTTTTCCGTGGTAAAAGTCATACTCACCTCTTTAAACAGTAGCCTTGTGCCATATGATTTCTCTATGTTCTGTAAACTAATAACGTTCATATTCCGCTCCTATTTTGTAATTCTGTTATTTATTATACTACACATTACCATTGACAGTAACAGGCGCCCTCAGTAGAATAAACGTAACATATATATTCATGAGGAGGTCCACATGGCGACGGATATGGTTTTAGACTTTTATGAAAGTATCAACTTTGAACTTATCGACATTGATGGGTATGACACATTATTTACCGAGCTCTTAGAGGATGGCACGTATGCAACTGTGTCCGATGATGACGGCTATATGCCAGAGGACTTAGAGACACCAGTCGTATTCAATGTGTACGACGATAACGACTCCTTCCAATGGAGTGTTACCCTTGATGACTCTTACCAATTAAAAGATTTATTGGATGGTGCAGAAAGTACGGATGCTTTCTTAGTCACATTACAAAAACTTCGAAAAGAACATATTGAACAGTATCAATAGAAAAAAGCGATGGCCCTTTTGGTCATCGCTTTTTCTATATTGGTTAGCTAATTGCCTCTTGAGCTTTCACAAGCTCATCTTGTGCACTACCATCTAAAATTTCAATGAGACTATTTACAATATCAGCAGCCCCATCCACATGCCATTCGCGAGCTCGCTCAGACATTTGTTGAAGTCGCGGAGAATTAATTAACAGTGCAGTTACCACATCTTCTAAGTTATGAATATCACGAGCCCAACGAGCACACCCCCGTTGCTCTAATAGTTCTGCATTTGCCTCTTCCTGCCCTGGGATAGCATTAAAGAATACCATTGGCAATCCGATTGTAACAGCCTCCATACAGGTCAATGCACCAGGTTTTGTAACGAGCAAAGACGATGATTTCATGAGCTCAGAAATATTGGTAGTATAACCATATACGGTGGTCTTCGTCTTCATAGATTCACTAAGGACAACTAACGATTCGTAAAGAGACGTATTTTGTCCGGCTACAACGGTAATTTCACCAATACCATTTACTTCATCTAGATGTTTTAAAGCCGTCTCAAGAGAGCCTAAACCCAGGCCACCACCCATAACAAGAACTTTCACAGGTTCCTCTAAGCTATACTCTTCAATAGCATCACGGAAAAAAGATCGCCGCACAGGAATGCCAGATACATGAATACGAGATTCATCGATACCTGAAGCTACCATTTCAGGTACCATAGATTCTGTTGCAACATAGTAAACATCAATCTGTGGATAGAGCCAAAACTGATGACTACTAAAGTCTGTCATAATAGCCACTAGTGGTACATCTATATGACCTTGACGTTTTAAAATCGATGCCGCACCACAAGGAAATGGATGTGTAAAGACCATTACATCTGGCTCTTCTTGTTGTACTAGTTTAAGCATGCGGCTTTTTAGTAGGTACGACAATGCGGTTTGCATAATGGTACCTCGTTTTTCCCCTTTCGATACGCGATAAATCATATCATAGAGCATGGGGAATACGTCAATCATCTTGATATAGGTACCCTTAATTAAATGCTCTACAGACATAGTTTCTGTATCAAGAAAATCAACATGGGTAATTGATGCTTGTGGCTCTTTTTCTTTCCAATATTCTTCTATGGCTCTTGCGGCTTGCATATGTCCAGTGCCGATTGAGGCAGACACGATGAGAACCTTCCTTGATGTTTCGTTATTCATAATGCACCCTTTCTCTGTGCATTATACCATAAATAGATAAAAAAAAGAGACCTCGAAAGGTCTCTTTCACATCCAATATGGATTATTTTTTGCGTTTTTTAGCTTTTGCAGCGTTAACTTGTTCTTTCAAACCTTTACCAGCTTTGAATGCAGGGGATTTGGAAGCTGCAATTGTGATAGTTTTACCGTTTTGTGGGTTACGGCCTTCACGAGCTGCGCGTTCACGAACTTCGAAAGTACCGAAGCCGATAACTTGTACTTTGCCACCAGCTGCTAATTCTTGAGCTACTGTGTCAAATACAGCTTTTACTGCTTTTTCAGCATCTTTTTTAGTTAATTCAGTTTTTTGTGCAACACTTGCGATTAATTCTGTTTTGTTCATGACAGAACCTCCTTAAAATTACAATACCTTAGAAGTGTATAAACCTCTAGGTTACTTTTCCTGCACTTTAGCCTCCTCCCAAAAAGCATCGAGCTCAGCTAATGAAAAGTCTTCCCATGAGCGATCGCTTTGGTTAACACAAGCTTCTACATGTAAAAAACGCTGTCGGAACTTTGTGTTTGTGCGATTTAGTGCATTTTCACCGCTTATTTTATACCATCTGAATAGATTAATCAAGGAAAAAAGCACATCTCCTGCTTCTTTTTCCATATTTTCTCTATCATTTTGGTCAATAGCCTCCTTAAATTCCCCCATTTCTTCGGAAACTTTAGCCCAAACAGGATCAAGCTCATCCCAGTCAAATCCTAGCTTTGCAGCCTTTTCTTGGAGCTTATAAGCCGCCATTAAAGCAGGTAAACTTTTCGATACACCATCCAATACAGAATTTTGAATATTTTTCTTTTCTTGTGCCTTTAATTCATCCCAAGTGTATGATTTTTCATCATTTTCTGGGCTAAAAACACGAGGATGACGACGAATCATTTTTTCAGCGACATCATTAATTACATCTTGAAGTGTAAAATGACCAGCCTCCTCTGCCAATTGACTGTGAAAAACAACTTGCAATAATACATCACCTAACTCTTCACGAAGATTCGGCATATCTTTATTATCAATGGCATCTACCACTTCGTAAGTCTCTTCTATAAAATAGCGACGTAAAGATTCATGCGTTTGCTTTTGATCCCAAGGACAGCCATTTGGTGCACGCAAAGTTTTCACTACATCGACTAAAGGTTGAATATCAATATTGTTCTTCATATAGCTTTGCTTCCTCCCTATTGCGTCGAGCTTGTAAGCGCTTGCCTATGATTGGGAAATAGTATATATCATCTTTTACGACAGCTTTAGTAAGCCATAACGATAAACCATATACAAAAATAGCCACTACAATTGCTGCAGCCACAGCGCCACCATTGCCTAATAAATCAACAGTGCTCACATAGATGACTTGTGTAGCACCGCCCATGGCCATGGCAGATACTATTATTTTTAATAACTCTAATGTGTTGAGTACCGAACCTACATATCTTTTTACAAAAATATGATTAATAAGCGCTGCAATAGCAAAGTTTAAATTCGTCGCCCAAGCCGCACCATTAATGCCCAACTCAACACTGCCTGTCAATTCATAATCTAAGAATGTCTTCACTAATAAGCCGATAAAAATCGACACCATAGGAATTACTGTCCTTCCTAACCCTTGCAAAACACCTGCAGTAACCTGCTGCCATCCGAGGAACACAATACTCAAGCTAATAACAGCAATAACAGGCCCTGCGTGGGGTGTTGCATATATTAATTGCGATATTGGCGTAGCTAGTACACAGAGACCAATACAGGCTGGAATCGTAAACATATTAGCAATTTTAATCGCCGTTTCCGCTCGTTTCACGATGCGATGTACATCACCTTGAGTATGGGCCTCAGATACGGCTGGCACAAGACTAGCGGCTAAGGACGTAGTTAGAATGATTGGCAACCCAATCAGAGATGTTGCCATCCCCGTTAAATAGCCAAATTGTGTGGTTGCTTCATTGAGATAGTATCCTATATCCATCAATCGTTTTGGGACGATAAATGTATCAATGAGTGATACCATAGGAAGCATAATATTCGCCATAGAAACAGGTATAGCAAGGCTAAACAAGCGTTTAACTACGGTGCCATTACTTTCACAAATAGCATTAGGATTCTGTTGTGAAAGCATCTTCTCTCGAACATTACGTTGTCGGTAGTAAAAATAAATTAATACCAGTAACCCTGCCAATACGCCTGGGAATGTAGCAAAGGTCGCACCACCTGCCGCCAAATGGAGTCCACGATCAATGAAGTAGTATGCCAAACCTACCATAGAAGACACGCGAAAGATTTGTTCAAATACTTGACTCGTACCAGTAGGCACCATATACTGGAAACCTTGGAAATACCCTCTAAAACAGCTCAGGATGGTCACTACAAAAATGGCTGGAGATAATAACTGAATAGCAATTAAAGCACGTGGATCGGTGATGATTTGATTGTCTACGAGCCATTGCGCACTACCATATAAGGCCAAACTAAATACCAGCCCTAATATAGCGAGTACCCTTAAAGATACGGAAAATACTTGTTGTACGCCTCGCATATCATCATTAGCAAGTTTCTCTGCAATCATAATAGATATGGCTACAGGAATACCTGCAGCAGAAATACTAACGATAATTTGATAGATTGGATAGGCCATCATATATAGCCCAATTCCTTCACCACCTAAAATCCGTGCAATAAGAACCTTACTAAACGCACCGATGACCTTCACGATAATACCGGCTAAGGTTAAAATCATGGCTCCTTTTAAAAATCGATTCATAGGCCCTCCTTAGTCGGTGACTTGTGGCTAAGAGCCTTTATCACCGCTTCCGTAATGGTCAAAACAGAACCTTTCATGCCATTAAGATTCACATATAATGTGGCTGGCTTGGTGTCCATAAACTTCATTTTTTTCCATAAATCTTCTCGTACAGCCCCCATGTCCCAATCGGTCATTTTAGAATCGTCATACCAATGGATGGTGAGCCGCTTATCTCTACGGACGATACTTTTAATGCCCAGTAGGCGCGCTTGCTCTTTAATTTGAGCAATGCGCAACAAACGGTCTACTGGGTCGGTTGGTGTACCGAAGCGATCAATGAGCTCATCCGTCATATCATCGAGTTGCTCTTTAGATTTAATATGTAACAATCGTTGGTATACAGAAATCTTACGTGCACTATCTTTGATATACGCATCGTCAATAAACGCATCTACCTCTAAGTCGATAGCTGGATCAATGGATACATCTCGCTCAACTTCTTTATTTTGAGCCTTTGCAATCGCTTCTTCTAACATGCTCACGTACATACCAAAGCCGACAGATGCGATATTACCATGTTGCTGTGAGCCTAATAGATTGCCGGCACCGCGAATCTCTAAATCTCTCATGGCTAACTTAAATCCTGCGCCGAGCTCGGTGAACTCCTCTATGGCTTTCAAACGCTTTTCAGCTGCCTCTGAAAGTATTTTATCTGGCCGATACATAAAGTATGCATAAGCACGTCTACGAGAACGTCCTACACGGCCTCGCATTTGGTATAGCTGAGATAAACCTAAACGGTCTGCATCATAAATAATGATAGTATTGGCATTAGGAATATCTAAGCCAGTTTCAATGATACTCGTGGACAAGAGTACATCATAATGACCTTCATAGAAATCGGTCATAATCTCCTCAATTTGACGGCCTGTCATCTGTCCATGAGCAATAGCATAACGCAAGCCAGGCAATGCGGATTCTAATAGTTCTCCCATGTGATTAATAGACGCGACACGGTTATATACGAAATAGACCTGTCCACCTCTTGCAAGTTCTCGTTTGATAGCATCTGCTATGAGATTCATATCGTATTCCACCACATAGGTTTGAACAGGCAAACGCTCCTCTGGCGGAGTATTGATAACAGACATTTCTCGAACGCCAACAAGGGACATATGTAAAGTCCGCGGAATCGGTGTAGCACTCAAAGTGAGTACATCGATATTGCTAGCCCACTCTTTCCACTTTTCTTTTTGTACTACCCCAAAACGTTGCTCCTCATCTACAACGAGCATTCCTAAGTCTTTGAATACCACCTTTTTGTTAAGTAATGAATGAGTTCCAATGAGAATATCAATAGATCCATCCTCTACGCCTTTAAGAATTTGTTTTTTCTCTGATGTAGTTCGGAATCGATTAAGCACATCTACTTTCACCCCAAATGGAGCAAAGCGATTCAAAAAAGTTTGGAAATGTTGCTGTGCTAAAACCGTAGTTGGTACAAGTACTGCTACTTGTTTTCCGCTCATAACAGCCTTGAAAATGGCGCGCATAGCCACTTCCGTTTTACCAAAACCTACATCACCAGCGAGCAAGCGATCCATAGGAACAGGTCTTTCCATGGATTCTTTAATCTCTGCGGTAGCCTGTAATTGGTCTTCCGTTTCCTCATAGGGGAATGCATCTTCAAACTCTTGCTGCCATGGTTGATCTGGCAAGAATGCAAAACCTTCTGTGATTTCTCGTTGTGCATATATCTCAACGAGTTTATCTGCTAAATCATCAATAGATTTTTTTGCCTTTGAAACAACCTTGCTCCAGTCACGACCACCCATCTTATTAATACGTGGCACATCACCTTCGTTGCCAATATATTTTTGCAGTTGATCTAAATTATTAGCTGGTAAGAACAGTTTGTCCGTTCCAGCATAAGCAATCTCAATATAATCGCGATGAATGCCTTCCGTCTCAATTGTTTTAAGACCAATATACTTGCCGATACCATGCATATTATGTACTACATAGTCACCAGGCGTTAAATCTGTAAAATAATTGATTTCTTGGCCCTTTTTAGGCTTATTACGAAGCTTGCGCTTTTGCTGTCCGTAAATATTACCTTCTACGACAACTACGAGATGGCTATTGGGCAATTCAAAACCATCTGTTAATAAGCCCTTTAAAATAACGACGGTGTTTGGCTTTGCTATCCATGTATCACTATGAATAAATGCAATATTCTCCCCTTCAAGGGCGCGCTCAATACCTTCTCGTCGTTGCTGATTATTTAATACGAGTACCACTTGATGATTTAAACGATGCCATTGTTTAATTTCATCTATTAATAGGGGAATTTGACGCTCAAAGCTCGTCATCGTCTTCCCTTGAATGCCAATAGGATTAAATCCTGCAAGTCCAATAGAACGTTGTTGCATAAATGTGAAAGCCACTTGATTCGTAGCATCTACAGTGCGTTGTAGTTCATTCCAATCACAATGATTTTTCCGATGTGTAGGATCTTCTTTTAAGAATTTCTTTAACGCCTCTTGAATACGACCTGGCTCATCATAAATTAGAGTGCCCTCTTTCACATAAGATAATAAAGTACTTTCCGCATCACTTTTACCAAGAAAGAAAGGAGTTACCGTATAGGATTCGATTTGCTCAATAGAGCGTTGATTCTCAACGGAGAAGAAACGCAATGTATCGATCTCATCGCCAAAGAATTCAATACGAATCGGATGATCACTATTTACAGGATAAATATCTAAAATATCTCCACGCACAGCAAAATGACCACGTTGTTCCACCTGGTCTACGCGTTCATATCCAATTGTTACGAGCTGTTCAAGGGCTATATCACGTTCAATTGCATCATTTAAAGCAAAATGCAACGATTGCCCCTTTAAGTAATGAGGAGATACAACATACTGTGTAACCTCTTCAGCATTGGCAATGACTACTGCCGGCTCTTGCCATGCCAACAGTGCTAATGCTCGCATCTGCGCACCTTGGTCTTCAAGACTGCGAGCCACAGTCGTAAAGTCTACATGATCTGTTGTAGGAAATGATAAGACTGGTACATTAGGCATGAAAAAAGCTAAGTCCCGTTCCCACATCTCCTTATGGTCCTTATCATGGACTACGATGACTACAGGTTTTATAAGACCTGCAGAAAAAGATTGACTTAAGAGGAAACTCTTTTGAGATCCGCTAAGACCATATATGACTGACTTCCCCTTTCGCTGAAATGCGTTTAGCCCATCCACAAAGGATGGGTTCTGTGAAAGCAGTTTTGTTAATGTATTATCCATACTGCACCATATAGTATTACTATGATTGTATTAATTAAATAGTTCTAACTAATATATTATAACATATAACGTAGTAGTTAAATCTGTACCTATCTTGCTATCAAATTGTATGTGTTTATCGATATAAATATCCACGTTAATACTTAATTTAGGCAAAAAAAATACACCTCTAAAGGTGCAATAAAGTTGGTGCGGGAGAAGGGACTTGAACCCCCACGCCGTAAGGCGCCAGATCCTAAGTCTGGTGCGTCTGCCAATTCCGCCACTCCCGCGTCTCAACTGAAATAATAATATCATGTATGGAATTCATCGTCAATCATTTTTTTATAAATGACTTAAAATCCATATATCTAAAAATAAATTCCAAGGAAAATAACTATCTAAACCTTATGATTTACGTAAACCTAAAACAAATTCTAAAACTAAAAAATCTTAACTCTACAATTGTATATCTATTAATAATTGTATATCTATTAATGCTTAACGCCTCATCTAAACCTTAACTCTACAGGTCTCAATCTAAAAGGTCTTACCGATAATTAATATTTGCAAAATAAAAAGAGACTGACCCAGAATCCGAACTACTAGAACCCTGGGTCAGCCTCTTTTTTAGGATGATGATGAATAAATGCATGCCCTACATTTACCATAAAATATATTAACAGTCATAACATATGTCATGCTGGTAATACCAATAAGGTAATCCACCATGACCATAGCACGACATTTAGATCGTATAGAACTAAAATCTAAATCAAATATAATGCAATTTAGATCCAATAGAACTAAAAAATCCTTTTTACGGGTACGTAAAAAGGAGCTATTAACTTCTCCTCCCTATCTCTCGTAGGTCAAATGGTGAATGTTGAATAGGCAGTTCTCCTGACTCGGCGTCATCGCTCATCTAGCCTTCCCAGTTTCCCAGTGACTTAATTTAGACTCGCTCGACCATACAGTGGCGGGACCGTGCTGGCATTTAACCAGCTTCTCTATTATGCTTTTCAGCACCTATTCCCAAATATGATATTTTCTATGCCTTTATTCTAACAGTCTACATTCATTTAGTCAATACGGCAGTAGCATATTTATTAATAAAAAAATGCTATATAGGTCTGCCGTATTGTTATAACAAAATATAAAAAGTTTAACGATCTAATCATTAGCTTTATCCAACGCGATTTCTAAATAGCCATCCTGCTATGGACATGCTTATAACGGTTAGGATAATCATAGGAATAAAATTAAACCAAATATCCGTCAATCCTGCACCTTCTAGATAAATTCTGCGCATTGCCTCAACAGAAAACCGCATAGGATTTCCATATGTAAGATATTGCAATATTTTCGGCATATTATGTACAGGTGTGATTAATCCGGACAATAAGGCTAGTGGAAAAAGAAAGACAAAAACATATACGAGAACTTGCTGCATATTTTTTGCAATAGCCGAAATAGATAACCCCAATCCAATGCTACTACTTATAAACGTAAACAACACGGCATACACAAGAAATATATTGCCCCGAAATGGAACTTTAAACCAAAACATGGCTATTAATAACAATACAGTACTTTGAAACAGTCCTATTAACATGGGTGGTATAGACTTTGCAACCAAAATTTGCATAGATGATACGGGCGTTACCAATAATTGATCAAAGGTCCCCTGCTCTCGTTCTCGTGCCACAGATAGCCCCCCCCAACATGATAACTTGTGTCATACTGATCAATATAACGAGACCTGTCAAGAAAGTCCAAGAAGACTGCTGATTTTCATTGTACCAGGTACGAGATTCAATTGTGATTTCCTTATGCTCAACACCTAACCAAGTCTGATTGAATTGAGAAATGATTTGCCCCATATAGGCTGTGGCAAGACCTGAAGTCATTGTATTCGTTCCATTTACAATAACAGTAATAGATGTAGGTTGTTTATGCTTTAAGTTTTCTTCAAAATCCTGAGGTATGATAACCGCCATAATAACCTTGTTGGAGTCTATTAATGGTGCGATTATATCCGGAGAGTTCGCAGATTGATACAGTTCAAAAACACCGGATGAATTAATAGTCGATTCTAATGCAGCTGCGGTCTGCGTATGACTTTCATCAATCAATACATAGGGAACCTTGTTGAGATTATAGGTTGCGGCATAACCGAAGAGGAACCCTTGAATAATAACCGGTAACAGTAAGATTATACGAGTTTTCGGATCTTTAAAGGTGGCTAATAGCTCTTTCCATATGATGGAGACAATTTGATTCCAATACAGGCGCCAATTCATTATTCCACCTTCTTCCGCGTAATATAAATTGTCAATATTGTAAAGCAAATAGCAAACCCCGATAATACGGCACTATTTTTAATAATCAAATACCAGTTATTTCCACCTAGGAACAATGATTTCAGCAATTCTAAAAAATATGTAGGAGGTAAAAGCCGTGAAATATATTGAATCACCACAGGTTGTGAATGTGGATCAAATAAAAACCCCGTCAATATCAACGCCGGTAAAAAACTGGTAAGTAACGCCATTTGACAAGCTAAGAACTGTTTCTTCGTAAACGCAGATATAAGTAGTCCCATATTTAAGGAAACAATCAAATACAATGTGGACACGATGCAGATGATCCATAAGGAACCACGCATAGGTACTTCATAAAAGAAATACGAAACACCGAGGCAAAACAACAGCCCCAACATGGCCAATACATAATAAGGCACTACCTTAGCCAAAATAATTTCAATAGGCTTAACTGGTGTAACGAATAAAGCCTCAAAAGTACCACGTTCCCATTCTCTAGCCATAACGACAGCCGTAAGAAAAACGGATACAATCGTCATGATAATCATGATGAGTCCAGGAATCAAAAACCAGGTACTTGTATTTGTCTCATTAAACCACATGCGAGGGTTCATTGTTATATATCCACCACGTAGCATAAACGGAATATTCTTAACGGCCCATAAGTTAATAGCTGAGTTTACATAACTTTCTATACTCATCGCTACCGAAGTATCGACACCATAGTAAATCCCCTGCACTTTCCCTTGTCCACGCATAATTTGATCAGAAAAGTCCTGTGGAATCACCAATATGGCATCTACCTTTCGTTTTTCCATCAATAATTCCGCCGTTTTTCTATCGCGAACCGCTATAGGTTGAAAGTACTCAGAGCCGTATAAGGAGTCATACACACTCTGGGTCATAGAATCTTGCCGTTCCATAACCACTGCTATCGGCACGTGTTTAACATCCAAAGTAACCCCTGAGCCGATGAGGATGATAAGTAGTATAGGTAGCACAACACCCAACAAAATAGTGCTAGGGTCGCGCAATACTTGTAAGGTCTCCTTGTATACCAATGAGGAAAACCGTCTTATAAATCCGTTCATACGTTATCCTCCTGTTCCCGTTTTTCCAGTATGACGGAGATAAACGCTTCATCCATAGTACAATTCTCATCGCCGGCAATCCGTCTAACTTCATCAGGTGTTCCCAGTACAACGAGTTTCCCTGCATCCTGAATCATAATACGGTCACAGTATTCCGATTCATCCATAAAATGAGTCGTAATAATAATCGTTGTTCCTCGCTTTGATAAAGAAGTAATCTGTCGCCAGAAATTACGCCGCGTAAGAGGATCAATACCACTTGTGGGCTCATCCAAGAAAAGAATTTTTGGCTCATGCATTAAGGCAGCCGCCATGGACAAGCGCTGTTTATAACCACCAGGCAAATCACCGGCTATCATATCGCGCACATCATTTAGACGAAACTCCTTGATAACAGCTTCTATTCGATCATCCTTTTTTTGACCGTACAAACCGTACACACCAGAAAAAAATTCCAGATTTTCCATAACGGACAAGTTGCCATACAAAGAAAAATTTTGCGCTACATATCCGAAATTGCTTCTTGCCGCTGTACGAGATTTAACGACATCAACGCCAGCTACGCTTAAATCACCGCTTGTTACAGGTAATAATCCACACAACATACGAAATGTCGTCGTCTTCCCTGCTCCGTTTGGACCGAGTAACCCGAATACTTCTCCGCGCTGCACCGTAAATGATGTATTAGCCACCGCCGTAAAATCACCGAATGTTCTCACCAAATGAGATACGGAAATTTCTACTGGACGCTCAACCATTTCATTGGGGGACAACAAATGCTTTCGTTCTTTCACTATCGCACTTTCATCCAAATCCATATCGATACTATCTAAAGGCTTAGCCCCTTGTTTTGAGGCAATTTCATCCTCTTTTAACAGCATCATAAAGGTATCTTCCAAACGACTCTGAACTGGTTGTTCCTCCATACCGTACTCATTAAGCCAAGGAATCGAAAGCATTTCTTTTGTTTTTATGTACCTCACGGCACCGGCCTCCGGAACTGCATCCGCCACGCATTTCCTGTCATCCATCAATGCGGCCTGTACATTTCGCATGCTCAACGACTTCGGAATTTTTACCTGAAAGCATCGTTTCTCAGACATTTGGGTCAACTCATGCGGCGTCCCCGTTGCTAAAAAGTGCCCCTTATTGAGGACGAAAACATCTTTACAATGCTCCGCCTCATCTAAGTATGCAGTGCTAACAAGTACGCTGATTCCATCTGTACATACCAGCGACTCTAAGATTTCCCATAACTCCCGCCTTGAAAATGGATCGACCCCTACAGTAGGCTCATCGAGCAATAAAAGCTCCGGAGAACGAACCAATGTACAAGCTAGGCTAAGCTTTTGCTTCATACCGCCTGACAATTTACCAGCTTGACGCTTAGTAAATTTGGCTAACCCCGTCATATGCAGTAATTTTTCAACCCGCTTCGTTCTCACATGCAAAGGAATACCGTGTAAATCTGCATAGAGATTCATGTTTTCACTGACGGATAATTCCTCATAAAGCCCAAATTTCTGAGGCATATAACTGAGTCTATCTTGAACTGCCTGTGAATGTGCTTTCACATCCATTCCGAGGACATCTAAAGAACCAGCCGTGGCATCCAATAAACCGGCTATCAAACGAATCAAAGTTGTTTTTCCCGCCCCATCTGGCCCGACCAACGCAGTTAAACAGCCTTTCCGAATTTTAAAATCCAAATGATCCAATGCTATTATAGGATCAGCTCCAACAATGGGAAATTCTTTATATAATTGTGACGCTTTGATTGCATATACATCATTCACCGCACACCTCTATATATCAATGGAAACAGTGGCAGGCATTCCTAAACGAAGGCGATTATTCGGGTCATCTACATATACCCGTACTTCATACACAAGGGTAGTACGCACATCCTCCGTTTCTACTGATTTAGGGGTAAATTCCGCTACGGAAGAAATATATCCGATTGTTCCGTGAATCGGTTCGTTCTTATATGTATCCGTTGTTACATTTGCATCCATACCGTTATAAATTTTTCCTAAATCCCGTTCGTTCACATATACACGAACCCATTTCTTAGTATTCTCAGCCAATTTAAATACAGGTGTATTCGGTGAAGCCATATCACCGACCTGTAATAATCGGGCCGTTATAACACCGTCTATAGGAGCTGTTAATACGGTTTGGTTTAACAAAAACTCCTGACGGGCCAGTTCGCTTTTCATCGCATCCAATTGGCCTTGGGCCTGTGCTATATCTTCCTGTCTTGGCCCTGCGACAGCTAAATTGTATGCTTGCTGAGCCTCGTTTAATTTGGCTTCCGATACTTTCACCTTCGCCTGTATATCATCTACAGACTGTCGACTAACGGCCTTACCATTTGAAGCATTATAGGATTTTTGTAACTTCTCTGCTTCTTGTTTCGATTGTGCTAACGCAGCTTCTGCAGATGTAACTCGTGCCGATGCTTGAGCGATTTCTTCTGGTCTACTGCCTGCTTGCAACTTGGCCACTATAGTTTCCTGTGCTGCAATGGTAGCCTTAGCCTGCTGTACAGCAAGATTCAATTCATCAGAATGTAAATACCCCAAAATCTGCCCTTGGCTCACGACCGCACCTTCATCCACCAAAAGGCTGGCAATCCGGTCACTTCCCCGAAATGCAACATTAACTTCACGCAGATTCACATTGCCTTGCAACACAATATGATGAGAGGCCATGTACGCTTCGTATTGATTATAAGCATAATAACCTACTCCACCCAAAATTATTAGAAAGGCAATCATTATACCTGCGCACTTTTTTCTATTATTCGCCATCCACCGTTTAAGGACATCAAGTTTCTCTTTCATAATCATTCCCCGTTTCTCACACTATTTCTTAGCATGCGAGTCCGCCTCTGCCTCCTGATCCATGTCCATGGCTTCCCAACCACCGCCTAAGGATTTAAATAAACGAACGGTATCAGCAAACTCTTGTCCCCGACTCATGATATATTGCCGCCTTGCAGACAATACATTTCTTCGTGCATCAAGAACACTTAAGTAATCGCTAAGACCGGAGTCAAAATTGGTTTGCGCCAAAGATTCTGCTTGCTGTGCAGATTCTACAGCAGATATCAATTCCTCAGACTTAATATGATCCTGAGATGCATCCGTTACTGCATTTCGGACCTCCCCTACAGCTTTCAAAACAGCCTCTTCGTAAAGTGCCAAGTATTCCTGTTCCTTTTCTGTTTGTACCTTTATATTCTTACGAATAGCACCGGCATTGAAAATAGGCATAGTGATAGATGGTCCTATTCCTATCATTTTACCGATAGCCGAAATAAGACCTCCCGATGAAAACGACTCCAAGCCTATACTGCCATTTAGTGAAAATCTAGGCTTAAGGTCAGCCTTTGCAGCCTTGGTTTTCTGTTGTTGCGCCGCAATACGTCGTTCCGCCGCCTGAATATCAGGCCGTTGTCGTAAAGCTTCCGCCGGTATGCCGATAAACATGTGTGGATCCACCGTAGGTAATGAAGTATTTTCCATCAATAACCCATCAATCTCGCCTGGAACTGTTCCTGTCAATATAGAAAGAGCAGCCATTGTGGAAGCTATATTTTTCTTTAATAAAGGAATCTCCGCTTGAGTCTGAGATAATGCATATATAGCCTGTTGCACAGGTAATTCATTAATAATACCAGACTGATAATTTATCTTAATCAGTTCCAACGCTTCCTGTTGACGCTTCACATCATCTTCTGTTATGCGCAATTGCTCCTGTAAAGTTCTTAACGACATATACTGTAATCCGGTTTCCGCGCTCAAAGATACCCAAGTGGAATATAAATCCGCCTGTGATGCTTGTAACGAATTCGATGTAGCACGTGATTTTGCTTTTTGTCTTCCGAATATATCAATTTCCCATCGCGCATCAATTCCCAATTTACCGGTTTCTACATTTCTCGTCATCTTATCAGATATAGGTAAATTCTTTATCGCTTCTCGGTCTGAATCCCATTCACCCTGACCTCTATTAGCCGACCATGAACCGGAAGCATCTAGCCAAGGTAATCGCTGTGCTTCAGCAATACCCAACTGTAACCGCCCTTGTCTAACTCGAGAACGAGCTACCTCTAACTGCCGATTATTTTTGAGGGTCAAATCAATTAATTGATCCAATACAGGATCGTTAAAAACCTTCCACCAGTGGGCTAATTCTTCTTCACTGACCGCTTTCCCTTCTACAACCTCATACGGTAAGGGATGTTTTCCCGCTTCTTCTACCCAAGAATGTTCATTCAATTCTTTAGTTGCATTTTGTTTCTCTGAAAGCTTAGTCTCATCAGCAGCAGTACTCTTTTTCTTCTTGTTTTTGCCATCTTTGTAATACGATGCAATAACAGGACTGCCTTGGTCAGAATCGTCAACAGTTTTTTCAGACCCATGCTGTACTGTCGTATTATCTCGACGCGTTTGATTCGTATCTCTATTTGATTGACTAAAGCTGATGTCAGCGCTAGCACTCCAAGCCCCTAATGCTAAACATATATAAACAATTAAAAGTTGTTTTCTATTCGTCTTCATAGCAAACCTCTTTTCATTTCCATATATATCAGTATCATTGTATGTTTATCTTATAATATAAAACCATTATGTATCAATAATATGAAGTATCATTTCAATCTAACTTGAGTTTTATCGAACTTTCACATAAAATAAAAATGTATTAATATAATTCAAGTGGAGGCGAGTATGTATATCGGTGAAATCATTAAAAGCTATCGCGAGCAACATAATATGACGATCGAAGAATTCGCAAACAAATCGAATCTAAGTCAAGCAGAAATCACTCAATTGGAAGAATTATTTCAAAGCGATGGAACAACACCTCATCCTGTTGCAATGCGACAAATTAAGGCTATAGCTGAAGCCATCGAACAGCCAATCCCCATCATTATGAATCTTATTTCTGCAGATCAAGAAATTGTCGTTAACGTAGTAGCGGAATCAGATCAGCCACATGCGAAATAATAAAACTTAGTTTATTAAATAAAGATTATTAACTCATAAAAGGACCCTACATAAATATGTAGGGTCCTTTATATACATATAAAAAGCAAAATAAAAAAGCACCACATTACTGTGATGCTTTAATTTGGTGACCCAGAAGGGATTCGAACCCCTGGCCTTTTGATTCGTAGTCAAACGCTCTATCCAGCTGAGCTACTGAGTCATGTACAAGGTACTCACTTATATTAACATAATGATTGCGGCTACGCAAGCATTTTTTAATATTTTTCGAGTAATTTTATGGACATGCGGTCCAAAGACCGCAATCCAAATTTTGGCAGGGGCAGTAGGACTTGAACCCACAACCAACGGTTTTGGAGACCGCTACTCTACCAATTGAGCTATACCCCTATGTTCATCAAGCTTTGCTTGATACTTGATTAGTTTAACAAATATTACATACTATGTCAAGAAATATAGGCTTATTAATCAATAAAATAATAGGAAATATTAAAGGAAAAGAGCCCTCTTTCAAGGGCTCTTATGTCTACCTAACTTTTACCTTTATATATACGGGAGATGGTATATATAATTAGAGAGTTTTGTATATGTATTGTTTTGTTTATACACAGGGAGAGTATTGTTGTGTATTTAAGTGTTGTTTTATGTGTTGTATTGTTTTGTGTTGTTTGTATTATTTGTAAAAGGGACAGGTAAAAGTTATTAGTAGTAGACCTCCATTTCCTTAGTTGATCTCAATCAACTATAGCTAGTATATAGATAGTTCGTGAAAACATAGTGAAAGTGATATGAAATATAATCAAAACGAGTAATTTTTGGTACATTTTGGTATATTATTGAATATCAGTAAGATAGCCATAAACCACGTATTTACTAGTCTAGATAGGGATCTATATAAAAAAGTGATAATTCTATGCATGAATAGAATATGTAATAAATAGTAATTATTAAAATTTATAATTAGACCTTCATTAATTATTTATTATCAATTAACTGATAATATAATTAAAAAATAATGAACTAAGTGATGCAGTAAATCTATCGTCGTTTTATTCTTATTACCTTTAACTTGCCCTACTCACCAGGTCTCCTGGGAGGATAGAAAGCCATACAAAAAAAGACACACCCTCAGGTGTGCCTTTAGCTTAATCAGCGGCTTCCTATCAATCCTCACTGTGGATTTTCCTTCACTGCTTCGCAGTTCGGTAAATCTTACGTTCGGAAGAAGGTGATGTGTGGGCCCCATACTTCGTTTAATCCTAATTACTTTTTGCTTGCCCTACTTGCTTCCTCACTGTGGATTTTCCTTCACTGCTTTGCAGCTCGGTAAATCTTACGTTCGGAAGAAAGCGATGCAGTGAATCTGTCGTCGTTTCACTCCTCCATCTTCTACTGCCCTGCTTTTCCCAAGGCCGTCTTACACAGACACGCAGATAGATATAACCTCTACAACCTTGGCTGGAGACGGTTCTAGCAGGGGGGGCTAGTCGAAGATGAGCAAAAAGAAAAAGGCCTACCATTCGGTAGACCTTTTTCTTTTCGTTAATCAGCAGCTTCCTATCCTCCCAGGCCGTCTCCAGCCAAGTACTTTCGGCGTTTATGAGCTTAACTACTGTGTTCGAGATGGGAACAGGTGGATCCTCATAGCCATCGCCACTGAATCTGTCAGAGTTTGTACTCTGAAAACCACATAGAAGGTATATATATTTGTTGCACATTCTGCTTAATGTTTTGTTATATGTTGCGTCCCATACTCAAAGTACACGTCTGGAGGATTGCGTCGAAGCCTGTGGATTTCACATCGTGAAATCTTACGTTTCGACGTAAGCGACTCCACGCAACTTGTGCGTCGCGTTGCTCCTTCAAGTTGGTTACGCTGCTTAAGTAAAGCCCTCGATCGATTAGTACCAGTCAGCTCCAAACCTCACGGCTC